>NZ_JAAKZX010000003.1 GCF_011045025.1 Streptomyces ureilyticus
AGCGCGCCCAGCAGATCCCCGCCGAGCCCGCGCGCCTCCTTGGGCGCGGCCTCGTCATCCAACCGCAGCGTCAAAGAAATCCGCTTCCGCGGAATGTCGACCTCAAGGACCTTCACCTTGACGATGTCGCCGGGCTTGACCACGTCCCGCGGGTCCTTGACGAAGGTCTTCGACATCGCGGAGACGTGCACCAGGCCGTCCTGGTGGACACCGACGTCCACGAACGCCCCGAACGCCGCCACGTTCGTCACGACGCCCTCCAGCACCATCCCGGAGGCCAGGTCGGAGATCTTCTCCACACCCTCCTTGAACGTCGCCGTCTTGAAGGCCGGCCGCGGGTCACGCCCCGGCTTCTCCAGCTCCTTCAGGATGTCCGTCACCGTCGGCAGACCGAACGTCTCGTCCACGAAGTCGCCCGGCTTCAGCGAGCGCAGCACACCCGTGTTACCGACCAGCGAGGCCACCTCACTGCCCGCCGTCTTCACCATCCGCCGCACCACGGGATACGCCTCCGGGTGCACGCTGGACGCGTCCAGCGGATCGTCACCCCCGCGAATCCGGAGGAACCCCGCGCACTGCTCGTACGCCTTCGGACCCAGCCGCGCCACGCTCTTCAGCTCGGACCGCGACTTGAACGGGCCGTTGGCATCCCGGTGCGCCACGATGTTCTCCGCGAGCCCGGACGAGATGCCGGACACCCGCGCGAGCAGCGGCGTGGACGCCGTGTTCACGTCCACCCCGACGCCGTTCACACAGTCCTCGACCACCGCGTCCAGCGACCGGGACAGCTTCACCTCGGACAGATCGTGCTGGTACTGCCCGACACCGATCGACTTCGGGTCGATCTTCACCAGCTCGGCCAGCGGGTCCTGGAGGCGCCGCGCGATGGACACGGCGCCGCGCAGCGACACGTCCATGCCGGGCAGCTCCTGCGAGGCGAAGGCCGAGGCCGAATAGACGGAGGCGCCGGCCTCCGACACCATCACCTTCGTGAGCTTCAACTCCGGGTGTTTGGTGATGAGTTCACCGGCGAGCTTGTCCGTCTCTCGGGACGCCGTGCCGTTCCCGATCGCGATCAGCTCGACCGCGTGCTCCTTGGCGAGCCGCGCGAGCTTGGCGATGGCTTCGTCCCACCTGTTCGCCGGGACGTGCGGGTAGATGACGTCCGTGGCGACGACCTTGCCGGTCGCGTCGACGACGGCCACCTTCACGCCCGTACGGAATCCGGGGTCGAGCCCCAGCGTCGAGCGCGTGCCAGCGGGGGCGGCGAGCAGCAGGTCGCGCAGGTTCGCCGCGAAGACGTTGACCGCCTCGTCCTCGGCGGCCGTACGCAACCGGAGGCGCAGGTCGATGCCCAGGTGCACGAGGATGCGGGTGCGCCAGGCCCAACGGACCGTGTCCGTCAGCCACTTGTCGCCGGGCCGGCCCCGGTCGGCGATCCCGAAGCGGTGCGCGACGATCCCCTCGTACGACGAAGGCCCGTCCGTGGGCTCCTCGGGCTCCAGGACGAGGTCGAGGACCTCCTCCTTCTCGCCGCGCAGCATGGCCAGGATGCGGTGCGAGGGCAGCTCCGTGAAGGGCTCGGCGAAGTCGAAGTAGTCGGCGAACTTGGCGCCCGCCTCCTCCTTGCCCTCCCGCACCTTGGCGGCCAGCCGCCCGCGCACCCACATGCGCTCACGCAGTTCGCCGATCAGGTCGGCGTCCTCCGAGAAGCGCTCGGTGAGGATCGCGCGGGCACCGTCGAGGGCCGCCTGCGGGTCGGCCACGCCCTTGTCGGCGTCGACGAACGCCGCCGCCGCGGCCAGGGGTTCTACGGACGCGTCGCCGAGCAGGCCCTCGGCCAGCGGCTCAAGACCCGCCTCGCGCGCGATCTGCGCCTTCGTCCGCCGCTTCGGCTTGAACGGCAGATAGATGTCCTCCAGGCGCGCCTTCGTCTCCGCGCCGAGGATCCGCGCCTCCAACTCATCGGTGAGCTTGCCCTGCTCGCGCACCGATTCGAGGATCGCCGTCCGCCGCTCCTCCAGCTCCCGCAGATAGCGCAGCCGCTCCTCGAGCGTGCGCAACTGCGCATCGTCGAGCATCTCGGTCGCTTCCTTGCGGTAGCGGGCGATGAAGGGCACCGTCGAACCGCCGTCGAGCAGCTCCACGGCAGCCTTGACCTGCCGCTCCCGTACGCCGAGCTCCTCGGCGATCCTGCCTTCGATGGACCCTACGTTGGTGGACCCGCTGGATCCGGGTGTCGTCACGATCCCGTACCGCCTTCTCACTGAGGTTGCGCGGCAATTGTGGCAGGTGGCACCGACAACGGGGGATCAGGGCGGCGCGGCGGTTTACCAGGAGAGCCGGACACGCCCTGGGCGGTCCGGCTCAGCGGGCGGTCCGAGGTCACACCCTGCGGGCCCGCCCGGTACGTCGCGTGGAGTGCGAGGCGCCGCCGAGCAGCCGGGCCACGGCCCGGAACGGCAGCGTCACCACTGTGGCGAGCGCCGCGCCAATCTGTCGCAACACGTCAGCGATCGCACGGAGCACGTGCTTCTCCTTTCGTCTCCCGGCCCGTTGGGTCGCGGCCGGGGACGTCCGGGTACCTCGGAGAACCGTTCTGATACGTGGGCCTCCGGAGGTCGGGCGGTTGGGTTCGTGTCGCGTGCGGGGTGATTGCCGCTCGTCGCGCCATTCCCCCGTACGCACGCTGCAAGCCCTCAGCCCTTGCCGATCATGTCCTCCGGAAACGCCCCCGCCGCCAGCGCGGTCATCAGGAACCCGGTCGCCAGCTCCCTCAGGCGCTCCACCCCCTCCGCGCCCAAGTGCTCGTACGGGCCCCGGTCCAGGCGGTCCGTCTGCGACTCGATCTCCCGGCGCAGGTCGACGCCGTCCGCCGTCAACTCGCCCTCGGCGTCGAGCAGTCCGCGCTCCCGGAGCCGCCCGGTCGCGGCGTCCCAGTCCTCGCGCCGCCAGCCACGGGTGGCGAGGGCCCACCTCGGCGACATGCCCTTGCCGGTCGCGGTGTGGCTCACCAGCGCCTCCACGGGGTCGAGTTCCGCGCCGAGCAGCACCGTGAGGTGCCCGTCCCCGCGGTGCTCGCGCAGCAGCGTGGCCGCGTGAAAGAGCACGAGATGGGGCTCGTCGGGCACGGGCAGGTCCGCGTGAGCCGCGTACAGCGGGCGTGCGGTCCGTACGCAGGCCTCGGTCGCCCGCAGCGCGAGCTGAGCCGCCTCCGCCATCTCCGGAGACTCGATCACCTCGTCACCGAGCAGCCGCCGCAGCGTGGAGTCGGCGGCACGCGCGCGTGCCGCAAGCACGGCCTCCGGAGACGCGGTCCGCCACACCTCGGGTACGTGCTTCGCCACCAGTTGGTGGCGGAAGTTGTAGAACGTCGCGGTCACCACGCCCGGACCCACCGCCCCCATGGCCGCGGCCCGCGTCGCGAAGTACGCGGCATTGCGGTCGGCGACCCCGAGATCGGCCAGTTCCCGCCCCAGGTCCGGCGAGAAGTAGAGCGCGGAGTGAAGCGGATTGAGGACGTTGTGGCAGCGCCGCCCGGCGCGTTCCTGGAGTGCACTGGTCATGAGGCGCAGGCTAACCGACTGCTCAGTATGAACGGAATGCCGTGCCCTCGATCCATCTCGGCAGGTTCCTTCGGCAGGGGCGTCGGCGTGGCAGGAAAGGTGGGGTGCTCGTCATTGCGGCCGTCACAGCGCGCGCCAAGAATCGAGCACATGGCACCCCGAACCGTTCTCGTCGTCCTCTTCGAGGGCATCCAGAGTCTCGATGTCACGGGCCCCGTGGAGGTCTTCGCGGGAGCCGAGACCGGCCACCCCGGCACGTACCGCATCCGCACGGCCACCCTGGACGGCGCCCCTGCGCGCGCCACCAGCGGCCTCACCCTGGTCCCGGACCACGCCCTCGCCGACGCCCCCGCCCCGCACACCCTCCTCGTCCCCGGCGGCAACGGCACCCGGAAGCCGGACCCGGACCTCGTCGACTGGCTGCGTGAGCACGGCCCGCGCGCGGAGCGCCTGGTGTCCGTCTGCACCGGCGCGCTCCTGCTCGCCGCGGCGGGCCTCCTGGACGGCCGCCGGGCGACGACCCACTGGGCGTCCTGCGACATGCTCGGCCGCGACCACCCGGCGATCGACGTCGACCCGGACCCCATCTTCGTGCGCGACGGGAACGTGGCCACCTCGGCGGGAGTCACCTCGGGAATCGACCTCGCCCTCGCGCTCGTCGAGGAGGACCTCGGCCGCAAGACCGCCCTCGCCATCGCCCGCCATCTGGTCGTGTTCCTCCGACGCCCGGGAAACCAGGCGCAGTTCAGCGCCCAGCTCGCCGCGCAGACCGCCCAGCGCCAACCGCTCCGCGATGTCCAGCTGGGGGCACCTCCCACGCCCTTAAGGCAGTGGGGGAGGATCAGCGAACACCCCGGCGAGCCCCTGACCGTCGAGCCGCTCGCCGCCCGCGCCAACCTCTCCCCGCGCCACTTCGCCCGCGCCTTCCAGACCGAGACGGGCATGACCCCCGGTCGGTACGTCGAACGCGTCCGCCTCGAACACGCCCGGCGTCTCCTGGAGGACACCGCCGACGGCATCGAGGAGATCTCCCGCGCCTGCGGCTACGGCACCCCGGAGGCGATGCGCCGCGCCTTCGTACGGACCCTCGGCGCGGCCCCGGCGGAGTACCGCCGCCGCTTCCGCCCCGTGCCCGTCGACTGAGGCCGCCGACTCAACTCACCGGCCGGGCCCACCGCCTGAGCTCCCCGGCCCATCCGCCGAACCCGACCGAGCCGAAACCGAACTCACCGAACCGGAAGGACTCCGATGCAGATCGCGATCGTTCTCTTCGACCGCTTCACCGCCCTGGACGCCGTCGGCCCGTACGAGACCCTCGGCCGCCTCCCCGACGCGGAGACCGTCTTCGTGGCCGAGCAGACGGGCCCTCTCCGCACCGACACCGGCTTCCTCGCGATCACCGCCGACAAGACCCTCGCCGAGGTCCCGAGCCCCGACATCGTCGTGGTCCCCGGAGGGCCCGGCCAGTTCGCGCAGATGGAGAACGAGACGCTCCTCGACTGGCTGCGCACCACCGACACCACCAGCACCTGGACCACCTCCGTGTGCACCGGCTCCCTGCTGCTGGCCGCGGCCGGCCTGCTGGACGGCCGCCGCGCCACCTCCCACTGGCTGGCCCTCGACTTCCTCAAGCAGTACGGCGCCGAGCCGACGGGGGAGCGGGTCGTGACCGACGGCAAGTACGTCACCGCGGCCGGAGTCTCGTCCGGCATCGACATGGGGCTCACCCTGGTCGGCAGGATCGCCGGCGACGAACACGCCCAGGCCGTACAGCTGATGATCGAGTACGACCCGCAGCCGCCCTACGACGCGGGGGCCCCGCAGAAGGCGCCCGCGCATCTCGTCGAGGAGTTCCGCACCAACAGCCGCTTCACTCTTGTGTAGTTGACCCCGAGGCGGTCCACGTGAAGCGTGGCTGACGGCGCTCCAGAAAGGCGGCGACGCCCTCCGCGGTGTCGCCGCTGCCGCGCGCCTGCCCGGCCCAGTACGCGTCCCGGTCCGTGCGGCCGTCGGCGAACTCCTTCGCCGCCGCCTGCGTCAGCTGCGAGCGGGTGGCCAGTACGCGTGTGAACTCCGCGACCCGCTTGTCGAGTTCGCCCTCCGGCAGCACCTCGTCGACCAGGCCGGTCCGCAGCGCGTGTTCCGCGTCGATCAACTCGCCCGAGAACAGCAGGTACTTGGCGGTGGCGGGCCCCACCAGCGACACCAGCCGCCGCGTGGAGGAAGCCGGGTACACGATCCCCAGCTTCGCCGGAGTGATACCGAACAGCGCGCCCTCGTCCACGAACCGCAGATCGCACGCCGCCGCCAACTGGCAGCCGCCGCCCACACAGTGACCGCGTACCGCGGCGAGCGTCGGCTTGGGAAAGGCGGCGAGCGCGTCCTCGGCGCGTACCGCGAGACCCTGCGCCTCGTCGGCGGAACCCCGCAGCGTCGAGATGTCGGCCCCGGCGCAGAAGGTCCCGCCTTCGCCGGTGAGCACCAGCGCCCGTACGGTGGGGTCGGCGGTCAGCGTGTCGAGCAGCGGCGGCAACGCGGCCCACATGCCGGCCGTCATGGCATTGCGCTTCGCCGGATGGTGGATCACGACGGTGGCGACCCCGTCGGTGACGCTGTGCAACAACTGCGGCTCCATACGCCGGATGCTATCCGTACCCGTACAAACCGAAGAGTTCCGAATTCGGCACAAGAAGGGCAGGGAGCGGTCTCGCGGACTGTCGGTGTCATATGCAGACGGTCAGAAAGCGTCGATACTCGCTGACTTCCGTTCAGTACTTGGGTTCGCACCACTGCGTTACCAACACTCGACGTGTGGTGACGATCGAGCGCAAGGGTGGCGACCGGACGATGGACGATCATGGGCGGGGGCGCGACCCTCGCCCTGAAGGCGGCGGGGACACGGACGGCGACAGCAGACCGCCGGACCCGCTGCCGTACGAGGGGGTCTGGCGGTTCACCGCGCCCTCCGTCGAGGCCTCGGTGCCGCAGGCACGGCATGCCGTCCGCGATCTGCTGGCCCGCCAGGGCGTGCCCGCCTCGGACGACCTCGTCCAGGGGCTGCTGCTGATCGTCTCCGAGTTGGTGACCAACGTGGTGCGGCATGCGGCGCTGCTCTCGCCGATGCTCGCCGTGGAGGTCGCCGTCGGCGCCGAGTGGGTACGGGTCGCCGTCGAGGACAACCACCCCTACCGCCCGACCGCCCTGGAGGCCGACCACGCCCAGACCGGCGGCCGCGGCCTGCTCCTGGTGACCGAGATCACCAGGGAAGCGGGCGGAGCGTGCGACGTCGAACACACCGCGACCGGCGGCAAGGTGATCTGGGCGGCCCTGCCCCTCAAACCCGCGCCGTAGAGCTGGTCACCACCCGGCGCTCGGGCCCGTCATTTCCCTGATCGCGGGGCGGGCCGCGTCCAGGACCGTCATGAACCACGTGGAGAACGGATCCCTGACATGCCGTTCCGTCAGCTCGGTGGGCGTTACGAAGACCGTCGTGCCGACCTCCTCCGGATCCGGCCGCAGCGGCGACTGGATCATGCCGACGAAGAGGTGGTTGAACTCCTGTTCCACCAGGCCGGAGTGCGGGTCCGGGTGGTTGTAGCGCACCGTGCCCGCCTCGGCGAGCAGGGACGGCGAGACCCCGAGCTCCTCGTACGTGCGTCGTGCGGCCGCCGCGAAGGGCGCCTCACCGGGGTAGGGGTGGCCGCAGCAGGTGTTGGACCAGACGCCGGGGGAGTGGTACTTGCCGAGCGCGCGCTGCTGCAGCAGCAGCCGGCCGCGCTCGTCGAACAGGAACACCGAGAACGCCCGGTGCAGCTGCCCGGGCGGTTGATGCGCGGCGAGCTTCTCCGCGGTGCCGATCGTCGTGCCGTCCTCGTCGACCAGTTCCAGCAGGATCGCTTCGGCGGAGCCGTTCGACGAGGTGTGCGTCGCGGTGCCACGTGTGATCGGCATACCCATCCTTCGCATCGGATTTCGGGACCCAAGTCTGCCGTACGAATCCGGCACTCCCGACACCACGCGGTGTCCCGCTTGTCCGGTTCCGCCCACGCGGCCGAATCGGACAAGCGGGCCACCACCGATCAGACGCCGAAAGCGGCCGGATACCTGATCGTGCCCGTCGGCACCGGCACAGAATCGTCCAGAACCAAGGCCATCATCGCCTCGTCAGGGGCCTCGAAACCGGGCCGGATGCCGTACCCCGAAGCGGACGTGAAGCCGAAGCGCGGGTAGTACTCCGGGTGCCCGAGCACGAGCACCAGCCCCTCCCCACGCGCTCGTGCCGCCTCCAGTACGGCGCGTACGACGGCTACTCCGGCGCCCTGACGCTGATACGCCGGCCGCACCGCCACGGGAGCCAGCGCGAGCGCCGGCGCGCCGTCCACATGGCAGCGGGTGAGCAGCGCGTACGCCACCACCGTGCCGTCCGGGGCCTCGGCCACGTACGACAGACCCGGCAGCCAGGCCGCTGGGTCGGCGCGCAGCGCGTCCACCAGGTCGGCCTCTGCCTCGGTCGGGAAGGCCGCGGCGTTGACCGCGTGCACTTCGGCGTGGTCCGCGGCGGTCTCCGGGCGGGTGAGCCAGCCGGAGGTGACCTTCGGCCGCAGTACGTACCCCACGTAGCCGTACTCGCCACCGTGCTCCCGGCGCTGCGCGATCTCCGCGCGGGCGCCCGCGACGGCCTCGGGCATGCCGGGCCGGGCGAGATCGGCCACATCGGCCTTGGCGGCTAGCGGACCGTAGTACTCGTCCCAGTCCGACTCCGGCTGCTGGTACACGCCGAGGACGGTGTACCCGGCGGCTTCGGCGGCCCGGCGGTTCTCCCCCGTCGTACGCAGCTCGAAGTGGTCCGCCCAGAAGGCGCGGGCCTCCGGCGAAGGTGTGTCGGTGGTCCACCCGCACTCGGTGAGTACGAGCGTGCCGCCGGGGGCGAGCAGGCGCCGCCAGGAGCGCAGCGCGGTGTCGAAGCCGATGATGTAGGCGGAGCCCTCGGCCCAGAGGAGGTCGAACGAACCCTCTGGGAAAGGGAGTTCGCCCATGTCCCCCTGGACGGTGCGGATCGCGTCGGCGAGCCCGCGCTCCTCGGCGGCGGCCCGCAGTTCGGCGAGGAACGGCTCGTGCAGATCGACGGCGGTCACCTCGGCGCCCGCCTCCGCGGCGAGCAGCAGTGCGGAGCGGCCGGGGCCACAGCCCAGGTCGAGGACGCGCGGACGGGCGGGCAGCGGGCCCGCGAGCGAGAGGAGGCGACGGGTGGTGGCGTCGGATCCGGGGGCCTGCCGCGGAAGTCCGTGGCGCAGGGTGAAGAAGGCGTTGTGTTCAGCGTTGTCGGTCAACGTGGAAACCCTTGGGTGAGGGGCCCGGCCGACGATTGCGTAAGGACAGCGAGAGTCGACGAATGTCAGCCGCGGGCCCGGGAGTTGGGGATGCCTGAGTCGCTGCGCGCGGCAGCGCGGAACACGACGGTCATCAACCCACCTCCCAGATCGCAGGTCACGTTAGCACCGAGGGTGTTGGCGTCGCCTCCCAATAAGCCGACCCTCAATGCCTGCGCGTACGTTGCGCGCTCAGCCGGAGTGGTGGAGCCGCCACCCCCGCCAGGCCGACTCGACCATCTCGCGCACCCCGTGCCGCGCGGTCCAGCCCAGTTCCTCGGCGGCCAGCGCGGCCGAGGCCACCGCGCGCGGGGCGTCGCCCGGGCGGCGGGGCTCGACGATCGCGGGGCGGGTGTCGCCGGTGACCTCGCTGATGAGTGTCACGAGCTCGCGTACCGAAACACCCTCACCGCGGCCGATGTTCACCGTCAGGTCGCCCGCCGGGCCGGCCGCGGTCAGCCGCCGGGCTGCCGCCAGGTGGGCTTCGGCGAGATCGGCGACGTGGATGTAGTCGCGTACGCACGTGCCGTCCGGCGTCGGATAGTCGTCGCCGAAGATCCGCGGGGCCTCGCCGCGGATGAGCCGGTCGAAGACCATCGGTACGACGTTGAAGACACCGGTGTCGGCCAGTTCGGGTGCCGCGGCGCCCGCCACGTTGAAGTAGCGCAGGCACACCGTGGCGATACCGTGCGCCCGGCCCGCCGCGCGTACCAGCCACTCACCGGTGAGCTTCGTCTCGCCGTACGGGCTCATCGGGGCACAGGGGGTGTCCTCCGTGATGAGGTCCACATCCGGGTTGCCGTAGACGGCCGCGGACGAGGAGAAGACGAAGCGCTGGATGCCTGCCTCGGCGACCGCTTCGAGGAGGGTGGCGAGGCCGCCCACGTTCTCCTGGTAGTAGCGCGTGGGCTGGGCCACGGACTCGCCGACCTGCTTGCGCGCGGCGAGATGCACCACTCCCGTCACCGTGTGTTCAGCGAACGTCCGCTTCAGTAGCTCTCCGTCGAGCGATGAGCCCCGAATGAGAGGGATGTCCGGCGACAGCCGATGGGGAGCCCCGGCCGAGAGATCGTCGAGCGCGATGACCCGCTCTCCCGCATCGGCCATGATCCGCGCCACATGTGCACCGATATAGCCTGCTCCGCCTGTGATCAGCCATGTCATGGTCCTTCACCCTATGCCGGACCGATCGACTCCGGAGCGGGCCGCGATTCTTGCCCTGAAAAGCCCCGTTCTGGGATCGCGATTTGGGGCGCGGGGCCCCGATCCTTGATGATGATCGCAGCGGACGCGGCATACAGATCACGCTGATCGGGCCGTGAACAGGCGGTGAACGGCGGATTCCCATCATCCGATAGCCTCTGCCGACACGCCGCCCGGGGCCCCGCTCTGGGTGCCCCCATCGCGTACATGCCCGGCGCCGCGGACGCGTCGGAACCCAGGGAGTGAGTTCGTCTGTCGACCGCCATCCTCACCGGTCAGCCGGTCCCCGGATCGTCGCTCGAGGGCGATCTGCGGTCGCTCGGCTTCGACGTGCGGGTCGCCTCTGACGCGGCCGACGCCGAGACGCTCCTGGCCGCCGTACCCGCGGATGAACGGGTCGCCGTCGTCGACGCCCGCTTCGTGGGCCACGTCCACGCGCTGCGCCTCGGGCTCACTGACCCCCGCTTCGCCGCCGCCGCGATCCCCGGCGCCGTGACCGTCCGCCCCGCCGCCCGTCCCGCGCTGGACCGCGCGTTGCGCACGGCCGCCGGTGACGCCTCTAATGGCTCCGTGGTCGTCGGCATCGTCGCCGACCGCGTCGCCGAGCTGCTCGACACCGAACTGCACCGCCCCGAACTCGGCGAACTCGTCGCCGAAGTCCCCCGCGACCCGCAGGCCCGCAACGAAGCCCGGCAGGCTGTGGCCGCCGTCGACGACGAGGCGATCAGGCTGCGTACGGCCGTGAAGTCCCGCGACGGCTTCTTCACCACGTACTTCATCAGCCCGTACTCCCGCTATCTCGCCCGCTGGTGCGCCCGCCGAGGACTGACCCCGAATCAGGTCACCACTGCCTCGCTGTTCACCGCGCTCATCGCGGCGGGCTGTGCGGCGACCGGCACCCGGACGGGCTTCGTCGCCGCCGGTCTACTGCTCCTCTTCTCCTTCGTCCTGGACTGCACGGACGGACAGCTCGCCCGCTACTCGCTGCAGTACTCCACGCTCGGCGCCTGGCTCGACGCGACCTTCGACCGCGCCAAGGAGTACGCCTACTACGCGGGCCTCGCGCTCGGCGCGGCCCGCGGCGGTGATGACGTATGGGCCCTCGCCCTCGGCGCGATGGTTCTGCAGACCTGTCGACATGTCGTCGACTTCTCCTTCAACGAGGCGAATCACGACGCCACCGCCAACACCAGCCCCACAGCGACCCTTTCGGGTCGGCTCGACAGCGTCGGCTGGACGGTCTGGGTGCGCAGGATGATCGTCCTGCCGATCGGCGAACGCTGGGCGATGATCGCCGTCCTCACGGCGGTCACCACTCCGCGTATCACCTTCTACGCGCTGCTCATCGGCTCTGCCTTCGCGGCGACGTACACGACGGCGGGCCGAGTTCTGCGCTCGCTGACGCGCAAGGCGCAGCGCACGGACCGGGCGGCGCAGGCGCTGGCGGACCTCGCGGACTCGGGGCCGCTCGCCGAAGCGGTGGTGCGTGTGTGGCGCCGTATCGGCGTCAAGGCGGACAAGTCCGGCGCCCGGCTGTCGGGTGCCGCGGGCGCCGTCGTCCTCCTGGTGTTCTGGACCTGGGCGGAGCCCTACGGGAGTTGGCTGCCCGTCATCTTCGCGCTGATCTACGTCCTCAACGCCGGCGCCGCCGTCGCGCACCCCCTCAAGGGCGCCCTCGATTGGCTGATTCCGCCGGTCTTCCGCGCCGCCGAATACTGCACCGTTCTGATACTGGCGGCCAAAGCCGACGTAAACGGAGCCCTTCCAGCGGCTTTCGGCCTGGTGGGCGCCGTCGCCTACCATCACTACGACACGGTGTACCGCATCCGCGGCAACGCCGGCGCGCCGCCGAACTGGCTGGTGCGGGCGATCGGCGGGCACGAAGGCAGGACGCTGCTGGTCACCGTTCTGGCCGCGCTGCTCGCCGCCACTGATTTCAAGGTCGCGCTCACGGCGCTCGCCGTGGCCGTGGCCCTCGTGGTGCTCGTGGAGAGCATCCGTTTCTGGGTGACCGCCCACAAGCGCGGCGCACCCGCCGTACACGATGAAGGAGAACCCGCATGATCGGCCTCGTGCTGGCGGCCGGCGCCGGACGGCGTCTGCGCCCTTATACCGACACCCTGCCCAAGGCACTGGTGCCGGTGGGACCCGAGGGCAGCGAGGACAGCATCACCGTGCTCGACCTCACCCTCGGCAACTTCGCCGAGATCGGCCTGACCGAGGTCGCGATCATCGTCGGCTACCGCAAGGAGGCCGTCTACGAGCGCCGCGAGGCCCTCGAGCAGAAGTACGGCCTCAAGATCACCCTCATCGACAACGACAAGGCCGAGGAGTGGAACAACGCCTACTCCCTGTGGTGCGGCCGTGACGCCATCAAGCACTCGGTGATCCTCGCCAACGGCGACACCGTGCACCCGGTCTCCGTCGAAAAGACGCTGCTCGCCGCCCGCGGCGACGGCAAGAAGATCATCCTCGCCCTGGACACGGTGAAGGACCTCGCCGACGAGGAGATGAAGGTCGTCGTCGGCCCCGAGGGCGGCATGACGAAGATCACCAAGCTGATGGACCCGGCCGAGGCCACCGGTGAGTACATCGGCGTCACCCTCATCGAGGGCGAGGCCGCCGACGAGCTGGCCGACGCCCTGAAGGCCGTCTTCGAGACCGACCCGCAGCAGTTCTACGAGCACGGCTACCAGGAGCTCGTGAACCGCGGCTTCCGCATCGACGTGGCGCCCATCGGCGACGTCAGCTGGGTCGAGATCGACAACCACGACGACCTCGCCAAGGGACGTGTGATCGCGTGCCAGTACTGACGAGGCTCATCCCCTCGCCGGTCGTCGTCGACATCCGCCCGGGCGCCCTGGACGACCTGGCGGGCGTTCTCGCCGACCAGCGCATCTCACACTCCGGCAAACTGGCCGTCGCGATCAGCGGCGGCTCGGGGGCCAAGCTGCGCGAGCGGCTCGCCCCTGCCCTGCCCGGCGCGAGCTGGTACGAGGTCGGCGGCGGCACCCTCGACGACGCGATCCGGCTCGCCGACGAAATGAAGTCGGGGCACTACGACGCAGTCGTGGGCCTCGGCGGCGGCAAGATCATCGACTGTGCGAAGTTCGCCGCGGCGCGGATCGGCCTCCCGCTGGTCGCCGTCGCCACGAACCTCTCGCACGACGGTCTGTGCTCGCCGGTCGCGACCCTCGACAACGACGCGGGCCGCGGCTCCTACGGCGTACCGAACCCGATCGCGGTCGTCATCGACCTCGATGTGATCCGTGAGGCGCCGGTCCGTTTCGTACGTTCCGGAATCGGCGACGCCCTGTCCAACATCTCCGCGGTCGCGGACTGGGAGCTCGCCAACCGTGAGAAGGGCGAGGCGATCGACGGTCTGGCCGCCGCCATGGCGCGCCAGGCTGGCGAGGCCGTGCTGCGGCACCCAGGCGGCGTCGGTGACGACGGCTTCCTCCAGGTGCTCGCCGAGGGCCTGGTGCTCACCGGCATCTCCATGTCGGTCGCGGGCGACTCCCGCCCCGCTTCCGGTGCCTGCCACGAGATCAACCACGCCTTCGACCTCCTGCACCCCAAGCGCGCGGCCAGCCATGGCGAGCAGTGCGGCCTGGGCGCGGCCTTCGCGATGCACCTGCGCGGGGCCCATGAGGAGTCGGCGCACATGGCCACGGTGCTGCACCGCCACGGGTTGCCCGTCCTCCCGGAGGACATCGGGTTCACCGTCGACGAGTTCGTCGAGGTCGTGAAGTTCGCTCCGAAGACCCGGCCGGGCCGCTACACGATCCTCGAGCACCTCGACCTGTCCACCGACCAGATCAGGGACGCATACGCCGACTATGCAGCCGACTATGCAAAAGCCATCGGTAGCTGAGCTCCGGCCGGTCGTGCACCCCCCGGGTGTGAAGGACCGGCGGAGCGGCGAGCACTGGGCCGGCCGGCTGTACATGCGCGAGCTGTCGCTGCGTATCGACCGGCACCTGGTGAACACGAAGGTCACGCCCAACCAGCTGACCTACCTGATGACCGTCTTCGGCGTCCTCGCCGCCCCGGCCCTGCTGGTGCCGGGCATCCCGGGCGCCGTGCTCGGCGTGCTGATGGTCCAGCTCTACTTGCTGTTCGACTGCGTCGACGGCGAACTCGCCCGCTGGCGCAAGCAGTACTCGCTCGCCGGCGTCTACGTGGACCGGGTCGGCGCCTATCTGTGCGACGCCGCGGTCCTCGTCGGCTTCGGACTGCGCGCCGCCGACCTGTGGGGCTCCGGGCGGATCGACTGGCTGTGGGCCTTCCTCGGAACCCTCGCCGCCCTCGGCGCGATACTGATCAAGGCCGAGACCGACCTCGTAGGCGTCGCGCGTCACCAGACCGGCAAGCCGCCGGTCCAGGAGTCGGCCTCCGAGTTGCGCGCCTCCGGGATGGCGCTGGCCCGCAAGGCCGCCGCCGCGCTGAAGTTCCACCGGCTCGTACTCGGCGTCGAGGCGTCACTGCTGATCCTGGTCCTGGCGGTCCTGGACACGGTCAGGGACGACCTGTTCTTCTCGCGGCTCGGAGTCGCCGTGCTGGCCGGCATCGCACTCCTGCAGACCCTGCTGCACCTGGTGTCCATCCTGGCGTCGAGCAGGCTGAAGTGACCCCCGCCATGAAGGTCGGCGCGGTGATCATCACCATGGGCAACCGCCCCGACGAACTCCGCGCCCTCCTCGACTCGGTCGCCAAGCAGGACGGCGACCCGGTCGAGGCGGTCGTGGTGGGCAACGGCTCCCCGGTGCCGGACGTCCCCGAGGGCGTACGGACCATCGAGCTGCCCGAGAACCTCGGCATCCCCGGCGGCCGCAACGTCGGCGTCGAAGCCTTCGGCCCCGGCGGCACCGACGTGGACGTCCTCCTCTTCCTGGACGACGACGGCCTGCTCGCCCGCAACGACACCGCCGAACTGTGCCGCCAGGCCTTCGAGGCCGACCCGAAGCTCGGGATCATCAGCTTCCGCATCGCCGACCCCGACACCGGTACCACCCAGCGCCGCCACGTCCCGCGCCTGCGCGCCGCCGACCCGATGCGCAACTCACGGGTCACCACGTTCCTCGGCGGCGCCAACGCGGTCCGTACGAAGGTCTTCGCCGAGGTCGGCGGACTGCCTGAGGAGTTCTTCTACGCCCATGAGGAGACCGACCTCGCCTGGCGCGCCCTCGACGCCGGCTGGCTGATCGACTACCGCGCGGACATGGTGCTCCACCACCCCACGACCGCCCCCTCCCGGCATGCCGTTTACCACCGCATGGTGGCCCGCAACCGCGTCTGGCTCGCCCGCCGCAACCTGCCCGCCCCCCTGGTCCCCGTATACCTCGGTGTCTGGATGCTGCTCACCCTCGCCCGCCGCCCCTCGCGACCTGCGCTGAAGGCCTGGTTCGGCGGCTTCGTGGAGGGCTGGACCACTTCATGCGGCCCACGGCGCCCCATGAAGTGGCGTACGGTATGGCGCCTGACTCGACTGGGCCGCCCACCCGTCATCTGACAAGCTCGGTATCTGAGAGCATCGGCGGTACCCGGTCCCTGGATCCTGCCCAGGCCCGAACCAGGCTGCGCACAAAGAGGACGAAAGTTTCCATCTGTGAGTGAGACAACGCATGACGGGTCAGTCGCGGTGAGCGCCCCCCCGTCGCCCGATGACGGGCTTTCCGCGGCGGACCTCGCCGCCAAGTACGGGCTCGCCGTGAGCGGAGCCCGGCCCGGACTCGTCGAGTACGTCCGCCAGCTCTGGGGACGGCGTCACTTCATCCTCGCCTTCTCACAGGCGAAGCTGACCGCCCAGTACAGTCAGGCCAAGCTCGGGCAGCTGTGGCAGGTGGCGACCCCGCTGCTGAACGCGGCGGTCTACTTCCTCATCTTCGGCTTGATCCTCCAGGCCGACCGGGGCATGGGCATCAAGGTCTACATCCCGTTCCTCGTGACCGGCGTCTTCGTCTTCACCTTCACGCAGAGCTCGGTGATGGCCGGCGTCCGGGCGATCTCCGGCAACCTCGGCCTGGTGCGCGCGCTGCACTTCCCGCGCGCCTCGCTGCCGATCTCGTTCTCGCTGCAGCAGCTCCAGCAGCTGCTGTTCTCGATGCTCGTGCTGTTCTGCGTCACGATCGGCTTCGGCAGCTACCCCTCGCTCAAGTGGCTGGCGATCCTCCCGATCCTGGCCCTGCAGTTCCTGTTCAACATGGGTCTCGCGATGATCATGGCGAGGCTCGGCAGCAAGACGCCGGACCTGGCGCAGCTGATGCCGTTCGTGCTGCGTACGTGGATGTACGCGTCCGGCGTCATGTTTTCGATCCCGCTCATGCTCGAGGACCGCGACCTGCCGGTCTGGATCACGGACGTCCTGCAGTGGAACCCGGCCGCCATCTACATGGACCTGATGCGCTGGGCGCTGATCGACGGCTACGAGTGGGACGTCAATCTGCCGCCGTTCGCCTGGCTGGTCGCCGTCGGCTGGGCCGTACTCGTTGCCGCGAGCGGGTTCGTGTACTTCTGGAAGGCGGAGGAGCGGTACGGCCGTGGCTGAGCAGATCACCGACACCCGGATCCCCACCGTCATCGCGGACGAGCTGCACATCGTCTACCGCGTCAACGGCACCAAGACCGGCAAGGGAAGCGCCACCGCCGCCCTCAGCCGCATACTCAAGCGAGGCGGCGAGGAGCGCGGCGTCCGCAAGGTGCACGCCGTGCGCGGCGTCTCCTTCATCGCCTACCGCGGCGAGGCCATCGGCCTGATCGGCTCCAACGGCTCCGGCAAGTCCACGCTGCTGCGCGCCATCGCCGGACTGCTGCCCGCCGAGGAGGGCAAGGTCTACACCGACGGCCAGCCCTCGCTCCTCGGCGTGAACGCGGCCCTGATGAACGATCTGACCGGCGAGCGGAACGTCATCCTCGGCGGCCTCGCGATGGGCATGTCCCGCGAGCAGATCCGCGAGCGCTACCAGGAGATCGTCGACTTCTCCGGCATCAACGAGAAGGGCGACTTCATCACGCTGCCCATGCGGACGTACTCCTCCGGCATGGCCGCCCGCCTGCGCTTCTCCATCGCCGCCGCCAAGGACCACGACGTCCTGATGATCGACGAGGCACTCGCCACCGGCGACCGCTCCTTCCAGAAGCGCTCCGAAGCCCGCATCCGCGAGCTGCGCAAGAGCGCGGGCACGGTCTTCCTCGTCAGTCACAACAACAAGTCGATCCGTGACACCTGCGACCGCGTCCTGTGGCTGGAGCGCGGCGAGCTGCGGATGGACGGCCCGACCGACGAGGTCCTCAAGGAGTACGAGAAGTTCACCGGCAGGTAGGCCGGGCCACACCCTGACGACCCCGCCGGGACGCCTCCGGCGGGGTCCCGCGTGCCAGGCCCGTGAAAGGCCTGCTCAAGGTTCGAGCAGGGGACGATCAAGCCGGGCAAAGAGGAAGCCAACTCTGGTTCGCCGCAGGAAGCTTGGCGCCAATCGGTGTGTTGTTGTGATGTGCAGGACACCCAGGCGAAGCACGGAACGTTGTACAACGTAAGCTGTACCGGTGCTTATTCGCGGCAAGTAGGGCGATAATGCGCGAGACCGGCGCCCGGCGAAGGCGCGGGCGTCCGGGCGGCGTGTCCGAAATGGGCGCTTATTGGGTCGGCGGTGTAGAACGGGAGACGTGACGGCAATGGCTACGGAAACTCTCCAGCTCCGCGAAGCGTGTGCCGTCCCCGTACTAGGCAGCGAGCGGTGACGGCCGCCGGGACCGCACGCGCCCCCGGCCCGGAGCGCACCACCCTCGACAAGGCCGCGCACGAGAACTTCCCCGTGGCCCCCTTCTTCCTGCCCAGGGCCTGGCGCACCGACCTCATGGCCGTGTACGGCTTCGCCCGGCTCGTCGACGACATCGGCGACGGCGACCTCGCCCCCGGCGGCGCCGACGCCCGCCTCCTCGGTGTGGCCCCCGAGCAGGCCGAGGACCGTCTGGTCCTCCTCGACGCTTTCGAGGCCGACCTCCGCAGGGTCTTCGACGCGAGCCCGCGCCACCCGCTCCTGCGCCGCCTCCAGCCGACGGTCCGCCGCGCAGGCCTCACCCCCGAGCCGTTCCTCGGGCTGATCGCGGCCAACCGCCAGGACCAGCTCGTCAAGCGGTACGAGACGTACGACGACCTGCTCGCCTACTGCGAACTGTCCGCCAACCCGGTCGGCCGCCTCGTCCTCGCCGTCACCGGCACCTCGACACCGGAGCGGGTGCGGCTCTCCGACGCCGTCTGCACGGCACTCCAGATCGTCGAGCACCTCCAGGACGTCAGAGAGGACCTCGGCCGCGACCGCGTCTATCTGCCGGCCGAGGACATGAAACGGTTCCATGTCCAAGAGGCGGATCTCGCCCTGCCCACCGCCGGCGCATCGGTGCGCGCACTTGTCGCATTCGAAGCCGAACGCGCCCGGAACCTCCTGAATGAAGGCACCCCCCTCGTGGGTAGCGTCCACGGCAGGCTGAGGCTGCTGCTCGCCGGATTCGTGGCAGGGGGGAAGGCGGCAATCCACGCGATGCGCACCGCCGAATACGACGTTCTTCCCGGCCCGCCCAAACCCGGCACGCTCCGGCTGCTCCGCGAGGCGGGCATGACTCTGCGAGGAGAGGGGTGATCCGGACCGTGGAGTCTCCCACGCACGTGTCCGCACCGGTACTCGCCGCATACAGCTACTGCGAGGCAGTGACCGGCCAGCAGGCCCGTAACTTCGCGTACGGCATCAGACTCCTGCCGACGCACAAGCGCCGGGCCATGTCGGCGCTCTACGCGTTCTCGCGACGTGTCGACGACATCGGCGACGGCGCGCTCGCCCCCGAGGTCAAGGCGGCCCGCCTGGAGGACACCCGGGCACTGCTCGCCCGGGTCCGGGACCGCTCCGTGGCCGAGGACGACACCGACCCGGTGGCCGTCGCCCTCAGCCACACCGCGGACCACTTCCCCATTCCGCTCGGCGGCCTCGACGAACTCATCGACGGCGTTTTGATGGACGTACGCGGCGAGACCTACGAGACCTGGGACGACCTGAAGGTCTACTGCCGCTGCGTGGCCGGGGCGATCGGGCGGCTCTCGCTCGGCGTGTTCGGCACCGAACCAGGGGCGCGCGGAGTCGAGCGCGCGCCCGAGTACGCCGACACACTCGGCCTCGCGCTCCAACTCACCAATATTCTCAGGGACGTTCGCGAGGACGCCGAAGACGGGCGGACCTATCTGCCCGCGGACGATCTCGCCAAGTTCGGCTGCTCGGCCGGGTTCAAGGACACCCGGCCACCGGAGGGCTCCGACTTCGAGGGCCTGGTGCACTTCGAGGTGCGCAGGGCCCGCGCATTCTTCGCGGAGGGTTACCGGCTGCTGCCCATGCTGGACCGACGCAGCGGCGCCTGCGTCGCCGCGATGGCCGGCATCTACCGTCGCCTGCTCGAACGCATCGAGCGCGAGCCGGAAGCAGTGCTGCGCGGCCGGGTCTCACTGCCCGGACGCGAGAAGGCGTACGTCGCCGTGCGCGGCCTCTCCGGCCTCGACGCCCGGCACGTCTCCCGCCGAACCGTCAGGAGGCGCGCCTGATGGACACTCTGGGCCAAGGTGACACAACTCCCGGGAAACGGTGCGCAACCCTCCGGTCCTGGACGGCGTCCCTGACTTCAACGGCCTGCCGTGCACCGCTCCATCGCCACGGCTCGGCCGCGGGGGAGGGTGCACGATGAGCGACACCACACAGGCCGAGGGGTTCGACGCGGACTGCCATGAACGGGCCGCAGTCGTGGTCGGCGGAGGGCTCGCCGGCATCACCGCCGCGCTGGCACTCGCCGACGCGGGTGTACGCGTCACGCTGCTCGAAGGCCGGCCGCGGCTCGGCGGGCTCGCCTTCTCCTTCCAGCGCGGCGCCCTCACCGTGGACAACGGCCAGCATGTGTACCTGCGCTGCTGCACCGCATACCGCTGGTTTCTCGACCGCGTCGACGGAGCCGAACTCGCACCGCTCCAGGACCGGCTCGACGTGCCCGTACTCGACCTGGCGAAACGGGTGGGGAGCCGACTCGGCAGACTACGGCGCGACGCGCTGCCTGTACCGCTGCATCTCGGACGCAGCCTCGCCACGTACCCGCATCTCTCGCTCGCCGAGCGCGCCAAGGTCGGGCGTGCCGCGCTCGCGCTCCAGGCACTCGACCTCGCCGACCCGGCCCTCGACACCGAGGACTTCGGCAGCTGGCTGACCCGGCACGGTCAGTCGGCGCGTGCCGTCGAAGCACTGTGGGACCTCGTCGGGATCGCCACCCTCAACGCGGTGGCCGGCGACGCCTCGCTCGGGCTCGCCGCGATGGTGTTCAAGACCGGTCTGCTGTCCGACCCGGGCGCGGCCGACATCGGCTGGGCGCGCGTCCCGTTGGGTGAACTGCATGACCTGAGGGCGCGCAAGGCGCTCGACTCCGCGGGCGTCCGTACCGAACTGAGAACACGGGTCACCTCCATCTCCCAACACGGGAACGGACGTTGGAGGGTTCAGGTTCCCGGCGAGACGCTCCACGCCGACGCGGTCGTGCTCGCCGTACCCCAACGCGAAGCCCACGATCTGCTGCCCGAAGGCGCGCTCGACGCCCCCGAGCGGCTGCTCGCCATCGGCACCGCACCCATCCTCAACATCCATGTCGTGTACGACCGCAAGGTGCTCGCCAAGCCCTTCTTCGCCGCGCTCGGCACCCCCGTGCAGTGGGTCTTCGACCGGACCGAGGCATCCGGCCTCCGCGAGGGCCAGTACCTCGCGCTGTCGCAGTCGGCCGCACACGACGAGATCGACGCCCCCGTATCCGAGCTGCGCGAGCGCTACCTGCCGGAGCTGGAGCGGCTGCTGCCGGGCACGCGCGGTGCCGAGGTACGGGACTTCTTCGTGACCAGGGAGCGCACCGCGACGTTCGCTCCGACCCCCGGCGTCGGGCGGCTGCGGCCCGGCGCCCGCACCAAGGCACCCGGCCTTTGCCTGGCCGGAGCGTGGACCGCCACAGGGTGGCCCGCGACCATGGAGAGTGCGGTCCGCAGCGGCGTGAGTGCGGCCGGTGCCGCGCTGAGCGCCCTGGGCCGGCCTCGCGATCACCTCTTCGAGCTCTTCGAGGAGGCGGCGTGACGCTCGATCTGAGCGGAGCAGGCTCCCGCACCCCCCGTATCGCCAATAGAGGAGAGACTGTGCCCACTGTGCCCCCGGCATCAACGCCCGCTCGAGGGACCTCGGTGGACGTGACCGCGCTCCTGGAGCGCGGCCGGACCCTGGCCACACCGGTACTGCGGGCGGCCATCGACCGCCTGGCCCCTCCCATGGACACTGTCGCCGCCTACCACTTCGGCTGGATCGACGCCGAGGGCAACCCCGCGGACGGCGACGGCGGCAAGGCCGTACGCCCCGCGCTCGCCGTCCTGTCCGCGCAGGCCGCCGGAGCCGCCCCCGAGGTGGGCGTACCGGGTGCGGTCGCCGTTGAACTGGTGCACAACTTCTCGCTCCTGCACGACGACCTGATGGACGGCGACGAACAGCGCCGGCACCGCGACACCGTGTGGAAGGTGCACGGCCCCGCCCAGGCCATCCTCGTCGGCGACGCCCTGTTCGCGCTGGCCAACGAGATCCTCCTGGAACTCGGCACGGCCGAGGCGGGCCGCGCCACCCGCCGCCTCACCACCGCCACGCGCGCGTTGATCGACGGCCAGGCGCAGGACATCTCCTACGAGCACCGCGAGCGGGTCACCGTCGAGGAGTGCCTGGAGATGGAGGGCAACAAGACGGGCGCCCTGCTCGCCTGCGCCTGCTCCATCGGCGCGGTGCTCGGCGGCGCCGACGACCACACGGCCGACACGCTGGAGAAGTACGGCTACCACCTCGGCCTCGCCTTCCAGGCCGTGGACGATCTGCTGGGCATCTGGGGCGACCCGGAGGCCACCGGCAAGCGGCCCTGGAGCGATCTGCGCCAGCGCAAGAAGTCCCTGCCGGTCGTGGCCGCTCTCGCGGCGGGCGGACCGTCCTCCGAGCGGCTCGGCGAGCTGCTCGCCGAGGACGCCAAGGCCAGCGACTTCGAGAACTTCTCCGAGGAGGAGTTCGCCACGCGCGCCGCGCTCATCGAGGAGGCGGGCGGCCGCGAATGGACCGCTCAGGAGGCCCGCCGCCAGCACACGACCGCCATCGACGCCCTGGACTCGATCTCGATGCCGGACCGGGTACGGGCCGAGCTGGTGGCGCTCGCCGACTTCGTCGTCGTACGAAAGAGATGATCACTATCGGTCGAATAGCCCTCGCGTAGTCGCCGGCCGGTGTCGCGGGAACACGAACACCGGCCGACGGCGGACCCACAGCAGAACGCACCGATTGCACACTGCACGAAGGGGAAGCCATGACAGCGACGACCGACGGAAGCACTGGGGCGCTGCCGCCCCGGGCAGCCTCGGCCAGCGAAACCCGTATGACGACTCCCGTGGCGGCCGGGAGTTCCGACGCATCGGATGCCGCCCAGCGCGCGATACAGCGCGCCACCGATTTCCTGCTCACCACGCAGGACGCCCAGGGCTGGTGGAAGGGCGACCTCGAGACGAACGTCACGATGGACGCCGAGGACCTGCTGCTCCGCCAGTTCCTGGGCATCCTCGACGAGAAGACCGCGCATGCCGCCGGGCTGTTCATCCGTGGCGAGCAGCGCGAGGACGGCACCTGGGCCACGTTCTACGGCGGGCCCGGCGAACTCTCCACCACCATCGAGGCGTATGTAGCGCTGCGGCTGGCCGGTGACAGCCCGGACGCGGCGCACATGGCGAAGGCCTCGGCATGGATCCGTGAGCAGGGCGGCATCGCCTCCGCTCGGGTCTTCACACGGATCTGGCTGGCCCTGTTCGGCTGGTGGAAGTGGGACGACCTGCCCGAACTCCCGCCGGAGCTCATCTACTTCCCCAAGTGGATGCCGCTGAACATCTACGACTTCGGGTGCTGGGCCCGGCAGACCATCGTGCCCCTCACCATCGTCTCGGCGAAGCGCCCGGTACGGCCCGCGCCGTTCCCGCTCGACGAACTGCACACCGACCCGGCCACCCCGAACCCCGCCAAGCCCCTTGCTCCGGCGGCCAGTTGGGGCGGCGTCTTCCAGCGGCTCGACAAGGCGCTGCACGGCTACCGGAAGGTCGCCTCGCGCCGGCTGCGCAAGGCCGCCATGAACAGTGCCGCCCGCTGGATCATCGAGCGGCAGGAGAACGACGGCTGCTGGGGAGGCATCCAGCCGCCCGCCGTGTACTCGGTCATCGCGCTGCGTCTGCTCGGCTACGACCTCCAACACCCCGTCATGCGGGCCGGTTTGGAGTCCCTGGACCGCTTCGCCGTCTGGCGCGAGGACGGCGCCCGGATGATCGAGGCCTGCCAGTCACCGGTGTGGGACACCTGCCTCGCGACCATCGCACTCGCCGACGCGGGACTGCCCGCCGACCATCCCCAGCT
This sequence comes from Streptomyces ureilyticus, assembly GCF_011045025.1. Taxonomy (GTDB): domain Bacteria; phylum Actinomycetota; class Actinomycetes; order Streptomycetales; family Streptomycetaceae; genus Streptomyces; species Streptomyces ureilyticus. Next base: position 23,620 of record NZ_JAAKZX010000003.1, read on the forward strand.
GGTGAAGGCCGTGGACTGGATGCTCGGCGAGGAGATCGTCCGGCCCGGCGACTGGGCCGTACGCCGACCCCAACTGCCGCCTGGCGGCTGGGCGTTCGAGTTCCACAACGACAACTACCCCGACATCGACGATACCGCCGAGGTCGTCCTCGCGCTGCGCCGCGTCAAGCACCCCGACCCGGCTCGCGTCGAGAAGGCCATCGGGCGCGGGGTGCGCTGGAACCTCGGCATGCAGTCGAAGAACGGCGCGTGGGGCGCCTTCGACGTCGACAACACCAGCTCCTTCCCCAACCGGCTGCCGTTCTGCGACTTCGGCGAGGTCATCGACCCGCCGTCCGCCGATGTCACCGCGCACGTCGTGGAGATGCTCGCCGTCGAGGGGCTGTCCCACGATCCCCGCACCCGGCGGGGCATCGAGTGGCTGCTCGCCGAACAGGAGGCGGACGGCTCCTGGTTCGGCCGCTGGGGCGTCAACTACGTATACGGCACAGGGTCGGTGGTGCCCGCGCTGGTCGCCGCCGGACTGCCCGGCTCGCATCCGGCGATCCGCCGGGCCGTCGCCTGGCTGGAGACGGTGCAGAACGACGACGGCGGCTGGGGCGAGGACCTGCGCTCGTACAAGTACGTCAAGGAATGGAGCGGCCGGGGCGCCTCCACCGCCTCGCAGACCGCCTGGGCGCTGCTCGCGCTGCTCGCGGCGGGGGAGCGGGAGTCCAAGGCCGTGGAGCGCGGGATCGCCTGGCTGGCCCAGACCCAGCGGGAGGACGGCACCTGGGACGAGCCGTACTTCACCGGCACTGGCTTCCCGTGGGACTTCTCGATCAACTACCACCTCTACCGGCAGGTCTTCCCGCTGACCGCACTCGGCCGGTACGTCCACGGCGAGCCGTTCACCGGCCCCCAGGCGAAGGGGAGTTGATGGCCACGACACCTGCCGCCGCCCCGCTGCTGATTGCCTGCGCGCTCGGCATCGAACGCCTTGCCCTGCGCGGCGGCGGGCGCGGCGGTGCGGACGGTCCGGTCACCGTGCTGCGTACCGGCATGGGGCCCCTGGCCGCCGACCGGGCGATCAACCGGGCGCTCGCCGGTCCGGCGCTGAGGGACGCGGCCGTCCTGGCCACGGGCTTCTGCGCCGGACTCGCGCCCGGCATGCACCCCGGTGACCTAGTCGTCGCCGAGGAGACCCGGGACGCGCGAGGCCGCACCCCATGCGTGGGCACCGATCTGCTCGTCAAGGAACTGGTGCGTGCCGTGCCCGGGCGCACCGTACACACCGGACCGCTCACCGGCTCCGACCACGTCGTCCGCGGACACGAACGGTCGGAACTGCTCAGGACCGGCGCAATCGCGGTCGACATGGAGTCGGCGGCCACACTCCACGGCGCCGTCCGCGCGGGCGCGCGCCCGGTTGCGGCCGTCCGGGTGGTCGTGGACGCTCCAGAACATGAACTCGTCCGGATCGGCACGGTGCGCGGTGGAATATCGGCTTTCCGCGTACTTAGTGCTGTCCTTCCCGCTTTCGTCGAATGGCACCGTTCTTTGCTGCTCCCCAGGAGGTGAGCCAGATGGCCATGCCACTCCGCCAGACCATCAAGGTCGCGACGTATCTCTTTGAACAGAAGCTTCGCAAGCGGGACAAGTTTCCGCTGATCGTCGAGCTGGAACCGCTGTACGCCTGCAATCTGAAGTGCGAGGGCTGCGGCAAGATCCAGCACCCGGCCGGAGTGCTCAAGCAGCGCATGCCGGTGGCGCAGGCCGTGGGGGCGGTGCTCGAATCCGGTGCTCCGATGGTGTCCATCGCCGGCGGCGAACCCCTGATGCACCCGCACATCGACGAGATCGTGCGGCAGCTGGTGGCCAGGAAGAAGTACGTCTTCCTGTGCACCAACGCCATGCTGCTGCGCAAGAAGATGGACAAGTTCAAGCCTTCGCCGTTCTTCGCGTTCGCCGTGCACATCGACGGTCTGCGCGAGCGGCACGACGAGTCCGTCGCGAAGGAGGGTGTGTTCGACGAGGCCGTGGCGGCCATCAAGGAGGCCAAGAAGCGCGGCTTCCGGGTCACCACCAACTCGACCTTCTTCAACACCGACACCCCGCAGACCATCATCGAGGTGCTCAACTTCCTCAACGACGACCTGAAGGTCGACGAGATGATGATCTCGCCCGCGTACGCCTACGAGAAGGCGCCCGACCAGGAGCACTTCCTCGGCGTCGAGCAGACCCGCGAACTGTTCAAGAAGGCCTTCGCGGGCGGCAACCGGCTGCGCTGGCGGCTCAACCACTCGCCCCTGTTCCTCGACTTCCTCGAGGGCAAGGTCGACTTCCCGTGCACGGCGTGGGCGATCCCCAACTACTCGCTGTTCGGCTGGCAGAAGCCCTGCTATCTGATGGCCGACGGGTACGTCACGACGTACAAGCAACTCATCGAGGACACCGACTGGGACGCCTACGGCCGGGGCAAGGACCCGCGCTGCGCCAACTGCATGGCGCACTGCGGCTACGAGCCGACCGCCGTCATGGCCACCATGGGCTCCCTCAAGGAGTCGCTGCGGGCCGCCCGCGAGACCGTCTCCGGAAACCGCGGGTGATGCCATGACCGCCATTTCCCTGGGGGTCCCCGAGTTGCCGGTCCGACCGATCGCGAAGCGCCGTGTCTCGCGGCAGATCCAGGTCGGGCCGGTGGCGGTCGGGGGCGGGGCGCCGGTGTCCGTGCAGTCGATGACGACGACGCGTACGTCGGACATCGGGGCCACGTTGCAGCAGATCGCCGAGCTGACGGCGTCGGGCTGCCAGATCGTGCGGGTGGCCTGTCCGACGCAGGATGACGCGGACGCGCTGGCGACGATCGCGCGGAAGTCGCAGATCCCGGTGATCGCGGACATTCATTTCCAGCCGAAGTACGTGTTCGCCGCGATCGAGGCGGGCTGTGCGGCGGTGCGGGTCAATCCCGGCAACATCAAGCAGTTCGACGACAAGGTCAAGGAGATCGCGCGGGCCGCCAAGGACCATGGCACGCCGATCCGGATCGGGGTCAACGCCGGCTCGCTGGATCGGCGGCTGCTGCAGAAGTACGGCAGGGCGACGCCCGAGGCGCTGGTGGAGTCGGCGCTGTGGGAGGCCTCGCTGTTCGAGGAGCACGACTTCCGGGACATCAAGATCTCGGTGAAGCACAACGATCCGGTGGTGATGGTCAACGCGTACCGGCAGCTGGCCGCCCAGTGCGACTACCCGCTGCACCTGGGTGTGACGGAGGCCGGCCCCGCCTTCCAGGGCACCATCAAGTCGGCGGTCGCCTTCGGGGCGTTGCTGAGCGAAGGGATCGGCGACACCATCCGGGTGTCGTTGAGCGCCCCGCCCGCGGAGGAGTGCAAGGTCGGCATCCAGATCCTGGAGTCGCTGGGGCTGCGGGAGCGACGCCTGGAGATCGTCTCGTGTCCGTCATGCGGCCGGGCCCAGGTAGACGTCTACAAGCTCGCCGACGAGGTCACAGCCGGCCTGGAGGGGATGGAGGTCCCGTTGCGCGTCGCGGTCATGGGCTGTGTGGTGAACGGGCCGGGCGAGGCGAGGGAAGCGGACCTGGGCGTCGCCTCCGGCAACGGCAAGGGGCAGATCTTCGTGAAGGGCGAGGTCATCAAGACGGTGCCCGAGTCGAAGATCGTGGAGACCCTGATCGACGAGGCGATGAAGATCGCCGAGCAGATGCAGAAGGACGGCGTCGCGTCGGGGGATCCGGCCGTCACCGTGAGTTGAACAGCACGGACCGAGAGGGGGCCCTAGCGTGACGATTCTGGAGACGATCCGGGGACCACGCGACCTGAAGGCGCTGTCCGAGGCGGATATCAATCAACTGGCGGACGAGATCCGGGAGTTCCTGGTGCACGCGGTCTCCAGGACCGGCGGGCATCTCGGGCCCAATCTGGGGGTGGTGGAACTCTCCATCGCACTCCACCGGGTCTTCGAGTCGCCGGTCGACCGCATCGTGTGGGACACCGGCCATCAGAGCTACGTACACAAGTTGTTGACTGGACGTCAGGATTTCTCCAAGCTGCGCGGCAAGGGCGGCCTGTCCGGCTACCCCTCGCGCGAGGAGTCCGAGCACGACATCGTCGAGAACAGCCACGCCTCCACCGCGCTCGGCTGGGCCGACGGTCTCGCCAAGGCCCGCCAGGTGCAAGGGGAGAAGGGCCATGTCGTCGCGGTCATCGGGGACGGCGCCCTCACCGGCGGCATGGCGTGGGAGGCGCTGAACAACATCGCCGCCGCCAAGGACCGGCCGCTGATCATCGTCGTCAACGACAACGAGCGCTCGTACTCGCCGACCATAGGGGGCCTCGCCAACCATCTCGCGACGCTGCGGACCACCGACAGCTACGAGAAGGTGCTGGCCTGGGGCAAGGACGTACTGCTGAACACGCCCATCATCGGGAACACGGTCTACGAATCGCTGCACGGCGCGAAGAAGGGCTTTAAGGACGCGTTCGCGCCGCAGGGCATGTTCGAGGACTTGGGACTGAAGTACGTCGGGCCGATCGACGGGCACGACGTGGGCGCGGTGGAGTCGGCGCTGCGGCGCGCGAAGCGGTTCCACGGGCCCGTACTAATCCACTGCCTCACCGAGAAGGGGCGCGGTTACGAACCCGCGCTCGCCCACGAGGAGGACCACTTCCACACGGTCGGCGTGATGGACCCGCTCACCTGCGAGCCGCTGTCGCCCTCCAACGGACCTGCCTGGACTTCGGTGTTCGGCGACGAGATCGTACGGATCGGCGAGGAGCGCGAGGACGTCGTGGCGATCACGGCGGCCATGCTGCACCCGGTGGGCCTGGCGAAGTTCGCGGAGCGGTTCCCCGACCGGGTGTGGGACGTCGGCATCGCCGAGCAGCACGCCGCGGTGTCGGCGGCCGGGCTGGCGACGGGCGGGCTGCATCCGGTCGTCGCGGTGTACGCGACCTTCCTCAACCGTGCCTTCGACCAGCTGCTGATGGATGTCGCGCTGCACCGCTGCGGCGTGACCTTCGTACTCGACCGGGCCGGAGTCACCGGAGTTGACGGCCCGTCGCACAACGGCATGTGGGACATGTCCATCCTGCAGGTCGTGCCGGGGCTGAGGATCGCCGCGCCGCGTGACGCCGACCAACTGCGGGCCCAGCTGCGGGAGGCGGTGGCCGTGGACGACGCTCCGACGATGATCCGCTTCCCCAAGGAGTCGGTGGGGCCGTCGATCGAGGCGGTCGACCGGGTGGGTGGGCTGGACGTCCTGCACCGGGGCGAGAGGCCCGAAGTACTCCTGGTCGCCGTCGGTGTGATGGCGCCGGTGTGTCTCCAGGCGGCCGAGCTGCTGGAAGCGCGGGGCGTCAACTGCACGGTGGTGGACCCGCGTTGGGTCAAGCCCGTCGATCCCGCACTGCCGCCGCTCGCGGCCGAGCACCGCCTGGTCGCCGTCGTCGAGGACAACAGCCGGGCCGCCGGCGTGGGCGCGGCGGTCGCCCTCGCACTGGGCGATGCCGAAGTCGACGTACCCGTACGGCGGTTCGGTATTCCGGAGCAGTTCCTCGCGCACGCCAAGCGCGGGGAGGTGCTGGCCGACATCGGCCTCACTCCCGTCGAGATCGCGGGACGGATCAGCGCGGGTCTGGCCACCCGAGAGGCGAGCCGGGACGGCTCGGAGACCGAACTCGCCGCCGTCAAGGTGCACGTGTCCAAGGAGAAACAGGCATGACCGCGGAAACCCCTTCGCAGTCCGGGGACTTCGACCTCGGCAAACTACTCGCCGGGCGTGCGGCCGAGCGCTACGAACTGCACGCCCGGCACCTCAACCACCAGCTTCCGCGCATGCTGCACACCATCGGCTTCGACAAGTACTACGAACGGGCCGAGGGCGCGTACTTCTGGGACGCGGAGGGCAACGACTACCTGGACATGCTCGCCGGGTTCGGGGTGATGGGCCTGGGACGTCATCACCCCGTCGTCCGCAAGGCGCTGCACGACGTCCTCGACGCCTCGCTCGCCGACCTCACCCGCTTCGACTGCCAGCCCCTCCCTGGTCTCCTTGCCGAACAACTCCTCACCCACAGCCCGCACTTGGACCGGGTGTTCTTCGGGAACAGCGGTACGGAAGCGGTCGAGACGGCGCTGAAGTTCGCGCGGTACGCGACCGGGAAACCGCGCGTTCTCTACTGCGCGCACGCCTTCCACGGGCTGACCACCGGCTCGCTGTCCGTGAACGGCGAGTCCGGGTTCCGCGACGGCTTCGCACCGCTGCTGCCCGACACCGCGGTGCCGCTCGGCGATCTGGACGTACTGGAAAGGGAGTTGAGGAAGGGGGACGTCGCCGCTCTGATCGTCGAGCCGATCCAGGGCAAGGGCGTGCACGAGTCGCCGCCCGGATATCTGCGTGCCGCCCAGGAGTTGCTGCACCGGCACAAGGCGCTGCTCATCGCCGACGAGGTGCAGACCGGGCTCGGACGAACCGGAGACTTCTACGCCTACCAGCACGAAACCGGCGTCGAGCCCGACCTGGTGTGTGTGGCCAAGGCACTGTCCGGCGGCTATGTGCCCGTGGGCGCGACCCTCGGCAAGGACTGGATCTTCAAAAAGGTCTACTCCTCGATGGACCGCGTCCTCGTGCACTCCGCGAGCTTCGGCGCCAACGCACAGGCCATGGCGGCCGGCCTCGCTGTGCTCTCCGTGCTGGAGAACGAGAAGATCGTCGCGAACGCCCGCGCCATGGGCGAGGAGTTGAAGTCCCGGCTCGCCGCGCTCGTGGACAAGTACGAGCTGCTCAGTGAGGTACGCGGCCGGGGGCTGATGATCGGCATCGAGTTCGGCAGGCCCAAGTCCCTGAAGCTGCGCAGCCGTTGGACCATGCTGCAGGCGGCGCGCAAGGGACTGTTCGCGCAGATGGTGGTCGTACCGCTGCTCCAGCGGCATCGGATCCTCACGCAGGTCTCGGGCGATCACCTGGAGGTGATAAAGCTGATTCCGCCACTGATCATCGGCGAACGGGACGTGGACCGCTTCGTGGACGCCTTCACCGACGTGATGGACGACGCCCACAACGGCGGCGGCCTGATGTGGGACTTCGGCAAGACGCTGGTGAAGCAGGCGGTGGCCAACCGGTAGGGGGCGCGCGCCTCCGGTGCTTTTCGGTCTTTGCCTCAGAGGCAAGAGATTTACCGGTGAGGCAAAGCTCCGGCTGGACCGGGACGGCGCCGAACTGCTCTTCGTGCACACCCTGTTGCAGAGCCCTACGGCAGCGCTGTGCCTCGGTCCGACGACTCCTGGAGCGACTTCATGAGGGACATGGAAGAGAAGTTCCCGCGTGCTCTGTGGGTGCGGCTCATCATCTATGTGGCCGTCGGGCACCTCTTCGCGGCCTTCATCTACTTGCTGTTCACGCTCGGCGCGCAGAACCAGTAGGCGTCGGGGCGGCAGACGGAGGGTCAGTCTGCCGGGAGGTCAGTCGAGGAAGCGCTCCCGGAGCCGCTCCCGTGTCTTCGGGGTCACGCCAAGGCCCTGCTCCAGGTAGCTGTCGACGTCGCCCCAGGTCTCCTCGATCGTGTCGAACGCTGCCGCGAGGTACTCGGCGCGTGCGTCGAAGAGCGGGCTGAGCAGTTCCATCACCTCGGGGGAGTACACCGAGGCCGCGGAGCCGCTGCGGCGCACTTTGTAGCGGCGATGGGGGGCGTTCGACTTCAGGTAGTCCGCCTCGATGGCCTCGCGCTCGACGCCGAGGGCGAGGAGCGTTATCGCTATGGACAGGCCTGCGCGGTCCTTGCCCGCCGCGCAGTGCATCAGCGCGGGCACGCTGTCCTCGGCCATCGCGTGCAGTACGTGGGAGTGCTCGGCCGTGCGCCCCTTGATGATCGAGCGGTACGACACGATCATCCGGTTCGCCGCCTTGCCGTCGGCGAGGATCGCGCGCAGCTGGTCCAGATCGCCGTCGCGGACCATCGTCCAGAACTCGGCGCCGTGTGCCGGATCGGTCAGCGGCAGGTTCACATTCCGTACGCCCGGCAGCTCGACGTCCTCCCCCTCCAGCTTCTTGTCCGCGTCATTGCGGAAGTCGAAGATCGTGTGCAGGCCCAGCGAGGCGAGGAACGCGGCATCCTCCTCGGTCGCGTGCGCGAGATGGCCGCTGCGGAACAGCAGTCCGGGCGCCACGCGTTGGCCGTCCTCGGTCGGCAGGCCGCCCACATCGCGGAAGTTGCGCACTCCGGTCAGCTCGGGCTCGGTCGACGGGACCTGCTGCGTCACGAGGGCTCCTCCCAGTTGGCGGCCGACGCTGTTGTCGGCGGGGCGCGCTCTCGACGATACGACATGGATTCGTAGGCCAATCAGTTGTCCACAGCCGGGGGCGGTGTGTTGTCCACAGGTGGTGCCGGCGAGGTGCGAGCGCCTGCGATGATGTTGTGCTTGAGCGAGCTTGTTCGGATCTGTGAGGACTTGATGGTGGAGATCGGCAAAGACGGTCGTACGTGGCTGCTTTCGGGGCCCACGAGCAGTTATGCCCTGCGGCTCACGGACCAGGACGAGCTGCTGCATCTGCACTGGGGGCCGCGCATCGACCTGGCGGACGCCGAGGCGCTGGCCGCAGCTCCCGGGCCGAAGTACTGGCCCTTCGAGTCCCCGCTCGACGGGCACGAGGAGTACCCGGTCGAGGGCGGCCCCCGCTTCGTACGGCCGGCGCTGTCCGTGCGGACGGACGAGCGGCGCGGCACTGAGTGGCGCTTCGAGGCGTACGAAGTGGATGAATCCGATGAATCGGACGAGGTCGAACTGCGGCTGCGGTTCTCCGACTCCGGGCTGGGCATCACGCTGCACTACCGGATGCGTCCCGCCGCCGACGTCGTCGAGCGCTGGGTGACCCTCGCCAACGAAGGGCCCGTCCTGGAGGTCCTGCGCGCCGACTCCGCCACCTGGACGCTGCCGGAGCGCGAGGGTTGGCGGCTGTCGCAGCTGCACGGGCGCTGGGCGGCCGAGTCCCAGCTCGTACGAACGGACCTCACCTACGGTGAGAAGGTCATCGGCAGCCGGCGCGGGCACACCGGGCACCAGCATCTGCCCTGGGTCGCACTGGACGTCGAGGGCGCGGCGTCCGAGGAGCACGGCGAGGTCTACGGGTGCGCACTCGCCTGGTCCGGTTCATGGCGGATCGCCGTGGCCCAACTCCCGGACGCGCGCGTGCAGATCACCGGCGGCGCCGGGTACGACGAATCCGGCCTGGTGCGGCTGGAGCCGGGGGAGAGCTTTGTCACCCCGGTCTTCGCGGGGCTGTGGAGCGATGGCGGCTTCGGCGGGGCGAGTCGGGCCTGGCACGCGTACCAGCGGGCGTATGTGATCCCGGACGCGGACCAGGACCGGCCCGTGCTCTACAACTCCTGGGAAGCCACGGAGTTCGACATCTCCGAGGAACAGCAGCGGACGCTCGCCCGGCGGGCCGCGGCGATGGGCGTGGAGCTCTTCGTGGTCGACGACGGCTGGTTCGGAAAGCGCACCAGCGACCGGGCCGGGCTCGGGGACTGGACACCCAACCCCGACCGCTTCCCGGCCGGGCTCAAGCCCCTCGCCGACGACGTGCGCGCCCTGGGCATGCAGTTCGGGATCTGGGTCGAGCCGGAAATGGTCAATGCGGACAGCGAGTTGTATCGAGCGCATCCCGAATGGATTCAGTACCAACCGGGACGAAAGAAGACAGAGCTCCGCAATCAGCTCGTACTGAACGTCGCGCGCGAAGACGTCCAGGAGTACCTGTGGGAGCAGCTTCACGGGCTGCTCTCCAGTGCCCCGATCGACTATGTGAAGTGGGACTTCAACCGCTGCTTCACGGACGCCGGCTGGCCCGGAGAGGCGTATCCGCAGCGGCTGTGGGTGGACCATGTGCACGCCCTGTACGGCCTGTTGGACCGGCTGCGGGCCGCGCACCCGGGGGTCGCCTTCGAGTCCTGCTCCGGCGGTGGCGGCCGGATCGACCTCGGCGTCATGGCGCGTACGGACCAGGTGTGGACCTCGGACAACACCGATCCGCTCGACCGGCTCGCCATCCAGCACGGTTTCAGTCAGGTCCACCCGGCGCGGGCCATGGCTGCCTGGGTCACCGACAGCCCCAACAAGCAGCTCAACGGGCGCGTGAGTTCGCTGCGCTTCCGCTTTGTGAGCTCCATGGCCGGAGTGCTCGGGGTCGGTGGCGACCTGACCGAGTGGAGTGACGAGGAGCTCGCCGAGGCACGGGACTGGGTGGCGCTCTACAAGGAGATCCGGCCCGTCGTGAGCCGCGGCGACCTCTACCGGCTGCGGGCACCGCAGGGCGGGCTGAGTGCCGTGCAGTACGTCCATGAGGACCAGGCCGTCGTTCTGGCCTGGCTCCAGGCTCAGCACTACGGCGAGCCCGTGTCGCCCGTACGACTGCAGGGGCTCGATCCGGCAGAGACGTACGAATGCCTCGAAACGGGCGAAGTGTACAGAGGTGCCGTGTTGGTGCATCACGGATTGCGCACCGGTCTGCGCGGGGACCTTGATGCGGCAGTTTTCCGCCTGCGTCGCATCTGAGAGTTGTGTCCGTATTGGAGTGCCTTCATTCCAACTCGCTCTGGAATGGGTACTCCTGAATCCGTGATGCGTGAGCAGCGTCATATTCGTGACGGTCCGCTGTCGCCATGTTCACGTAATTCAAGCGCGTTTACAGGGGATTTCAGGAAGGCAGAAGACCGGTGATTCACGGAGCGTGACGGCTATTTCGGTCAAGGATCAAGAGAATGGGGCACATAGGCAACCCAAAGCTTGTACCTGCGCGTCTTAGTCGCTTACGTTCACGACCAATCCGGGCGGACGCCTAATCCTGCCGCCGCCTGGAATCCGCACACCGATCCGTACACGGCAGGAGCGGGGGACCCACAGGTACAGCGCCTGTTCCGGTCTCCGGAACCGGCTTGGGGTAAAGCCGCGCGAATGCGTGGCCGGGCATCTCCAGCTCGCACCCGACAGCTCACCTCGCAGGCGCCGGAGAGGAATTCGCCATGCCCGCGAAGGGTAAGCACCGCCGCCCGAAGTCCGCGCGTTTCACCCGCTCGATCGCCGTTGCCTCAACCGGTGGCGCCGCGCTCGCACTGCCACTGCTGGGGGCGGCCGGCGCACATGCGGCTACTCCGCAGAGCGCGCCCGCGTCCGTTTCCGACAAGGCCGAATCCGTTTCCCAGAAGGCTGTTGAGTCCGCTCCGGTCGCCGCGCAGAAGAAGGCCGCGACCAGGACGTATGAAGTAAAGGCAGGCGATTACCTTTCGAGGATCGCCGACGAACAGGATGTCAGCGGTGGCTGGAAGAAGCTCTACGCCGACAACCGCGAGGTCGTCGGCGGTGACCCGGGACTCATCCACCCGGGGCTGAAGCTGACGATCGGCAAGAAGGCCGCAGCACCTTCCGGTGCCAACGAGGCCAAGGCTCCCCAGGCGGCCAAGGCCCCCCAGACGCCCGCGAAGAAGGCTTCCCAGGCACCCGCGAAGGAGGCCGAGCCCGCCAAGGCCGCTGAGGCGCCCAGCAGTTCGAGCGGCTTCACCATGCCGGTCGACGGTGCGACCGTCAGCACCCCGTACCGGATGTCGGGTGGCATGTGGTCCAGCGGCTACCACACCGGTGTCGACTTCGCCGCCGCGACCGGCACTTCGCTCAAGGCCGTGGGCGCGGGCACCGTCGTCTCCGCCGGCTGGGGCGGCGCGTACGGCAACCAGGTCGTCATCCAGCTCAGCGACGGCCACTACGCCCAGTACGCCCACCTTTCGTCCCTTTCCGTCTCGCAGGGGCAGTCCGTGACCGCGGGTCAGCAGATCGGTCTTTCCGGAGCGACCGGCAACGTCACCGGCCCGCACCTGCACTTCGAGATCCGCACCACGCCGGACTACGGCTCGGACGTGGACCCGATGGCGTTCCTGCGCTCGCACGGCGTCTCTGTCTGACGTCACCTGAGGGCCGCCGCGGGCGGCTTGCGTCTCCCTCTCGCGCCGAAGGCCGGACCCCTGATCCCCGGGTCCGGCCTTCGGCTTGTTCACGGCTCGACAGACGTGGCGGGCTGCCGCCAGCATCTGCGGGGCAAGCGCTTTCTATCCGCCTGCCCTGACGCCAGCCAAGGAGACGCTTCATGACGACCCGCAGAGCCTTCGGAGCCCTGGCGGCCGGTGCCGCCCTCGCGGCCCTCGCGCCCGCGCACACAGCGAGCGCACATGCCGCGAGCGCGTCGGCGCGCCACCGCCGGGGACGGCTCATCGCCCGCGACGACTTCCGGCACGGACTGGGGCAGTGGGCAACGGAGTTGCAGGACGGCGGCAGGGTCACCGTGTCCCGTGGGATCATGGAGATCGATGTGCCGAGCGGCGCCACGGTCTGGTTCAAGCGGAAGCTCGCGGGGCCGTACGTCATCGAGTACACGGCCACACCGGTCTCCGCGGGCGGAGTCAACGACCGGGTGTCGGATCTCAACAACTTCTGGAACGCCGTCGACGTCCGCTCCCCGGACGACCTCTTCGCCACCCAACGCGGCGGCGCCCTCGACGAGTACGACTACCTCAAGACGTACTACTCGGGCTACGGCGCGAACTACAACACGACCACACGGCTGCGCCGTTACGTGGGCCAGGCAGGTGTCCGCCCGCTGATCCACGACTACACCGAGCCCCTGCTCGTGGCGAACCGGCCCCACCGCGTCCGGATCGTCTCGCACGGCTCAACCGTCCAGTGGTGGAACAACGGGCGGCTCGTCTTCGACTACGCCGACCAGGAGCCGTACACGAGCGGGCACTTCGCGTTCCGGACCGTGTGGAGCCATTTCCGGATCGCCGACTTCCGGGTGTGGGCGCTCCGTATTCCGAGTTGACCGGGACTTTACGCGTGGCTTATCTCACCGTCCGTCAACCCTTTCCTACGGTCGCGTAGCTCACATCGAAAGGTGAATCATGGGTCGATGTGGCAGACGATTCGAAGAATGACAACAGATCAGTGATCGGGTCGTACGTGGCGGTGGGGGACAGCTTCACCGAAGGCGTCGGCGACCCCGGCCCCGACGGGGCGTTCGTCGGCTGGGCCGACCGGTTCGCGGTACTGCTTGCCGACCAGTGCGCTGAGGGCGACTTCGACTACACGAACCTTGCCGTGCGGGGGAGGCTGCTCGACCAGATCGTCGAGGACCAGCTTGCGCGGGCCATGGACTTGGCGCCGGACCTGGTTTCCCTTTCCGCGGGTGGTAACGACATCCTTCGGCCGGGGACCGATCCCGACGAGGTCGCTGCTCGCTTTGAGCGGGCCGTTGCCGAACTCGCGTCGGCTGTCGGCACGGTGCTGGTGACGACCGGCTTCGACACCCGGGGAGTGCCGGTGCTCAAGCACTTGCGGGGCAAGATCGCTACGTACAACGGGCATGTGCGGGCGATTGCCGATCGGTACGGGTGTCCTGTACTCGATCTGTGGTCGCTGAAGACCATTCAGGATCGGCGGGCCTGGGACGGCGATCGGCTGCATCTGTCGCCGGAGGGGCACACGCGGGTTGCGCTGCGCGCCGGGCAGGTTATTGGGCTGTCGGTGCCTGCGGATCCGGAGCAGCCGTGGCCGCCGTTGCCGCCTCGCGGCACGCTTGAGGTGCGGCGGGATGACATTCACTGGGCTCGGGAGTATCTGGTGCCGTGGATTGGGCGGAGGCTTCGGGGGGAGTCGTCGGGGGATCGGGTGGTGGCGAAGGGGAGTTTGTCGCCGGACGACATCAAGTCGCGCATGCGGTCGGCTATTTGAGGGTTCCTTTTCCTCAGCCCCGCCTCTTCCCGAAACTGGGGGCTGCGCCCCCAGGCCCCCATACCTCCGGCTGGTGGGCGCCTTCGGCGGGTGGGGTGCCTACCGGGATGGGGGTGACACGTTGTGTCGCGGCCACGCACCTAAGGGGCGCGGGGCTGTGACATTTGCGGCTCCGCCGCGGGGCGCGACTAGCCACAACGAACCCGCGCTGTACGTGGAACCGAACTCACCACCCCTGAAGGCCCAGTTCGTGGGCCAAGGCCTCGTCCGCCCACTGCTGTGTCCGAGTGCGGGACACCGCCCCGTCGTATGCCGTCACCTGGACGGCCAGGCCGTCCAGGAGTGCGGTGAGGCGCAGGGCCGTGTCCATGGGGGACGGGCAGTGGAACTCGTCGGCAGCCACCCCCTCCGCGATGACCTCGGCGAGCGCGGCCTTCCACTGGCGGTCGAGGTCGCGCGTGACGTCCCGTAGCGCGGGGTCGCGCAGGGCCGCTGACCAGCCCTCGATCCACAGGCGCCAGCCCTTGGCCTGGCCTGTCGGGGCGTACCAGCGAACGGCCGATCGGAGGCGGCGCAGCGCCGTCGTGCGGCGAGCGAGGAGCTTGCGCAGATGGGCAAGGTCGCCCTCGGCCGCGTAGGCGAACGCGGCGGCGACCAGCTTCTCCTTCGTCGAGAAGTGGTACAGCACCAGCGCGTTGCTCACCCCGAGCGCGGCGGCCACGTCGGCGATCCGTACCGCCGCCACGCCCCGCGCCTCGATCTGCTCGACCGCGGCCCGCAGCAATTCCTCCCGCCGCTCCTGAACGCTCAACCGAACCCTGGCCACGCCGCAACCCTACACACGAGGTCGGACAGGCATCCGATGTCGCCGATGCCAGCCGAATGTCACTGGTACCAGCCGAACCGCTCGGAAATCAGCGGCAGTCGGTCCGCGACGATCGCGTGCGCGGCCGCCCGCGGTGTCGTGCTGTCGGCCTCCGCGCGCGTCAGCGTCTGGTCGACCAGCGCCCGCATGGAGCGTCGCGTGTACGCGAACGCCTCGTCCGCGTCGGCACCGATGTCGCCGAACAGTGTCCACCACCACCAGGCGTTGGTCCCGGAGTTGACGACGACATCCGGCAGGACGGTGACACCGCGCGCGGTGAGCATTTCCTCCGCCTCGGGCAGTACGGGCATGTTCGCGGCCTCGACGATCCAACGGGCCGTGATCCGGGCCTGGTTGACGGTGTCGATCGTGTAGGAGACCGCTGCCGGCACCAGCACCTCGGCCTCGGTGGACAACCAGGCGTCGTCGTCCGGCAGTTCGCGGTCGGCGGGGCGCAGCGCCGAGCGGTCGACCGTTCCGTACGCGTCCCGGGCGGCGAGCAGTGCGTCGATGTCGAGTCCCGCCGGGTTGGCGATCGTTCCCTTCACGTCGGCGACGGCCACGACGGTGAGGCCCGCGCGCGCGAGGAAACGGGCCGTGGCCCCGCCCATGGTCCCCAGACCCTGCACGGCGACGCGCGTCCCCGGGTACGCCACCCCGGCCCGGTCCAGCGCCGCGAGCACCGACTCGGCGACCCCGCAGCCGCCGACCAACTCGTCGAGCCCTATGCCGTCCACCTCGACCGCGAAGGCGTCCGCCAGCCGGCGCCGGGCCGCAGCCTCGTCGTCGAGCAGCGGATACACGGCCTGAACCGACGACACGAGGCCCGCCTCCGCCGCGGCCCGGTCGACGAGGTCCTGAGTGAGGCCCAGGTCCTCCCCGGTGGTCCAGAAGTTCTCGATGTACGGACGCATGGCGCGCAGATAGCGCACGAGCACCCCGTACGCCTCGGGGTCCTGGGGATCGCAGTCGATGCCGCCCTTCGCGCCGCCCAGCGGGATGTAGCGGCTCTGGGGGTTGTAGTGCAGCGCCTCCTTCATGGTCATGCCGCGCGCGAGGCCGGCGACCTCGTCCAGCGTGCAGCCCGCCCGCATCCGCAGCCCGCCGCTGGAGACTCCGCGCACCAGTCGGTCCACGACCAGGTGCCCCTGGCGTCCGGTGACGTGGTCGGTCCAGGTGAGCGTCATCAAGGGACTGCTGTCCGGAGCTGTCATGGGGTCTCCTGTGGAACGGGGAATCGGGAACAGGGGGCAAGCAGGGAACAGGGAACGGAGTCGAAACGTTTGACCAGCCGTGGGACCGGGAGCCCAGAGTGTCCCGGTGCCGGTCGGGGCCTGCCGTTACTAAATGGACAGTCAGTATCGCAGGGGTTGAGTTGCGGCGCTGTCAACGTGCTGAACGGATCTTCAGTACGAGCGCACGTCGTACGTGGTGGACGGCGCCGTGTCCGGCGCGGACACCGCCCCGTCATACGCCCGACCCGGCGCTGTCAGAGGCGGCGACCATAATGAGATGTCAGACCGACTCCACCTGGAGGTGCCGTGACCGGTTCCCGTCCCCTGAGCTCCGGGCTCCGTGCTCTGCGGCCCGCCGCCTTCGGCGCGGATCCGAGTGGTGAGCGCATGGAACGCATCCGCAGATCGCCGAACTACGCGGACGGCGTCTTCCGGAATCCGGAGGGTGCCCCCCGGCCCGACGGTGCCATGCGCGAGTTCGCGAAGGCCTTCTTCCGCAAGGAAGAGCGGGTGCGCCGTGCCCCGGCGGGGACGGTGCCGGTGCACGCCACGACCCTCGCCGACCTCGCCAGGCCCCCGGCCCACGGACTGCGGCTGACGTGGATGGGGCACTCCAGCGTGCTCGCCGAGATCGACGGCCACCGGGTGCTCTTCGACCCCGTCTGGGGCGAGCGCTGCTCCCCGTTCGCCTTCGCCGGGCCCAAGCGGCTGCACCCCGTGCCCCTGCCGCTGGCGGCGCTCGGTCCGGTCGACGTGGTCGTCATCTCGCACGATCACTACGACCACCTCGACCTGCCCACGATCAAAGCCCTGGCCGATACGGACACGGTGTTCGCGGTGCCCCTCGGCGTCGGCGCCCACCTGGAGCACTGGGGCGTCTCCACGGACCGGCTACGCGAGCTGGACTGGAACGAGACGGCCAAGCTCGGCGGTATCTCCCTGACCGCCACGCCCGCCCGCCACTTCTGCGGGCGCGGCCTGCGCAACACCCAGCACACCCTCTGGGCCTCGTGGGCTGTCGCCGGTGATGAGCACCGGATCTATCACAGCGGTGACACCGGTTACTTCACCGGATTCAAGGACATCGGCGCCGAGCACGGTCCCTTCGACGCCACGATGATCCAGATCGGTGCCTATTCCGAGTTCTGGCCCGACATCCACATGACGCCCGAGGACGGCATGCGCGCCCACCTCGACCTCCAGGGCGGGCGGCCCAGCGGAGTGATGCTGCCGATCCACTGGGCGACCTTCAACCTGGCGGCGCACCCGTGGGCCGAGCCGGGCGAGGGCACGATCACCGCCGCCCACGCGGCCGGTGCGCGGATCGCGCTGCCCCGCCCCGGCGAGCCCTTCGAGCCCACGGCCGAGACCGTGCCGTCCGAGCCCTGGTGGCGCGGCGTGGCGCTCACGCCGGCCGGTGGCTGGCCTGTCCTGAAAAAGACGGTCGTCGATACGCCGGGTGACTCCGCGGAGGACACCGGAGAGCCGGAGACCGTCCCGGCCGGGTGACCGGGACGTAAGCGCAGAACGTCGGCGAGGGCCGAGGGGCAAAACTGCTCCTCGGCCCTCGCCCTTTGTGCTGACCGGTTCTGACCAGGTCTGATCGATCCGATCGCGCACGGGAATGTGCGTACGAGGGGCTAATCGGTCTGTCGTACGAACGCTCATACCAGAGCGGGACGATGCCCGCCGGACTTTGTCAACTGCCCACCGAGTGTGATGCGCTGGCGACTACTGTGAGTGGCCGCCGAGCGACGCAGGGCCGGTTTTTTGGCATGCGCGAACGGCACCGCGATGGCGCATGCCCGACTCGCAGATCCGCGGGAGCCGCCACGGCCCCGACATATCCAGTACGAGGACGTCGATGTCTCACCTTCGCGCACCGGCCGCACGCGCTGACCGCCGCGAGGGCGGGCGCCACGGGCGACCGGTCGCCCGTACCGCCCCCTCGCTGCCCGAGACCCACATACGGCCCCAGCTCCTGCGTCTCGCGGTTCTGCCACCCATCGCGGTGGCCCTCAGCGCCAGCGCCGCCGTGCTGTTCACCATCCGCTCGACCATGGCCAGGCCCAGTCTCACCCTGTGGATCGTCCTCGGCGGAGCCGTCGCGGTCGCCCTCGCGGGCATCGTGATCGCCGCCGTGGCCGCCAACCGCGCCGCCAGGTCCGTACGCGAGCGGGTCGGTACGCTGCGCGCCGCCAGCGCCCGTGACCAGGCCGAACTGCGCGGCCTTGTCGAGGCGTTGCGACGCGGAGAGGGGCCGCCCGCGCGCCGGAAGCGCGGCGAACCCGCCCCGGACGCCGACGAGTTCGACCTGCTCGCCGACGACCTCGCGCGCGCCCACGACGGCGCCGTCAGTGCGGTCGTCCAGGCGTCCCAGCTGTCCAGCCAGGCGGGAAGCGAGCAGAAGGTCGAGGTGTTCGTCAATCTTGCCCGGCGGCTTCAGTCCCTCGTGCAGCGCGAGATCTCGATCCTGGACGAGCTGGAGAACGAGATCGAGGACCCGGACCTGCTCAAGGGCCTCTTCCACGTCGACCACCTCGCCACCCGCATCCGCCGCCACGCCGAGAACCTCGCCGTGCTCGGCGGCGCCGTCTCCCGCCGTCAGTGGAGCAACCCGGTCTCCATGACCGAGGTGCTGCGCTCCGCCACCGCCGAGGTCGAGCAGTACTCGCGGGTCAAGCTCGTGCCGCCGATCGAAGGCACGGTGCGCGGGCACGCCGTCGCCGACGTGATCCATCTGCTGGCCGAACTCGTGGAGAACGCCACGCTGTTCTCGGCCCCGCAGACCCAGGTCCTGCTGCGCGCCAACCTCGTCACTTCGGGGCTCGCCGTCGAGGTCGAGGACCGCGGGCTCGGTATGCCGCCGGCCGAACAGCACAAGATGAACGCCCTGCTCGCCGACCCGGACCAGGTGAACGTCGCGAGCCTGCTGCAGGACGGACGCATCGGGCTGTTCGTGGTCTCGCAGCTCGCGCGCCGGCACGGCATCGCGGTCCGGCTGCAGACCAATATCTACGGCGGCATCCAGGCCGTGCTCGTCATGCCGCAGGAGCTCCTGGGCGCGGAACCCGAGCAGTCGAGGGCCGGACAGTCGGGGGCCGGGCAGTCGGGCGCGGGACGCTCGGGGGCAGGGCGGCCTCGGACGGTGGTGTCGGAAGCCGTTACGTCGGCTGATGGGGTTCCGGTGCACCGCACTCCGGTTCAGGGTGCCCCGGGCCACGGGACGCCGGGGCAGGGGAAGCCTGGGCAGGGGACGGCGGCTCCGGATGGTGTTGCGGCTCGTGGGGCGGAGGTCCCGGTTGCGGGCACGCCCGTTCCGGTGCAGGGGATCGCGCCGGGCGCCCCCGGCGACGTATCGCATGCGCGGCGTCAGGAAGCGACTGCGCGCAGGGAAACGACCGCTCGCCCGGAAGCGACCGCTCGCCAGGAGACGACGGCGCATGGGCACCGGGGCGAGAGCACCGCGGAGTCACAGCAGCCGCGTGATGACGCGTCGGCCGGTACGACGGTGGTGAACGGCGGTCGTTCGGCGCCGCTCCCCGTGCGTGGTGCCGAGGCGCGGCCCAATCCGGCGGAGGCACTGCCCGGCATCCGGTCCGACGACCGGCAGGTCGTGATCGAGAACATCGCGAAGGCGGTCGCCTCGTCGACACAGCGCAACGGCGCGGTGCGCGGCACCATGGGCAAGCCCCAACTGCCCAGACGGCGCGCCCAGGAGCACATCGTTCCGGAGTTGCGCGAGGGACCCCTGCCCCGTCCCGAGTCCGACTTCCTCGTCGGACACGACCCCGGACTGATGGCGGCATTCCAGCGGGGCATCGGCCTCGCCGAGGCCCAGCAGCGGGACGCGGCGCGCAAAGACGCGCACGCATCACCCGAGGCGCACTCCGCGCGCGAGCCGGCGCCCGCGCCCTCTTATGACTTCAGCGACATCACTGACTTCACGGACTTCACCGCCCGGCACGACGGGAGCACATCAGCCGGATGATCAACGCCACCCCCACCCACACTTCTCCGTCCACCCACACCTCCGCTCCCACCGACGTACGTACTTCAAGGAGTCGATCCCCCATGGCGAGCGATGTGCCGACCGCCCATGTATCCGATCTCGACTGGCTGATGAGCGGCCTGGTGCAGCGCGTCCCGCACACCAGAAGCGCGGTGCTGCTCTCCTGCGACGGGTTGGTGAAGTCGGTCCATGGCCTCGACCCCGACAGCGCCGACCACATGGCGGCCCTCGCCTCCGGGCTGTACTCCCTGGGACGCAGCGCGGGCGTCCGCTTCGGCGACGGCGGTGACGTACGCCAGGTCGTCGTCGAACTCGACTCCACCCTGCTGTTCGTGTCCACCGCGGGCTCCGGTACCTGTCTCGCCGTGCTCGCCGGACGCGAGGCCGACGCGGCCGTGCTCGGATACGAGATGGCGATGCTGGTCAAGAGCGTCCGCCCGTATCTGATGACCGCGCCCAGGCAGTCCACCGCCGAGCCCTCGGCGATGAGGCCTTGAACGTGACCGCGGCCGGGGACGGGCCCTGGCTCGATGACGCGGCCGGACGCCTCGTACGCCCCTACACCGTCAGCAACGGCCGCACCCGGCCCAGTACCGCGCTCGATCTCCTGTCGCAGATGCGGGCCACCGGAGCCACCCCGCTCGGTTACCTCGGTCCCGAGCACAACCAGGCGCTCGAACTGTGCCGGGTGCCCGTCTCGGTCGCCGAGGTGGCCGCACATCTGAAGCTGCCGGCGGCGGTCACCAAGGTGCTGCTGGCCGACCTCGTCGACTGCGGGGCGTTGTCGACGAAGCCCCCGGCTTACCACCACATCCCGACTGACAGGTCTCTTCTGGAGGCAGTGCTCGATGGACTACGACGACAGCTCTGACCCCTTTCCCACCGCACTGAAGATCCTGGTGGCGGGAGGGTTCGGGGTAGGCAAGACCACCTTTGTCGGCGCGGTGAGCGAGATCGCGCCGCTGAGTACGGAGGAGTTGCTCACCACGGTCAGCGCCTCGACCGACAATCTCGACGGTATCGAGAACAAGGTCGAGACGACCGTCGCGATGGACTTCGGGCGCATCACGCTCGATCCGGAACATGTGCTGTACCTCTTCGGTACGCCTGGACAGGAGCGGTTCTGGTTCATGTGGGACGAGCTCTGTGAGGGTGCACTCGGCGCGGTCATCCTCGCCGACACCCGCCGCCTGGAGGAATGCTTCGCCGCCGTCGACTTCTTCGAGCAGCGCGGCCTGGGGTTCATCGTCGCCGTCAACGAGTTCGACGGCGCCTACCGCTACGACCCGGAGGAGGTACGGGCGGCCATCGACCTCGACCCGGAGATCCCCATCGTGCGCTGTGACGCGCGGATCTCCAGCTCAGGGGTGCAGACCTTGCTGACCCTCGTCCGCCACCTGATCGCCCACGCGCCCACCCGCGCCCCCAGTTACGGAGCCCGCACATGAGGTACGACCCGCCGCGCGTGGCCGGTCGGCTGTTGCTCACCCCCGAGGACAAGGACGCCCCCGCCCGGACGCGGCGGCTGCGCCGGCTCGGTCTGGGCGAGCGGGCCGAGCCGGCCTTCGACGCCTTCGCGGACCGGCTCGCCCAGATCGCCGCGGTGCCGTACGCGATGGTCAACTTCATTGACGAGAACGGGCAGTTCTTCGCAGGGCTCCATACTCCTGATGGCGCGGGCACGGGAGCGGACTCCGGTGGGCGGTCCGCCGTGATCCTCGCCGCGGACGGTACGGAGTACCGGTTCGGTCGCCATATGGCCCGCGACCACGGCTTCTGCCCCCATGTGGTGGTCCGGGGGAAGGCGCTGGCCCTGGAGGACGTCCGCGACTATCCGCGGTTCGCCGGGAATCCGGTCGTCGACGAGATCGGCATCCGCTCCTATCTCGGCGCCCCGCTCATCGACCACACAGGCACTGTGCTCGGCACGGTGTGCGTCGAGGACATCGAGCCGAGGCCCTGGGGGCGGGCGGGCCTGGACACCATCAAGGCGATGGCGGCGGAACTCGTCGAGCGGATCGAGCTGCGGGAGAGCGGCGGGTTCTGAGGGGCTTTCATGTTCTGAGGGCCCTTCATATGAGAGGTCTTCTTAGGCGGTCTCCAGGGATGACCCTCTGAAAAGTGCCCTCCTAGGGTCCTCATCCGGAAAGTGGCCTCCTAGGGACCTTCACACGGAAACGGTGTCCCCTTCGGGGAAGGTGATCCTGACTTCGTGCTCCTCCACCGCGCAGGACACCGACTCCCGCAGCGCCTGGGGATGTATGGCGTCCCGGGTCAGCGCGACCAGCGTGACGTACACACCGCGGCCTTCCGGACGACCGGCCGCACAACGCACGTACGGTGTCGCCGAATGCGGGCCCAAGGCGTTGGCATCCACCTCGCGTGCGATGCCCGCGTCCTCGTCCCAGCCGTGCAGCGCGACGACCACGCTGGTCAGCCCGTCCGCAGTTCGCGCCAGCGCCCAGCCCGAACCCCGCTCCGCCGTGGGCCGGTCCTCGGCGGCGACCGCGTAACCGCCCTCCCGCACCGCCACACCGGCCGGAGCCCGTACCCGGTGTACGCGGATCTCCCACGGACCGCGCAGCACACTCGTCGTCTCGATCGGGAACTCGGTGTCGTTGCCCGGCAGTTGAGCCTGGTAGCGGGACGCCGCCGTACGCCCGGAACAGTGCAGCGGAAGGATCAGGCGCCGGCGGGAGGCGGTGCCGTCCGGTGCGAGCAGCGCGATGTGTCCGTCCATCGTGCGCTCCCAGGCATGCGCGCCCGACTCGGGAGCGGTGGCCGAGGAGTACCCGAACTTCGCGTAGTGCGGGTCGTCTTCGGGAGGCCGGTCGGGGGAGTTGTGGTCGCTGCCGTGGTTGACGAGGCGGACGAGGCCGTCGTGCTTCGTGCCGTGCAGCAGCCAGCCGGGCGCCGGGAGCGCGGTGTACTGGTCCGACTCCTCGACGGGGAGCGGCAGTTCACGCTCCGTCCACACCGGGTGGTCCGCGGGCAGCAGCAGCCCGAGGAAGCCTTTGCTCGCCCAGTACGGTGACGCGGGCCCCGAGTACGGCTGCGTCATCGGCAGGAACGTGCCGTACCAGCCCAGCGGCAGCAGCCCCCGCTCATCGGGCACCCCGCGCTCCACGAAGTGGCTCACCGCGCCGGAGGCCATTCGGCGGGTGAGCCCCGGCGCCAGCGGAGTGCAGCCGGCGAGGGCGCCCAGCCACACCGGGGCCGTGGTGGCGAAACGGTACGTCAGGGAGCGCCCCTGGAGCACCGGTGCGCCGTCCGCACCGAAGAACTGCGGGTAGACGGCGAGGAACTGGGCGAGCCGGTCGCGGTAGACGCGGCCACGGCCACCGCCCTCGCCGCCCGTCATCCGCGCCCACAGCAGCGGGTACAGGTGCATGGCCCAGCCGTTGTAGTAGTCGAAGGCGCGCCCCTCGCCGTCGCTGTACCAGCCGTCCCCGATGTACCAGTCCTCGATGCGGTCGAGCCCGGCGTCGATGTCGTCCTGCCGGTACGGCGCGCCGACCGAGGCCAGGAACTGCTCGGCCACCACCTGGTACAGCCGCCAGTGGTTGTCCCAGGTACGGCGCCCCACAAAACCCCACAGCCAGTCCACGACTCGCTCCCGCACATCACCGTCCAGGCGGTCCCAGATCCAGGGGCGGGTCTCGTGCAGTCCGACGGCGATCAGGGCGGCCTCGGCCATCTGCTGGGAACAGTCGGTGAGTTCGGGCCAGGCTTCGCCGCTGTCGCGGTCCGTGCCCGTTGTCAGACCCCGCGCGTACCGTTCTATGAGACGGGGATCCACCTCGCCGCGCGCTCCCGCGATCCGGAAAGAGGCCAGCAGAAATGACCGTGCGAAACCTTCAAGGCCGTCCGACACCACACCCGACCAGGAGGTTCTGCCGGGCAGCCGATACTGCGCCAAGCCCGGCGTCGCATACGGAACCAGCGCCTCCAACTGCCGGTCGGCGAGCGCCTCCCAGTGCGCCCGCGTCCAGCCGGTGAGCGGCGACAGGACGCGGTCCGTGGGTGGCAGGGCCAGATGCGGTGCGGGCATGTAAGAGTCCTGACTCCTCGGGTTGCCGGTCGTTGTGAGGGTTCCGAGGAGGGATACGGCTGGATGCCCTGGATAGATCAATAGAGCGGGCAGAGGCGTCAGCCTTGGCTTGAACTTGGCTGAGCAGGTGAATGTCAGTGGGATTGGCTACGGTGCGAGCCATGCCGGACGCAGAAGATGTACGCCGTGTTGCCCTCTCCCTGCCGGACACGACCGAGAAGATCGCGTGGAGCATGCCCACGTTCCGGGTCGCGGGGAAGATGTTCGCCACACTGCCCGAGGACGAGACGTCCATCGCCGTGCGCTGCCCGAAGGAGGAGCGGGACGAACTCGTTCTGGCGGAGCCCGGGAAGTTCTGGATCGCCGACCATGAGGCGGGCTTCGCCTGGGTGCGCGTCCGGCTCGCCGCCCTGGAGGACGACGGCGAGCTGCGGGACATCCTCGCGGACTCCTGGCGCCAGGCCGCTCCGACCCGACTTCTTGAGTCCTACCCGGAGTTGGGCCTTCCGGCGGCCGACTGAGGGTGCTGTGGGTACGGATCACGACTGGGCGCCCGCTCCGGCCCTCAGGAACTCTCCGATCCGCGTCCGCAGGGAGCCCGCGCCCAGCCCGTGCGCGGCCACGTGCTCAGCGATCTGCCCGTACCGGCGCAGCTCGCGGCGGCCGACGCCGAGAGCGAGTACCCGGTGCGGAAGGTCCGCGAGGGCGTCGTTGGCGGCGGAGGTCGACGTTCCCGCCAGGTACGGCTCCACGAGGACGGCATCGGTGCCGGCTGTTTCCGTGGCGCGGCGCAGGGTGGCCGCGTCGAAGGGCCGTACGGTCGTCGCGTACAACACGGTGACATCGAGCCCCTCGGTGGCCGCGAGCACTCCGTCGAGCATCGGCCCGACGGCGACGACGACACCGGCGCGCCCCTCGCGAACGGTCAGGAATCGCGACCCGTCCACCGGCAGGGCCTCCGCATTGGACTGCACCGACAGGCGTACGTAGACCTTGTCGTCGCCCGCCGCGACCGCCTGCCGCAGCAGTGTCTCCGCCTCGTCCGGGTGGCCAGGGACGTGGACGGTCCAGCCGTCGAGTGTGTCGAGCAGCGCCACATCGCCGGGTGCCATATGGGTGTAGCCGCCCGCGGGCCAGTCGAAGGAGGCGGCGGCGCTGACCAGCACCGCCCCCACGCCCTGATGCCCGAGATCCAGCTTGACCTGCTCGAAGGGCCGCTCGACCAGGAAGCTCGCGAAGGTGTGCACCACGGGCCGCAGCCCGGTCAGCGCCAGGCCGGCGCCCGCTCCGACCAGCAGCTGCTCACGGATGCCGACGTTGATCACCCGGTCCGGATGCCGCGTCCGGGTCTCCTCGAAGTCGGCCATACCGATCTCGGCGAGAACTACCGCGACGCGCGGATCCTCGTCGAGCAGCCGCGAGACTACGGGCGCGAAGCGGTCACGCATGGTGTCCATGATTCGGAACTGCCTTTCTGGTCTGGTGTTGATGAGAGATCTCAGGGCGGCGGTGCGTGGTTGAGGGATGTGGATCTCAGGCGGACTTGGGCTCGACCTGCGCGACGACCACCCGCGGCCGCCCGGGATGCGGCGCGGTGAACGCTGCGTACAGGGCCTCGTGGTCCCGCCCGTCGACGCTCTCGACGGACCAGCCCGCGGCCTCGAACCGCGCGGCGATCCCGCCCGGCCGGGCATAGCTGGCGGAGGAGTTGTCGATCACCACGGTGTGCAGCCGGTCGAGCCCGGCAGGCCCGGCGTACGCGATCGCCTCGTGGTTGCTGCCCTCGTCCAGCTCCGCGTCCCCGACCAGCACCCACACGGCTGGCTCGTGCAACCCCTGGGCCCGCAGCCCCAGCGCCGTCCCGACCGCGATCGGCAGCCCGTGCCCGAGCGAACCGCTGCCGATCTCGGCGCCTGGCACCAGCACCCGGTCGGGGTGGTGGCCGAGCGGAGAGTCGTACGAGCCGAACGCCGGCAGCCACTCCACCGGTACGAAGCCCTTGGCGGCGAGCACCGCGTAGTACGCCATCGGCCCGTGCCCCTTGGAAAGCAGGAACCGGTCCCGCTCCGGATCGTCCACCCGCCCCGGGGTGACTCGCAGGACCCGGTCGTAGAGCACCCAGAGCGCGTCGAGGGTGGATGTGGCGGCGGGCCCGTGCTTCTCGTCGCCGCTCATCAGGCTCAGCAGCCCGGAAAGGTCCTCGTATGTGTATCGCCGTTCCGCTGTCTTGGTCATGCCGACGATCGTGCAACCTCAAGCAAGATTGAGGTCAAGTGGCGTCTCCCCGGCGCAAAAGGAGTGCGCGACCACCGGTCCGAGTGCGGTATTGTTTCCATGCACGTTCGACCAGGGAAACCCCAGGTCACAGCGGGCATCGGGACGTGGCGCAGCTTGGTAGCGCACTTGACTGGGGGTCAAGGGGTCGCAGGTTCAAATCCTGTCGTCCCGACAGTGTGAAGGGTCTTCGCAGGCGAGAGCCTGTGAGGGCCCTTTTCGTATGGGTCGTTTCCGATCTTCGAGGTTGAGCACGCCGCTCATAGGCGCCTTTACTCGGAGGTTTGCGAGGATGCCGCTGCTGGACCTGAACAAGATCACTGCGGGGCTGTCGACGACCTGGTCGGGGTTCCTGCGGGACTGGGACCGCTCGCTGCGGTCGGGGAACTATCCGGAGACCACCCGGTACAACTATCTGCCGGCGGCCGCGCAGTTGGCGCGGTACCTGGGGGAGTACTCGCCAGATCCGGACGCGGACGCGGCGGCCGACGATCCGGTCGAGGTCAGCCGGGCGCATGTCGAAGCCTTCCAGGCGTGGATGACCGAGACGCGGTCGGCGTCGACGGCGCTGAACAAGCACAAGGGTCTGCAGCAGTTCTTCAAGTGGCTGATGCTCGACGAGGGGGAGATCGACCGGTCGCCGATGGAGCGGGTCAGGCAGCCGAAGCTGCCGCAGAAGCTGGTCCCGGTCATCCGTGACGACGAGACCACGAAGATCCTCGGCACCTGCAATGGAAAAGACTTTGTCCAGCTGCGAGATGAGGCGATCATCCGCCTGTACTGCAACACGGGGGCGCGACTGTCCGAGGTCGGCAACCTCATGCTCGACGACATTGACCTGACCACCGAATCGGTGCACTTCCACGGCAAGGGCAGCAAGGACCGGCGCGTACGCTTCGGGCCGAAGACCGCGCGGGCGGTCAGCCGCTACCTGCGGGCCCGGGCCAAGCACAAGGCGGCTCATCTGCCGGATCTGTGGCTGGCCGAGCGAGGTGTACGAGGGCTGGCGCCCAACGGCATCAAGATCATGCTCAAGCGGCGAGGGCTCGCTGCCGGGCTGGTCGAGCTGCACGCGCACCGGTGGCGGCACACCTTCGCGCATGAGTGCGCGTCGAGAGTTTGGAGTGCGGTGAACGTGTCGGTTCGCTGCGCTTCCAGAGCGGTCAACAGCGGCGCGCCGAGGCGGTCGGGGTGTTGTCGGTCCCGGAGGTGCGGTGCGGAGGCAGCGCCCGGTGCCCTTGCCTGTGCCGATGCCATGGCTGTCGGTGCGCGGCCTTTGACCGGTTCGGTGTGCCGGGTTCCTGATCGGTTGCAGCGGGGGCGGGTAGCATCGGCCGCGCCGGGGATCAGGGGCGCCGTCAGGCAGGCGGCCCGGCTTGGGGATTGATGATGCGGAAGGGCGGGGCCGGGCATGACGACGCCACCGGGAGGTAGCCAGGATCCGCCGGCGAGCCTGCGTGATCTTGAGGCGATGCTGGACGCGGTCACGGACCATGCCGTCGTCAAGCTGGGGCCGGGCGGTGAGGTGGTCCGCTGGAGCCGCAGTGCCCAGGCGATGACCGGCTACACGGAGCCCGAGATGGTGGGGCAGTCGGTGTCGGCGCTTCACACCGAGGAAGACCGCGGCGCCGGGTTGATGGAGCAGGAACTGGAGTCCGCCCGCCAGGACGGGCGGCGGGAGTTCCAGGGCTGGCGGGTCCGCAAGGGCGGCGAGCGATTCCTGGCCCACATCTCCCTGACGCCGGTGCGCGGCGAGCATGGTGCGGTGAGCGGCTTCGTCAAGGTCTTCCGGGACGTCACGGAGAGCGCGCGGGCAGAGTCGTTGTTCCATGGGTTGCTGGAGTCGGCCCCTGACGCGATGGTGATCGTGGGATCGGACGCACGGATCGTCCTGGTCAACCGGCAAGCGGAAACGCTGTTCGGCTTCGAACGTGCCGAGTTGGTGGGCCGGGAGATCGAGGTGCTGGTGCCCGCGCGGTTCCGCGACCGCCACGTCGGCCACCGCTCCGGCTTCCTCGCCGATCCCCGGCTGCGGCCGATGGGGGCGGGGCTGGAGCTGTTCGGGATGCGCCGGGACGGCACCGAGTTCCCCGTCGAGATCAGCCTGAGTCCGCTGGAGACCGCCGAGGGGACGCTCGTGGCGGCGGCGATCCGGGACGTCACCGAGCGCCGGGAGACCGAGCAGCGGCTGCTGCGGCAGCGCGACGAGATCCTGGAGCTGTCCACGCCGGTGATCCAGGTGTGGGACAAGGTGCTGGCCCTGCCGATCATCGGCACCCTGGACACGCTGCGGGCCACTCGGCTGACCGAGGGCTTGCTGGAGAAGATCGCGCAGACCCAGGCCGAGGTGGCCATCCTGGACATGAGCGGGGTGCCCACCATCGACACTCAGGTCGCCCAGCATCTGCTGAAGACGGTGCAGGCGGCCGCCCTGATGGGGACGGTGAGCATCATGAGCGGGGTGCGGCCCGAGACGGCCCAGTCCATGGTGCACCTGGGCATCGACATGGGACGCCTGCGCTCCCGTAACACGTTGCAGGACGCGTTGCAGCTGGCGTTGGCGGTGCTGGCCGAGCGGGCCGGGACCGTAGCGGCGGCTGCCCGGGCGCTGACGTCGGGGGAGTCGCTGTGACCGAGGACGTGGTTCCGGTCATGAAGATCGGTGACACGCTACTGGTCGCATTGCAGGGCGACCTGGACGACACCACGGTGATACAGATCGAGGAGCAGCTCACCCGGGAGGTCGCGCGCACCGGTGTGTCGGGCATGCTCATCGATGTCAGCCGGCTGAGCGTGGTCGACTCGTTCATCGCCCGGGTACTGGCGAGGATCGTGGCAATGGTCCGGCTGCTGGGGGCGCAGGCGGCCGTGGTGGGGATACAGCCGGCGGTCGCCATCACCCTGGTGGAACTCGGCGTGCCGATGGGGCATCTGGACACCGCGCTCAACGCCGAACAGGGCCTGGCCCTGCTGGAGCGGCTGCGACGCGCCGATACCGGTACGGATCGCCCGTGACCGCCGCTGGTGCTGTGACGGACAGGGAACCGTCCGTTTTCGACATCGTCGACGAGTCCGACCTGATCCGCGTCCGCAAGGTGCTGCGCACCGAGGCCGAGGCGGTGGGGCTCAACCTGGTGGACGCGACAAAGCTGATCACGGCCGGCAGCGAGCTGGCCCGCAACATCCTCAACTACGCAACCGGCCACCGTGGCCGGGTCACCGTCGAGCAGGTGTACCGGCAGAGTCGGCGGGGTGTGCGGGCCACGTTCGCCGACGACGGTCCGGGCATCGAGGACATCGAGGCGGCGCTGACCGATGGCTTCAGCACCCGGGGCAGCATGGGGTTGGGCCTGCCGGGGGCGCGGCGGCTGGTGGACGACATGACCCTCACTTCCGCCGCCGGGTCGGGCACGACCGTGGTGATCGTGAAATGGCAGCGGTGAGGGTGGTAAGGGTGTGGCGGCCCTGAGCGAGAGCGAACACCGCCGCCATGCCGTCGCGGCAGAGGAGGACGTCGGCGCCCTGCGCCGTGCGGTGGCCCGCATGGCCGCCGGACAGCACGCGGTGCGCCCGGGCGTGGCCGAGCTGGTGGCCACCGAGCTGGGCACCAATCTGCTCCGGCACGCCCACCCAGGCGGGTACGTATTGGCTCGGAAGGCCGGCGACGGGATCGAGCTGCTGTCCGTCGACCATGGCCCGGGGATGACCGCCGCGGCGCTCGCCTCGTCGCCCGTCGCGCTGCCCTCGTCCCGCGGGGGCGGTCTGAAGGCGGGGCTGAGCGTGGTCAGGCGGAACGCCGCCGAGTTCGACTGGTACGCCACCCGCCGTGGCACCGTCGTCTACGCCCGGCTTGGCGCCCCTGCACCGGCCGGGCACACAGGGTGGCTCTTCGGCGGGGTCAATGTGCCCCTCGGCGGCGACGGCGAGTCCGGGGACGCCTGGGCGGTCGCGCCCGGCTCACGGACAGCCGCGTTGGTCGTCGACGGACTGGGCCACGGTCCGGGAGCCGCCGCAGCGGCCCGGGCCGCGATCACCACGTTCGACGGCGCTGCCGTCACCGACCTCGACCGGCTCGTCCGGCACACCCACGAGGCGATGCGCGCCACCCGCGGCGGCGTCCTCGGCGCGAGCCTGATCGATCCCGGGCGGGGCGAACTCGCCTACGCGGCGGTCGGCAACATCACCGGACGGGTCCTCACCCGCGGCCGGTCCGTCCACCTTCTGGACCGCCCCGGCACCCTCGGCACCCAACTGACCCTTCCCGCCGTCCGCCTTCAGCACGGCCCGTGGGAGCCAGGATCGAACCTCATCCTGGTCTCCGACGGCATCCGCTCCGCCTGGAGCCTGGAGGACCACCCGGGCCTGCTGGACCACCATCCGGCGATCATCGCCGCCGTGCTCCACCGCGAGTACGGCCGGGCCACCGACGACGCCACCGTGCTCGTGGTCCGCCAAGTCACCGCCATGGCATGATGAACCGGTTCTCTTCACCACCCGAAGGGCGGTCAGACATGGGGGACGTATCTGGCCTCCGGACCGCCGACGGCACGGACGACGCGGCCGCCCAGCAGGCCGAACTGGCGCGCCGCGCGCAGCTGGTGGACGAGCTGAGCCAGGAGCTGGACGACACCAATCGCGGCCTGATAGCCCTGCACACCGAGCTGGAGGCCGCCCGTCGCGCCGAAGCCAGGCTCGCAGCCATCGTGGCCTCCTCCGACGACGCCATGATCTCGGTCGACCCCAGCCACCTCATTCAGACCTGGAACCCCGGCGCCCAGCGGCTGTTCGGCCACACCGAGCAGCACATCGTCGGCCAGACCATCGACACGCTCATGCCCGACGCGGCCTTCCACGTCTTCCAGGCAGTGGTGGAGCAGATCCGTTCCGAAGGGCATGCCGACTCCTACCAGAGCCGTTGGCGCCGTACCGACGGCACGGGCCTCGACGTGGCGGTCACCGTCTCGCCGATGCGTGACGCGGAAGGGGTCCTGATCGGCTTCTCGACGGTGGCCCGGGACATCACCCACCAGCTGGTCGCCCAGGCCGAGTTGGCCGCCGCCCGCGCCGACCGCGAGGTGATGGCCGAGCGCGACCGTATCGCCGGCGACCTGCACGACATGGTGATCCAGAGGGTCTTCGGTGCCGGCCTCGCGTTGCAGAGCATCACCGCCCGCATCACCCGCCCCGACGCCGCAACGCGGATCCACACGGTCATCGGCGAACTCGACGCCACCATCCGGGAGTTGCGGGGCACCATCTTCAACCTCAACCAGCCCACCCAGAAGGCGGCCAGCCTCCGCTCCCAGGTCCTCGACGAGACCTCCACCGCACAGAACCGGCTCGGCTTCGCCCCCTCGGTGGAGTTCGACGGCCCCGTCGACGCCGCCCTGCCCGACGAAACCGCCGCGCACCTGCTCGCTGTGCTGCGTGAGGCCCTGTCCAACGTGGCCCGCCATGCTCACGCCACCGCCGCCTGGGTCGCCGTCCACGCCGGAGACGAACTGCTCCTGGACGTTACCGACAACGGCCGCGGTCTGGGCCGGCCCACCCGAAGCAGTGGCCTGACCAACCTGCGCCGCCGCGCGGAGAAGCTCGGCGGCACGTTCGAGGTCGCCGACCGCCCCGAAGGCGGTACCCGCCTGCGCTGGCGCATCCCTCTCACCACTGAGGACGCGGCCCGCACCCGCTGACCCTGGCGGCAGCGGACGGCTCGAGGGCTGGATGATCGTGCTGCTGAAGGTCAGCCGACCGAAGATCCGCTGGGCGGTGTTCCGTTGCTTGGCCGACGCATCCAGAGCCGCCTGCGGCATGGCGTCGACTCCCGCCCTCGGTTACCAAGCCACTCTGCGGGCACGGTGAGGCGGCGTGGCAGGCGACAGTTGCCACGACCGACCCTGGCACCGGCTCCCGCACCTGCGCGACGAGTTGCCGCCGCGTCGGCTACCCCGACCGTCCGGCGGAGGCGCTCGAGGCGCTCACATGCGGCGTTAAGGGCCCGACGCCACCCGAATACGTCGGTCGATCGCCCCACGCGGTTACCGGCGGTGCATGGTTTCCAGCGCGGCGGCCAGGACGTGGGGGTCGTGGTGGCCCTTGTAGACCGCCGGCGGGTGCTTGTCGAGGTCGAGGAGTTGGGCCACGGCTGTCCAGGCGGTGCGTACGGAGTACTCGACGGTGAAGACGACGTCGTCCGGCACGTCCGCGAACTGGCCGATGAAGGCGAGGTTGACCGATCCCTCGGGTACGACCTTGGGCCGGTCGTCGCGGCGGCGGGACAGGAACTGGCTGGTGACGTACGGCATCAGGCAGGGCACGACGGTGGAGGTCTGCAGGACCCGGGCTGCTGTCGGCTCGTCGAACGGCAGGTGGTGCAGGACCTCTTCGAGGATCTCCCGGCCGGAGCACATCGTCATCGGCTTGGGGGTGTGGTTGCCGGCTCGGCCGGGGTGCAGGCCGTAGCCCCACCAGACGGAGACGCCCTCGGGCTGATCGCGGTAGACGGGCTGGCGGTTGGCGACGAGGGTGAGCAGCCAGTTGGAGTCGGTGAAGGTCATCAGGCCGCCCCGGCCGGTCTCGCGGCCGCTGAACTTCTCCAGGGCGTCGAGGAAGGCCGGGTCCTTGGCGCTGACGGTGAACGACTCGAAGCGGGACTCCTTGACGTGCTTGTCGAAGGCGTCCGGGTTACCGAAGTCGTCACGTCCCCTGGCCAGGCGGTGCCAAAGCAGCCAGGCGTCCGAGCGGTGGGGAGCCGGCGGGGGCGCGGCGGTGTGCGAGCCGAGGCTGGAGGCGTCCGTCATGGAGCCGTTGGTGACCAGGATCAGGTCCTCGGGTGACACGGCGATCTTCTCGTCGTGGCCGGACCGGGAGAGGTAGATGGTGGTGACCGTGGTGCTCCGGCGTCCCGGCGCGAGCCCGAGGTCGGTGACGTGGCAGCCGGTGTGGACGGTGACGCCGCGTTCGCGCAGCCAGGCGGTCAGGGGCCGCACGATGGAGTCGTACTGGTTGTAGCGGGTGCGGTGGATGCCGGACAGGGAGGCGAACGCGGGGAGGAGGTGGATGAAGCGCCTGAGGTAGCGGCGGAACTCGATGGCGCTGTGCCAGGGCTGGAAGGCGAATGTGGTGCACCACAGGTACCAGAAGTTCGTGGTGAAGAAGTGCTCGCCGAAGCAGTCCGTGATGCGGCTGCCGTCCAGGTGTCCCTCGGGAGCGGCCAGGCAGCGCACCAGGTCCAGGCGGTCGTGTTCGGAGAAGCCCATCGAGCGCGTGTCGACGATCTTCCCGTCGCCGTCGACGAGGCGTGCGATGTCGTCCCAGGCGAACTCCTCGTGCCCGGCCAGGATCTCCTGCGTCACCGACACCGACGGGTCGTCGAGGGTGGGGATGCCGGACAGCAGGTCGTACGTGCAGCGGTATTCGGCCTCGAACATCCGCCCGCCACGCATGGTGTAGCCGGTGTTCGCCGTGCCGCCCGCGTCCATGCTGCCGCCGATGTTCCGCTGCCCTTCGAAGAGGTGGATGTCCGAACCCTGGAAACCGCCGTCGCGGATCAGGAACGTGGCCGCGGACAGCGCCGCGATGCCGCTGCCCACCAGATACGCCTTCGCCATCACACAGCTCCTCGTCCTCGCCCGTCGATCGGACTCACGTCACCCACGGTTTCCTACGCCGCGACCGCCGTCACTGGGCCGATGGTCACCGCTTTACGGTCCGACCGGACTTGACCACGGTCCGCCCGGACTCAGAGACAGCCGCTCGCCATACACACGCTCAGACGAGGACGGCACAGCGGCCCGGGCAGTGGACCGCCGGCCCTGGTATCAGCCCGCGTGGGCGGGGACATCGCCGGTTCCGGGCGTACGGGCCAGGGGCGCGCCCATACTGGGGTGCAGCTCGAAGACACCTGCCAGGCCCACGGCGCGAAGGATCCGCCGGAAGCGGACGCTGTCGGTGACCAGCCGCAACCGGCCGTGCCGGGCCACGACTCGGTTCCGAGCCCGGCAAAGCCCCCAGACCGGCGCAGTCGATGAAGGCCATCGAGCGCAGGTCCAGCACCAGATCGGGGTGCGGGCCGGCGGTCAGAGCCTCCAGCCGGGCCGCGAGAGGTGGCGCAGTGAAGATGTCGATCTCGCCGCGCAGCTCCACGTAGGTTGCTTCACCGGTGGTGCGGTCTGTGTGGTGAGGCACGGACCTGGTGTCGATGTCGGACATGGTCTGAGACAACAGGGCGAGGCGAGACGAGGAAGGGCCGATCGACCCCGCGGCTGGACC
Organism: Streptomyces ureilyticus; assembly: GCF_011045025.1. GTDB lineage: Bacteria > Actinomycetota > Actinomycetes > Streptomycetales > Streptomycetaceae > Streptomyces > Streptomyces ureilyticus. Next base: position 58,095 of record NZ_JAAKZX010000003.1, read on the forward strand.
GGCTGGACCGGCTGGACCGGCCGGACCGGCTGGACCTGCCGGGCAACAACCCTGAACCCGCACGTGGGCTCAAGGAACAGTCGCTGTGACCTGTGGGTGCGTATCGGGTCGCTTGCCGTCCGCCGCCGGATCCCGGTGGGACTGGGGCTGTTTTCCGGCACGGCCAGGACCGATGGTCCCTCACCCCGCGCTGTCCTTCGGCCGAGGATGGTCTGAAACCGCACATCGCGGTACCCGGCGAAAGACGGACTGGCCATGTACCCCAACGACGGATTCCGTGAACTCGACCCGCAGGAGTGCCTCCGTCTGCTGGCGAAGGCGCCGGTCGGCCGCATCGTGCACACACGACACGCCCTGCCCGCGGTGCTGCCCGTCAATTTCTGTCTCGATGGCGACGGCACGGTGCTGCTGCGCACCTCGGCCGCCTCGGAGCTGGCCCGCGCGGTAGACGGGGCGGTGGTCGCTTTCGAGGCGGACGAGGTCGACGCGGCGAGGAACGCCGGCTGGAGCGTCGTCGTCACCGGCCGGGCCACGGTCGTGACCGACCCCGGCGAGCAGAAACGGCTGGCCCGGGTTGGCCCGATCTCCTGGGTGCCCTCACCCGAAGAGGTCTTCGTCCGCATCCGTCCGGAGCTGGTGACCGGGCGCGAGCTCGTCGGTGGCCACACGCTGTACGGGGTGGACCTAACGCCGTGAGTCGGACCTGAGCGCGAACGGCCCGGTCCGAAACGTCGCCTGAACGGCCCTGATGGGTACACGACGCACAACCAATGGTCAGCATCTTGGTCTTGAAGCGGAGGTGGATGGTGGCCTTGCTGACCCCGGCGGCCTGGGCCACTGGCCCAGGGACATCCGGGTGTAGCCCTGCTCAGCGAGCAGGGTGAGCGCCGCGGCCACGATCGTGGCCTCCTTACTGCGGCAACGCGTCCGTCCTCCGGTGCCGGGGCAGCCTTCCGGGTGGCTCTTCGGCATGCTGCCAGCAAGTCCCTGTGGGAGGAGAGCACATGGAGATCGTCGCGTATGGCGTCCTCGCGGACGAACAGCCGCTGCTGCGGGATGCGTTCGACCGGGAGTTCGGCGCCGCGCATGAACTGCGCTGTCTGGGGCTGTTCTTGAACCGGGACACCGCCCCCATCGCCGCGGGGCATGAGGTGGTGCTCAGCGGCGTCAACGACACCCTGGACGCGGACGTGCTGCGCGCGCTGGCCAAGGGCGGCACGAGAATGATCGCCCAGCGGGCCACCGGCTACAACAACATCGACCTGACGGCCGCCGAGGAGTTGGGGCTGACGGTGGCGCGGGTGTCGTTCTACTCGCCGTACTCGGTGGCCGAGTTCGCCTGGGCGCTTGCGCTCGCCGTCGACCGGCGGGTCGTGCGGGCCGCGCACCGCACCCGCGAGTTCGACTTCCGGCTCGACGGGCTGATCGGCCGCGACCTGCACGGGCGGACCGCGGGGGTGGTGGGCACCGGGAAGATCGGGACCGCGTTCGCGCGGATCGCGCACGGCTTCGGCGTCCCCGAGTACGCCTTCGGTCCGCGCCGCCGCGACGGCAAGGCTCCGCAACGGGACTTCGCCGGGCGCCGACCAGTGGCCGACCGCGGCGCCACCACCTTCGAGCACACCCCGCACCTGGCGCTGCTCAGCACCCCCGGCGACACCCCGCCGACTGGCTGCGCGCCGGCCAGGCGCTGGAACGCGTCCTGCTGGAGGCCACCCTGGCCGACCTGGCCACGTCACTGACCTCCCATCCGCTGGAGACCTCCGACCTGTGGCCGCTGGTCCGAGACCCGGTGGCGGGCAAGGGCCACGTGCAAATGGTGCTGCGCCTCGGATACGGCCCACGGGGCCCCGCCACGCCCCGCCGCCCCGTCCGGGATGTCCTCGAGGCCGGGTAATCCGGGCTTGCGGTTGCCACGTATCCCGGCGTCAGTCCTGACGTCCTGCTCGGGGTGCGTGCCGCCCGTCGGCCAGGGAGCACATCCTCGCCTGGTACGTGGCCGGGTCGATCCGGCCGTGCAACCGCTGTCCCACGAGTCGCCGCTCGGCGGCCTCGAGTGCGGTGCGGCGGTCTCGGAGCCGGCGCCGCGGCGGCCGCCGGTTCTCGGCCGGTGTCAGCAGGCGGGCCGTGTCGTACAACGCGCCGGCAAGAATCAGCAGACAGAGCAAAGCGGCTACGGCAACCATGGCATCGGCCCTACGAGGAGCGGCTCCATCCGGTACGGGCGGTCGGTGTCAGCCTGTCTCCGGACAGTCTTCCGGTACAGGGCCCACTCGGGTCACGGCACGGGCCGACCGTCCCTTTCGCCTCTTGGCCGGGTCAGGGTGCGCAGGTGGGGACGGGCTGCGCTGCCGGATCGGAGCGGACCGGGGAGGCGAAACGCCCGGGGCCTGTAGGGCCCCGTGCGTGGTGACGGCTCGTCCGATCACCCGGTTCCTCGGTCAGTGGTGCGGGACGACCGCGACCGGCGCCGTGGTGTGATGCAGTACGGCGTGGGTGACGGGCCCGATGCGGGGGCCGAGCGGGGTGCGGCGGATGCGTCGGCCGACGACGACCAGGGACGCGTCGGCCGCGGCGTCCACCAGGTGGCCGCCGGCATTCCCGACTGCGGCCTGTTCGACGACCTCCACGCCGGGGAACTTCTCGCGCCACGGCGCTAGGACCGCCTCGACGGCGCTCTCCTCCTGGCGGGCCAGTTCGCCGCCCAGCGCCGGATCAGTGGCGAGCCCGTAGGCAAAGTAGGGCGGCAGGCTCGCGCCGTGCACCACGCGCAGCCTCGCCGCGCGGCGGGCCGCGGCCTCGAACGCGAACGCGATGACCGCGTCGTCGGGGTGCTCGTGATCGAGCCCCAGCACGACGTCCCGGAAGGGCGTGGCGGCCGAGGGGCGGCCGTCGGCGTCCGGCTGGTGCTCGTCCTCGGCGCGTGCCCCGGAGCGTACGAGGACGGCAGGCCGCTCGGTCTGCGCAACGAGGCCGAGCCCCACCGAGCCGACCAGGAATCCGGTGACGCCGCTCAGCCCCCGGGAGCCGATGACCAGCGGGTCGGCGTCGCCGGCCGCCGCCAGCAGCGCGGTCACGGGCGGCTGCGGGACCTGCTTCGATGTGATCTCCAGACCCGGGTGCCGGTCGTGCAGCCGCTCGGTCGCCTCGCGCAGGACGCTCCCCCTGGGGGCACCCCCGGCCGAAGGCTGGGGGACTTCGGCCGGGGGGACCCCCATCTCGCTTCGCTCGCCCCAGTGCCGGTGCGCCGCGTCGTCGGGTACCGGCTGGGCATACGGCTGCCAGTCCCAGGCGTGCACCAAGTGCAGGGCGAGGCCCCGCAGTTCCGCTTCGCGCGCGGCCCACTCCGCTGCGGCCAGGCTTTCGGGCGAGCCGTCCAGTCCGACGGTCACGGTACGGGGCATGGCGAGGACCTCCCTGGGGTGGACGGGGGGCCTTGTGCGGCCCGTTGACACGGTGTCAGCCGAGGCGGCCGCGCCGGCAGGGCCGAGTGGCCCGCTGCCCGGTGGCGTACGGCCCTGATGATCGGGATGGTCGGCGGGGACGAGCGGGCCGGATCTGCCGGCGCGGCGCGTTCCCGCCCGTGCGGCTGGGTACCGGCCGGGCCGTCGCCCCGGCGCAGGGACATCACCCGAGCCCCCAGCCGACGAGCCCGGCTACGACCGCACGCCGACCACGAAACCCTGTCCGCTCGTCGCCCGCTCGTCCTGGCGATACCTGCCGCCCCGGCCGCGCACGGCTTCGCATACGGCCTGGGGCCTGTCTGGCGGAGCATGTGACTGCCCCTTGTTGCGTCGGGCAGAAACTAGTCGCGAGGCGGGGCCTCGTGGACCGACCGCCGCGACGGGTACCACTCCCTGCCCACCGGGCGGCCCTCCATGTTCCAGCTCCAGGAGACCATCGGCGTGATGCGCATATAGAGGCCCGGGCCGACCATCCCCACGCGCTCTACCGGCTCTTCCGCGCGTCCGTAGACACGTACGCCCCGTGCGATGAACGGATCGAGGGACACCAGATCGTCGATGACGAGGGCCACCTCGCGGTGGCCTGCCCGTACGTTGCGGAACTTGCGGGTTCCGGCGACCGCCGAGCCGGTCCCGCCGACCCAGAAGTACGTGTCGTCGTACTCGAAGGCGAGCGGGACCACATCGGGCTGCCGGCCGTCGGGAGACAGCGTCGCGACACGGGCGAGCGGCTGCGACCGCATGTAGGCGATCTCTTCGTCGGTGAACGACATGACATCCTCCGGGCCTACGCATGAAAGGGACTTCCACCTTCCATACGACAGGCATTCCTCCGGATCGGCACCGATACGACGCGCCTGGAGGTATCCCCGACGGCCGGTCCCAGCGTGCCAGGGCTGCTCTTGGCTCCTTGCGGACGTATCTCTCGTCGTCGGGCTCGATCCGTGTCGTCCCGCGGGCCATATGAGGCCACATGGCCCGCGATGACGGGCCGGTCAACCCTCCTCCGGAGCGGGATGGTGGCCGAGGGTTGGCGGTACGGGGGTGAACCGTGCGGAGGAGCGTCATGCAGACTCGGGAAATCGACGCTACGGCCGTTCAGGCCCTGATGGCCGCGGCGGTGGCCGCGCCGTCGATCCACAACACGCAGCCCTGGCGGTTCGGCCTGGACCCGGACAGCCGGTCGATCGAGGTCCGCGCCGACCGTAGGCGGCCACTGCCGATGATCGATCCGGACCTGCGGGCCCAGCACCTGTCGGTGGGCGCGGCCGTCTTCAACCTCCGCGTGACCGCGGCGCATCTGGGCTGGAATCCCGTCGTACGACTGCTGCCCGCCCCGGACGACCCCGACCTGCTGGCCACCATGCAACTGACGGCTGTGCCCGCCGCCGACGGGCCGCCGTCCTTCCGCGACCTGTATGAGGCGGTCGAGCGGCGTCACACGAGCCGGATGCCCTTCACCGGCCGCCCGGTGCCGGACCCGGTCGTGACGGAGATGATCAGCGCCGCCCGGGTCGAGGGCGCGCACCTGGATGTCCCCGACATCATGGGGACCAGACGCCTGCTGCGCCTGACCCAGGCGGCCGAGGCCCGCAACGCCAGCCAGCCGGCCCGCACCGCCGAGGCGCGCACCTGGGTCACTCTCCCGCGGGCCGACACCCCCTACGGCATTCCCCTGACCGCCCTGGGCTCCCGGGATGCGTCCGGGCGGATGCCGATGCGGGACTTCACCGGCTCGCTGCCCGCGCCGCACCTGCCCGTCCTGCGCTTCGAACGCCATGCCCAGGTGGCCCTGCTGTGGACTTTGCGCGACGGGAGGGAGGACTGGCTGCGGGCGGGCCAGGCCCTGGAGCACGTGCTGCTCACAGCGACCGTGCACGGGGTGCGCACCTCGATGCTGCACCAGGCGATGGAGTGGCCGGACCTGCGGGCGGCGACGGGCGGTTCGGGGCGTCGGTGCTGCCCGCAGTTGCTGATCCGGTTCGGGTACGGCCCGGACGGTCACCGCACGCCGCGTGCGTCCGCGTTCCCCGTGACTCGTCCCGCCCCGGGCCGTGACCGATGACCTTCAGTGTCGGGACCGAGCAGGCGGACTGACTCCGCCTCAGCGGCCCGCACCCCAACGGCGAGGCAGGGCACAACGGGCACCGTCGGCCGGTCCGGGGAGACTGATCGAGTCCCGGCTGCCCAACGGGCCTTGAGAAGGGGGCCGTTGCCCCACCCCGCACCTGCCGGCCTACAGGGCCCACCGGCCCCGGTCGGGGACCTGCGGCCCCTACACCACCGACCCCCGCACCACCACGCTGGAATCACATCCCCGTTGAGGAGGCAGAAGCCATGGTTCACAGTGTTGTCGTAGGTCTCGATGGCTCGGCCGAGAGCCGTGCCGCCGCCGAGTGGGCGGCCCGCGAGGCGAAGCGGCGCTTCCTTCCGCTCAAGCTGGTCCACGTCTGGGAGGCGGTCCCCGAGCCCATAGCTCTGGCGTCGCTCCTCGGTGCCGAGACGGAGTCCGAAGGCTGGGGGGAGATCCCGCGCGAGGCGACCGAAGAGCTCCGTCTGCGTCACCCCGGGCTGGACGTGACCGCGGACCAGGTCCCCGGCCGGCCCGCCGAGGTGCTGACTCGGGCGGCGAAGGACGCTGAGCTGCTGGTCCTCGGCTCCCGCGGGATGAGCAGCATCGGCGGATTCCTCGTCGGCTCCGTGGGCCAGGCCGTCGTGGCGCAGGTCGAGCAGCCGGTGGTTCTCGTGCGGGCCGGGGAGCAGGCCGCGGACGGGCATGCGATGGATCCGGCCGCAACCCTGTTCGCCGGGGACCCGTCCGGGCCCGTCGTCCTCGGGCTCGACACCGACAGCCCCGACGACACGCTCCTCGCCTTCGCCTTCGAGGCGGCCGCCCGCCGTGTCACACCCCTGCGGGTTGTCCACGCCTGGAACCTGCCTCCGTACTTCGCGTACGGACTGCCCGCCGACCCCGAGCTCAACGCCGTGCTGGGCAAGCAGGACGCTGTCGCACTGGCCGAGGTGCTGCACCGCTGGAAGGAGAAGTACCCGGCCGTCAAGGTCGTCGAGGAGTCCCGCGCCGGCAATCCCGCCATCCAGCTGGTCGACGCCTCCCGGGAGGCATCCCTGGTTGTCGTGGGCCGGCGGATCCGCCGCAGCCCGCTCGGCGCGCACATCGGCCCGGTCACGCACGCCGTGTTGCACCATGCCACCGCCCCCGTCGCTGTCGTTGCGCACGACTGACGCACCCGAGGCTCTCGAGGAGAAGCCACCATGAACGAGGTACACCGAGGCACCACGGAACTCCCTCTGGTCGTGGGCGTGGACGGCTCCGAGCCGAGCCTGCGGGCCGTTGACTGGGCGGCGGACGAGGCCGCCCTGCGCCAGGTGCCGCTGCGGCTGGTGCACGCCTCGCTGTGGCAGCGGTACGAAGGCGCCGCGCTGGCCGAGGACCTCGGCAAACCGTCCGAGCTGGTGCCGGCCAACGGCATCGTCGACGGCGCCGCCCGGCGGGCGCGCACCCGGCGACCGGACCTGAAGGTGTCCACCGAGGTACTGGCGGAGGAGCCGGAGTACGCGCTGGTGCGGGATGGACGACACGCGTCCGCACTGGTCCTGGGCAGCCGGGGGCGCGGCGGCATCGCCGAGCTGCTGCTCGGTTCCGTCAGCCTGAGCGTGGCCGCCTACGCCACCTGCCCGGTGATCGTGCTGCGCGGCCGCCACGACAAGCAGGCACAGCCCGTGACCCACGGCCGGATCCTGCTCGGTGTCGGCGAGGAGGCGCACGGTTCTGCTGCCGTGCGTTTCGCCTTCGAGGAGGCGGAGCGGCGGGGTGCCGTGCTGGAGGCCGTACGGGCCTGGCGGTGCCCCGCGCACGAGACCACCGACCACCCCCTCCTCGCGGGTGAGCCCGCCCACCTGCACGAACAGCGGGCCGCCGAGACGCTGGAGGCCGCGCTGAACGACGTGGCCGCCGAGCACCCGTCCGTGGAGGTGCGTCGGCGCACTGCCGAGGGGCCCGCTCGTAAGGTGCTGCTCGATGCGTCGGCCACCGCCGATCTGATGGTCGTCGGGGCCAGGCGGCAGAAGCAGACCTTCGGACTCCAGCTCGGGCGTGTCGCCCACACGGTGCTGCACCACTCCGACTGCCCGGTCGCGGTCGTACCGCAGCGGAGTTGATACGAGGATCGGCTCAGAGATTCGCCGCGTGGTCGGGGACGTAGGTCTGCAGATCGCGCGGCGGGCGCTCGTAACCGGTCGACGCAGGCCGCTCCGGCAGCTCGAGCACCGGCGGCGGCACCTCGTGATAGGGCACGGAGTCGAGCAGGTGGGCGATCATGTTCAGCCGGGCCCGGCGCTTGTCGTCGCTCTCGACGACGTGCCAGGGTGCCTCGGAGATGTCGGTGTGCACCAGCATCTCGTCCTTGGCCCGGGAGTACGCCTCCCAGCGGGTGATCGACTCCAGATCCATCGGCGACAGCTTCCAGCGCCGCAGCGGATCCTCGAGCCGGCGCCGGAAGCGCTCCTGCTGCTCGGTGTCGCTCACCGAGAACCAGTACTTGCGCAGTAGGATCCCGTCCTCCACCAGCATCCGCTCGAAGATCGGGCACTGGCGCAGGAAGAGCTGGTACTCCTCCTTCGTGCAGAAGTCCATCACGTGCTCGACCCCGGCCCGGTTGTACCAGGAGCGGTCGAACAGCACGATCTCCCCGGCGGCCGGCAGATGCTCGACGTACCGCTTGATGGTGCCGCCCTTGCCCGCCGCGTCCCGGCCCTCGAAGACGACGACCAGCCGGGCACCCCCGGCGCGCACCCACTCCCGCAGCTTTACCAACTCCGTCTGCAGGCACAGCAGTTCCCGCTCGTACGTCTTGCGCTGCGGTGTCGCCGCGTTCTTGCCGGCCACGCTGCCTCCACCGCTCGATGACCTGACGGAGACACGACGCTCAGGGTCGAACGCCAGGGCAGCACCGTACTGACCTCCGCGGACCCCCGCACGGTGGCGGCGCATCCTCGGCCTCCCGACTCGGCGTGCTCACTGCGGGCCACCATGACGGGGGTCACACAAGCACCGCTTCCGGCGCTCAGCGTGCGGCTGACGGTGGTTCCTCGGCCAGTGCCTGTTCCGCTGTCCTGCGCGGGGAAGGCGGTCCCTTCGGCCCGTATCCGAGGCGGAGCACCATTTGGGCGTGAACGCGCCGGTCGCCAGGGGCCTGTCCGAGTTGGTCGCGCAGGTCGGGCCACTCCAGTGCCTGGTACAGCAGGGATGCCCGTACGCCATGCGCGGTGGCCACCAGCAGGACCCGTTCGAGTGCCTGGCCGGCGCGCAGCCAGTCGGCCCGCCGGTCGTGCCCTGTGGAAAGCACCATGAGGGTCGGCCGCGTCTCGAAGGGGCGGGCGGCCAGCACGGCCGGGTGCCGGTGGGCGCCGAAGTCCCGCATGGGGATCCGGTCCAGGAAGTCCTGCGGTCCCAGCGTCGCGGGCGGCATACCGAGGGCCGCGTCGTTCGGTTCGTGCACCCAGCGGCGGCTCTCCGCGGCCCGGTCGGGGTCGGCCGTGTTGCGATGCTCAGCCTCGCGGGTGAGTTGCAGCAGGCGGTCCGACTCGGTCGGGCCGGGACGACTCAACAGGGCACCTTCGGCGTGGGCGGCCTCGGCGAGCTCGGCCAGGACGGCGGTGGGCAGCGGCCGCTCGGAGTACGGGAAGCGGCTGCTGCGCCGACGCCACAGCGCGTCGTACAGGTGTGGTGTGGAGGAGGCGGTGGTGCCGCCGAGCCGCACGGTCGCGAGCAGGTCCGGCTCGTCGGGCCGGGGCAGCAGCCGGGTCACCGGCTCCCTGCCGAAGTGAGCCACCGCCACCCGGAGGTTGAGCACCGCGCAGCCCACGGAGAGGTGCAGGGCGCGCCCGGTCGGATCGATGCGGCGCAGCCCGCGGTCCGCCGCGGCACGGATCTCCAGCGTGACGGTGTCCGGGTCCAGCCGGAACCGCCAGGGCTGTGTGTTGTGGATCGAGGGGGCGGCCACGGCCGCGGAGACCAGGTCCTCCAGGGTCGGGACAGCGAGAACCGCAGAGCGCATCGGGAACTCCTCCCCGCCCCACGCCGACGGGGCGGCGGGGCTTGTCGTGAGCAGATGCCAGCGTGGTGCCCAGGCCAGTGGCCGCAGGAGGGGCCGTACGGCCCTATCCGGTTCCGAATGGCCTGACTTCATTTCGCGGGATCACCTGACCCGGGCCGTTCGCGGTGGGCGGCGAGGACGGCGGCCCGCACTTGCTTCGGATTCGGGCTCTGTTCCGTGACGGGGCGTTCCTCGGTCACGTCGACCTCTCGTTCCCCGCTGAGTGACGGACTGACAGGCAGTCCGTGACGACAACTGTCCGTCCCTAGGAACCGCCGTGCTCGGCGAGGTCGAACTCCACGTTCACGACGCCCTCGACGGCCCGGATCAGGCGTGCGGCCACGGGCACCAGGGACGTGTCCCGGATGCGGCCGCTGAGCGTCACGACCCCGTCCCGCACCGCCACGCGTGCGGCTGACGTCGACGCGGGGAAGAGATGGGAGACCACCTCGCGGCGGACCTCCTTCGCGATGTCCTCGTCGTCGCGGAGGAACACCTTGAGCAGGTCGGCGCGGCTGACGATGCCCTGCAGCATGCCCACGTCGTCGACGACGGGCAGCCGTTTGACCTTGGCGTGAGCCATGATCCGCGCGGCCTGCGCGAGCGTCGCGTCGGCTTGGACGGTGAGGACGGGAGAGGTCATCAGCTCCCCGGCGGTGACCGCGCCGGCTTTCGCCAAGTCGGACAGGCGGCGCAGCTGGGTGGCCCGGTCGGGGTCGCTGTCGCGGAACTCCTCCTTGGGCAGCAGGTCGGCCTCGGAGACGACCCCGACGACGCGGCCTTCGCCCTCCAGGACGGGCAGGGCGCTGACCTTCCAGTCCTGCATCATCTGCACGATCTCCTTGAAGGTGGCCTCGCGGCCGATGGCGGTGACCGTGTGGGTCATGACGTCGCTCACGATGTGCGGGCTGCCGTGCATGATGCCTCCTTGGTCAATGCCGCTTCGGTTCGTCGGCGCGGTCACAGGAGGCTGCCGCTGCCGTAGGGGGCGTACAGGTCCAGCAGTCGGGTGCGGGCCGAGCGCAGGCGGTGGGCGAGGACGTCGCCCACCCACTGGGCGACGCTCGCGCCGAGCGCGGGGTCGTCCTTGCACATTGAGCGGATCGCGGTGGCGTCGAACTCGTAGGCGCGCACCGGGCTGGTCGCCTCGGCGCCCAGGTGCCAGGCGGGCGGGGCGAACAGCCAGGACCAGCCGATGAGTTCGTTGTGGCCGAGGGTCTCGATGACGGCCGCCTGGCGGCCGGGCACGTGCATGTCGAGGGCGACGGTGCCGGTACGGATGATCCAGAACCGGTCGGCGCGGCCTCCCTCGTTGAAGAGGCGGGTGCCCTGGGGGAAGGACACCTCCCGGGCGAAGCGCATCAGCCGGTGGCGGTGCTCGGCGGGCAGCGCCTGCAGCATGCCGGCCGTGGCGGGAGCGTTCATGACGTGCCTCCGATCAGGGCGTACGAACCTGCCATGTCCAGCGTGTGCCCGTGCCCCCTCCTGGGCCATGGGCCATCCGGCCCCGTGGCCGGGCCGCCCGGTACCCCGTGAGGGCCCTTGGGCCCCCTGCGCCGGAACGGGCCTGGCGGTTCGATGAAGACGAGAGACAACCCGCTGGAAGGGGGGTGCTCATCGTGGGTACGTCACTGACCCCGGAGTTCTGGAGGCTGTTCGCCGTCCTCCTGGTGATCTCTATGGCGGTCACCTTCGTGCTCAGCGCCGCGCTCGACGCGCTGGTGCTACGGGCACAGCGGCGCCGCATCCGGCGCCGGCCGACGGCCACGCGGACGACCGAGGCGTCCCGTCGACCCGTTCGGCCCCTGGTCCGGCACTGAGCCACAGAAGGAGTGGGGCCGAACGGGCCCAGTGAAGGGCCTGTACGGCCCCTGCGTACAAGACCGTTCGTGCACGACGCTCGAATCAGAAATGCACAACAGGCTCGGACGGAGGAGGCAGCAGCATGCTTCAGCACGTCACCGCGGGAGTCGACGGTTCCACCGAGAGTCTCGCGGCCGCGCACTGGGCGGCCCGGGAAGCCCTGCGGCGCGGAGCCTCGTTGAGGCTGGTGCACGCGTGGAAGTGGCATCCCCGCCCGGCCGCCTCCGTACCGCTGGGCACGAGTGAGCACGAGTGGGCCCAGCAGACCCTGGACCAAGCGGTCGGCAGCGTCCGCGCCGCGCACCCCGGACTGCAGATCGTCGACCAGCTGGTGGCCGACTCCGCGGTCGACGCCCTGCTCGCGGCGGCCGAGGAGGCGGAGCTGATGGTGCTCGGCTCCCGCGGGCTCAGCGGTGTGGCGGGCTTCCTGGTCGGCTCGGTGTCCCAGCGGGTCGTCGCCAGGTCGCCGCGCCCCGTGGTGCTCGTCCGCGCGGGCGAGACCTCCGCCGACGAACACCTTCCGGCACCCGACGGTGTCTCGCCGGAGGAGATCCCCGAGACCCCGTACCGCGACGTCGTTCTCGGGCTGGACACCCGGCGCCCCTGCGACGAGCTGATCGAGTTCGCCTTCGAGGCCGCCCGCCGCTACGGCACCGCACTGCACGTGATCCACGCCTTTAGCGTTCCGTCGGCCGACGGCGCCGACCTTCACGCGGTCACAGGGTCCGGGCCGGAGTTTCTCGCGGCGCAGGAACGCGCCGTCGTCGCGACGCTGCGACCGTGGTGCGAGAAGTTCCCCGGGATCTCCGTGACCGAGACCGTCTCCGAAGGCAGGGCGGCCACCGCACTGGTGCGCGCGTCGTCCGGAGCCTCCCTCGTCGTCGTGGGGCGCCGCACACGCGACGGTCACCTTGGTACGCACATCGGCCCCGTGACGCACGCGGCGCTGCACCATGTCGGCTGCCCCGTCGCCGTCGTACCGCATGCCTGAACCGGTTCCCAAGGTGCTCCTGCCGGCGCCTCGCGACCACCGCACCCGCCTGGACCAGGAACTGCTCGATACGCACGGCCTCGACGGGCCGGAGGTCACCAATGAGGTCTTGCCCCCGCCCACCTACACCGTCTTCGACCAGGCGGAGAACCGGTTGCACACCATCAAGGCTGTGCTGGTCGCCACCCTGGAGGACTGAACCGTGCGCATCGTCATCGCCCTCGGCGGCAACGCCCTGCTGCGCCGGGGTGATCGCCCCGACGCGGCCGTACAGCAGGCGAACATCGACCGGGTGGCCACCGCCGTCGCCGGCCTCGCCCTCGAACACGAGGTCGTCATCACCCATGGCAACGAGCCGCAGATCGGCCTGCTCGCCATGGAGAGCGCGGCCGACCCGGTCCTGACCACCCCCTGTCCGCTGGACCTGCTCGGCGCCCAGACCGAGGGCCTGATCGGCTCGCTGCTGGTCCGCGCCCTGCACGACACGCTGCCCGGCCGCAAGATCGCCGCACTGGTCACCCACACCCTGGTACGGGCCGACGATCCGGCCCTCGCGCGGCCCACGAAGCGCGTCGGCCCCGTGTACCCCCGGGACGTCGCCCGCTCCCTGGCGCGAAGGCGCGGCTGGCACATCGCCAAGGACGCCACCGGGTGGCACCAGGTCGTCGCCTCCCCCTCGCCCGAGGGGATCGTGGAGACCGAGACCATCCACGACCTGCTCACCTGCGGCGCGCTGGTCATCTGCGCCGGCGGCGGAGGCGTCCCCGTCACCGCCGACCACGACACCGGTGCGCTGACCGGCGTCGAGGCGGTCGTCGACAAGGACCTCACCGCCGCCCTGCTAGCCGAGGAACTCAAGGCCGACTTCCTGCTCATCCTCACCGACGTACCGAACGTCTACACCGACTACGGCACCCAGCACCAGCACCCCGTCCTCGACGCCACCCCCGGCGACCTGCGCCGTGGCGGCTTCCCCGACGGCTCGATGGGACCCAAGACCGAGGCCGCAGCCCGGTTCGTCGAGCGCACCGGCGGCCTGGCCGCGATCGGTGCCCTCGACGCGGCGTACGAGATCGTGCACGGGAGGTCGGGGACGCTCGTCCGCCCCGATCTGTCCATCGGCTGAAGTCCGTCAGGGCGGGGCTGGTGGGCCGAACGGCCCCATGGCCCGGGGACGGACGGCACCGTTCGCAGGCCCTGTCCGGCACTGCCCGCAAGCACGGCGGAAGACAAGTATTGGCAGTGAGAGACGCACGCATGCGAACAGGGAGAGGACACCCGGCGATGACCACAACGGTGACAGCTGGCAGCCGAAGGGCCGAGGCATGGCGAGGCTTCGCCGGGACACGCTGGCGCGACCGCATCGACGTACGCGACTTCATCCAGGCCAACTACACGCCGTACGAGGGTGACTCGGCGTTCCTGGTCGGTCCGACCGAGCGCACCCTCACGGTCTGGCGCAAGGTCAGCGCGCACTTCCCCGAGGAGCGGCGCAAGGGAATCTTTGACGTCGACCCGAGTAACCCGTCGACGATCACCTCGCACCGGCCGGGCTTCATCGACCGCGACCGCGAACTGATCGTCGGCCTGCAGACGGATGCCCCGCTGCGGCGGGCGATCATGCCCAACGGCGGGCTGCGCATGGTCGAGAGCAGTCTGAAGGCGTACGGCTACCAGGCCGACCCCTTCGTCACCCGCGTCTTCGGCACCTACCGCAAGACCCACAACGACGGCGTCTTCGACGCGTACACCCCCGAGATGCGCGCCGCCCGCAAGGCCGGGATCATCACCGGCCTGCCGGACGCCTACGGCCGCGGCCGGATCATCGGCGACTACCGGCGGGTCGCGCTGTACGGCACCGACTGGCTCATCGAGTCCAAGCGGGCCGAGCGCGCCTTGCTGGACGCGCGGCCCTCCAGCCCGGATGTCATCCGCGATCGTGAGGAACTGGCCGAGCAGATACGGGCGTTGGGGGAACTGGCGGAGATGGCGGCCTCGTACGGCTGCGACGTCTCCCGCCCCGCCGCCACCGCCCACGAGGCCGTGCAGTGGCTCTACCTCGGCTTCCTGGCCGCGGTGAAGGAGCAGAACGGCGCCGCGATGTCGCTGGGCCGCACCTCCACGTTCCTGGACGTCTACGTGCAGCGGGATCTGGAGGAGGGCCTGATCGACGAGACGCGGGCCCAGGAGCTGATCGACGACTTCGTGATCAAGCTGCGGATCGTACGGTTCCTGCGCACCCCGGAGTACGACGCGCTGTTCTCCGGCGACCCGACCTGGGTGACGGAGTCCATCGGAGGCATCGGTGGCGACGGGCGCACGCTGGTCACCCGCACCTCCTACCGCTTCCTGCAGACGCTCTACAACCTCGGCCCGGCACCCGAGCCCAACCTCACCGTGCTCTGGTCGCCCGGGCTGCCGTCCGGGTTCAAGGAGTTCTGCGCGCAGGTGTCCATCGACACCAGCGCCGTGCAGTACGAGTCCGACGAGCTGATGCGGCCCCGGACCGGCGACGACACCGCGATCGCCTGCTGCGTGTCGGCGATGACGGTGGGCCGGCAGATGCAGTTCTTCGGCGCGCGGGTGAACCTGGCCAAGGCCCTGCTGTACGCGATCAATGGTGGCCGGGACGAGGTGACCGGTGAGCAGATCGCCCCCGAGGCGCCCCCGCTGACCAGCGAGTACCTGGAGTACGGGGAGCTGTCGGCCGCGTACGACCGGATGCTGGACTGGCTGGCGGCCACGTACGTCAACACGCTCAACGTCATTCACTACATGCACGACAAGTACGCCTACGAGCGCATCGAGATGGCGCTGCACAACCACCCGGTGTACCGCTACATGGCCTGCGGCATCGCCGGACTGTCGGTGGCCGCCGACAGCCTCTCCGCCGCCAAGCACGCGCGCGTGAAGGTCATCCGGGACGACACCGGCCTGGCCGTCGACTACGAGACCGAGGGCGAGTTCCCCGCGTACGGCAACAACGACGACCGTGTCGACTCCATCGCCGTCGACCTCGTGAAGTCCTTCATGTCCAAGGTCAGCCGCCACCCCACCTACCGGAACGCCGAGCACACCCAGTCGGTGCTGACCATCACCTCGAACGTGGTGTACGGCAAGCACACCGGCAACACCCCCGACGGCCGACGCGCCGGAGAGCCCTTCGCACCCGGCGCCAACCCGATGAACGGCCGCGACCGGCACGGAGTGGCCGCCTCCGCTCTCTCGGTGGCCAAGCTGCCGTACGAGGAGGCCCGCGACGGCATCTCGCTGACCACGACGATCACCCCCGAGGGCCTGGGGCATAACCCGGCCGAGCGGCCGGGCCACCTGGTCGGCATCCTCGACGCCTACATGGCTTCCGGCGGCTTCCACATGAACGTGAATGTCCTGGACCGGGCGACCCTGGAGGACGCCATGGAACACCCGGAGAAGTACCCGGAGTTGACGATTCGGGTCTCCGGGTACGCCGTCAACTTCGTCCGTCTGACCCGCGAGCAGCAGCTCGACGTGATCAGCCGCACCTTCCACGGATCGCTGTGAACACCACGACCAAGCCGGTGACGGGCCGGATCCACTCCTGGGACCTGTCCACGGGAGTGGACGGTCCCGGGACCCGGTTCGTGCTCTTCGTCAACGGCTGCCCACTACGCTGCCTGTACTGCGCCAATCCGGACACCTGGCACATGCGCGACGGGCGGGAGGCCACGGTCGACGAGGTGGTGGCAGAGATCGAGAAGTACCGGTCCTTCATCAACACCGCAGGTGGAGGGGTGACCCTCACGGGCGGCGAGCCGCTGCTCCAACCCGCCTTCACCGCCTCGGTCCTGCGCCGCTGCAAGGAGGCCGGACTGCACACCGCTCTCGACACCTCCGGCTTCCTGGGCGCCCGCGCCACCGACGAACTCCTCGCCGACACCGACCTGGTCCTCCTGGACATCAAGTCCTTCGACGTCCGCGCCTACCGGAAACTGACTGGCGGCGAACTCGCGCCAACCCTGAACTTCGCCACGCGCCTGGACCGTCTCGGTAGCCGGATGTGGATCCGCTACGTCCTGGTCCCCGGCTGGACCGACGCCCCGGAAGCCGTCGACGGCCTCGCCCGCTTCTTGGCCGGCCTCGGCAACGTCGACCGCGTGGAGGTTCTGCCGTTCCACAAACTCGGCGCCGCGAAATACGACGCCCTCGGCCTGCCCTTCCCGCTTCGGGACACCCCGAGCCCGGGGCCCGAACTGGTCCGGCGGGTCCGGGAGCAGTTCCGGGAGCGGGGTCTGACGGCGTTCTGACCGGGAGGCATGGCACACCCTCCGCGGGAGGCAGCGCGACCTGTGGGTGCGCATTGATTCCCTCGTCGTCACCGGGCGCCGTATCACGGTGTGACAAGGGCCGCTTCCGGCGCGGCCGGGACCGACGGCTCCTCGCTCACCGCCCTCATCCGGCTGAGGATGGACTCCTACCGCACGACCGCTGCACCAAGCGCAGAGGTCCACTTGGAGATCGACACGTCCAGGTAAATGATCTTGTGCCCGATGATGCCCATGTCTCCCCTGACAAGTCGTGAGGATCCTGGTTGTCCCGAGGTGGCCGTAAGTGTGATCCTTCCTATGAACGCGAAGGACGCACGACATGGCATACGCCCGTTGGCACCACATCCTCATGGAGTCGCAGCGCCACGCCCTGAAGGCAGTTGACGAGTGGAACTGCTCAAGTGGCAACTACTGCGACTTCCTCACGCACATGCACAAGGCGTGGCACTACTTGCTTCATGCGGAGTTCCATAAGGTCAAGATCGACTATCACTACGTCGATTCCACCTCCGGCAAGCACGTTCTGAGCGATGGAGAGCCGAAGGCGTGGGATCTGGAGTGGTGCCTGAAGCAGCGCTACCCCAACAGCGCCGACCCGGTTCGCCTGAACGCCGAGCTCTTCGTGGCGCTCCGCAACAAGGTGGAACACCGGTACGAGCACAACCTGAAGATCGCCACGGGTGGCAAGGCGCAGGCGCTCGTCATGAACTACGAGCAGGAGATGGTGGACCACTTCGGCTCCAAGTGCAGCCTCGCCGATCGGCTTCGTTTCCCGATTTCCCTCCAGACGCTCACAGCCGAGGGGCGCGAGCAACTCCAGGCGGCAGCGAGGAAACTCCCAAAGCAGACCCGCGACCTCGTGGCAAAGTTCGAGGCAGCCATCGACCCGGCCGTCTTGGAAGACCTTAAGTACGACTACCGCGTCCGGCTCGTACCCATCGTCGGGTCGAAGACGGATGCCGACCTGGCGATCAACTTCGTCAAGCTCGACGACCTGACTGAGGAGGAGCGCAAGACCATGGTCGAGGCCGGACGCCTCGGCACGGTGATCACCAGGGTCAAGCACGTCGAGGTGGCGGACAAGGACAAGCTGCTTCCGGGGCAGGTCGCTCGCCTCGTGGAAGAGCAGCTTCCCTTCGAATTCCATATCCAGCCGGAGCACACGGAAATGTGGAGGCGGCTCGGCGTGCGGCCCACCCAGAGTGGTGCCGACCCGTACGACACCGACCCCCGGTACTGCGTCTACGCAAGGAGCCTCGCATGAAAACGCTGGTCGCCACGCCGAAGCAGGCGGGGCCGCCCGTGGAGGAGAGTGACCCCTACTCGCAGAGTAAGAGCGCATGAACAACATGGAGCGCCCGACCACGGGGGAAGGTCGGGCGCTCTCGGTGTTGGAGTCTAGCCACAACGGATGGCGCGCAGCCAGCACCGGAATCGCGGCGATCTTCTCTGACGTCAGGTCGTCCCAGACCAAGCCGCGCGGACGTCGGCGGTTGGGGCAGGAGATCACCTCGTTGGGCGTGACGATGTAGTCCACCGAGAAATCGTGCTCGGTCTCGGGGATGCCGTCCCCGATGACCCGGAGCTGGTGCACGAGCGCAACGATCACGGTCGTCTCAGTGACCAGGTCGGCTTCGATGAGGACCGCGACTTCAAGGTCGGAGTCCCGGCGCCCTTGTCGATGCGCGCACCTGAGCGTGGACGCTCTTGCCGTCTTTCAGGGCACGGACACCGAGGACGTGCCAACAGCGTGGCGGCGACGCACAGGAGACGTCGGTGCCTTGGACTGGCGTCGGCCTCGACGGGAGGGTGGAGGCGCTCAGGCGGCAGCTCGCGCGGGTTCGGCTGCCTGCTCCCGCTCGGCCGTCCGCCGCAACGGGCCCGGTACGGCCATGAGTTGGGCCCAGGTGCCACGCTGGACCACGCGGCCGTGGTCGAGGACGACTATCTCGTCGACGTCCTCAAGTCCCGCCAGCCGATGGGTGATCAGCACGGTGGCGCGGTCTCGCGTGGCCGTGAGGAGGTCGGTCGTCAGTGCGTCGGCGGTGGGCAGGTCAAGGTGTTCGGCGGGTTCGTCGAGTACGAGGACCGGGAAGTCGGCGAGCAACACGCGGGCCAGGGCGAGGCGTTGGCGCTGGCCTCCGGAGAGGCGGGCGCCGTGCTCGCCGACCGGGGTGTCGAGGCCGGCGGGCAGGTCCCGTACCCAGGCGTCGAGCCGGGCCACGGCGAGCGCCGTCCACAGATCAGCGTCGGTGCACTCGGGGCGGGCCAGACGGAGGTTCTCACGGAGGGTGCTGTCGAACAGGTGCGCGTCCTGGGCGCACAGGCCCACGACACGTCGTACGTCGTCTCCGGCCAGGCGGGTCGCGTCGGTCCCGGCGAGGGTGTAGGTGCCCGCCGCCGGATCGAGGAAGCGGAGCAGGACGTGGGCGAGGGTGGTCTTGCCGGAGCCGCTCGGCCCGACGACCGCGATCCGGCGACCGGGGGAGAGGTCCAGGTCGATGCCGCTGAGCGCTGGTTCGCGGCCGCCGGGCCAGACGGCGGTCAGCCCGTGCAGTCGAAGGGGCAGAGACGGCTGGGGGAGCGGGGCCGGGCGCTCGGGGTCGCGGACCGCGACGGGAGCGTCGATGACGTCGACGACCCGTTCCGCGGCTCGCCGGCTGCGCTGCCGTACCTGGGCGGCGGCCGGGAGTCCGGCGACCGCCTCGAAGGCGGCGAGCGGGGTGAGGATCAGTACCGCGAGCAGAACCCCGTCCAGTCGGCCGGCGGCCACCGCCTGGACGCCCACGGCCGCGCAGACGGTGGTCGTGAGCCCCGCGAGCAGCGCCACGAGCCCGGAGCCGAGCCCCGCGGTGGCGGCCGAGCGGGCGGCGATCCGGGTCAGGCGGCGGTCCGCGGAGCGAACGGCGGCCAGTTGCCGGGGCAGTGCCCCGGTCACGGTGAGCTCGGCGGTACCGGACAACGCGTCCAGGACGGTGGTCGCCAGCTCGCCGCGGGCCGGTGCCTGGAGGCGTTCGGTACGGCGAGAGGTGGTCGCGGTCAGCAGGGGCACGCCGACGCCCGCGAGCAGCAGTCCGGTGGCGAGCACGATTCCGGCGGCGGGCAGCACCGCGCCCAGCAGGGCCGCGGCCGCCGTTCCCACCAGCGCCGCCGCCGCGGCCGGGAGGCGGAAGCGCAGGAGGTGGTCCTGCACGGAGTCGACGTCGGTGACGAACCGGGAGAGCAGATCCCCCTTCCGGTACAGGCGCAGTCCGGACGGAGCCAGCCGCTCCAGACGTCCGTACACGGCGGTGCGCAGGGTGCCGAGACCGCGCAGTACGGCGTCGTGGGCCACCAGCCGCTCGGCGTAGCGCAGGACGCTGCGTCCGATGCCGAAGGCCCGTACGCAGGTCACCGCGACCATCAGGTGCAGCACCGGCGGCTGCTGGGAGGCGCGCGAGATCAGCCAGCCCGAAGTGCCCATGAGCGCGACGGCACACCCGAGGGCGAGTGCGCCGAGCACGACAGCCAGGGCGAGGCGAGTGCGTATGCCCCCGGTGACGGTCATTCGTACAAGTCGGCGCAGCGGGGAGCCCGTGGAGCCGTTGGGAACGAGGCCCGGGGCGCTGGGTTCCGTCCGCTGTTGCGACGTCTCGGCAGGGAGACCCACGGACACCGGCCCGGCTGACTCACCCGTGCTCTCCTTGCCGGCGGCCGGGGCCCGGAGGTCCACGCACCGGTCCGCGAGGGCCGTCAGCGCCGGGCGGTGGGAGGTGAGGATCACCGTGCGGGTGGCGGCGAGGCGGCGGACGGAGTCGGCGATCGCGGACTCGTTGCCAGCGTCGAGATGGGCGGTCGGTTCGTCGAGGAGGACGAGCGGGCGGTCGGCGAGGAAGGCGCGTGCGAGGGCGACGCGTTGGCGCTGGCCGGCGGAGAGGCCGGTGCCGTTCTCGCCGAGGGCGAGGTCGTCGGGGAGATCGAGGGCGTTCGCGTCGCGCAGGGCCCGGCGTACGTCCGCGTCGGTGGCCTCGGGCCGGGCGAGCCGGACGTTGTCGGCGACGGTGCCGGCGATGAGATGCGGGTGTTGCGGGACCCAGGCGATCCTGCGGTGCCACAGCTCGGGGGCGATGTCGGTGAGGTTCCGGTCGCCGACGGTCAGGGTTCCGGCCGTTGGGGCGGTGAAGCCGAGCAGGACGGACAGGACGCTGGTCTTGCCGGCGCCGGAGGGGCCGGTCAGGGCGACCGTCTCGCCGGGGCGGACCGTGAAGGACAGGTTCTCGACGGCGGGCGCGGGGCGGCCCGGGTGGGTCACGGTGAGGTTGTTGACGGTGATGGGGGTGGTGGAGAGGTCGGGTGCGTCGGCGTCGCCGCGCCGGGGGAGCGGGGTCTCCAGGACGTCGAAGATCTTTCCGGCGGCGGTGAGCCCTTCGACACTCGCGTGGTAGTGGACACCCACCGCCCGGATCGGGGCGTACGCCTCCGGTGCCAGGACCAGCACCAGCAGACCGGTGTACAGGTCGAGTCCGCCCTCGACCATCCGCAGTCCGATGCTCACCGCGACGAGTGCGACGGACAGCGTGGACAGCAGTTCCAGGGCGAAGGAGGAGACGAACGCGATGCGTAGGGTGCGCAGGGTCGCCCGGCGGTACTCGTCGGTGATCCGCCGTATCGCTGCCGCCTGCGCCCTGGCCCGCCCGAAGACCTTGAGCGTCGGCAGGCCCGCCACCACGTCCAGGAAGTGGTGCGAGAGCCGGGACAGAGTTCGCCACTGACGGTCCGTGTGCGCCTGCGTGGCCAGTCCGATCAGCACCATGAACAGCGGGATCAGCGGCAGCGTCGCCGCGATGATCGCCGCCGAGAGCCAGTCCGCGGTCACGATCCTCGCCAGCACGACGACCGGGACCACGACCGACAACGCCAACTGCGGCACGTACCGCCCGAAGTAGTCGTCGAGCGCGTCCACCCCACGCGTGGCGAGTGTGGTGAGCTGACCGCTGCGCTGCCCGGCCACGAAGTCCGGTCCGAGCGCGGTCGCGTGTTCCAGCAGCCGCCCGCGCAGCTGCGACTTCACGGCCGCCGAGGCGCGGTGCGCGGCGGACTCGGTGAGCCAGGCGACCGCGGCCCGCCCGAACGACACGGCGGCCAGCAGGAGCAGAGGGCCTTGCAGAGAACCCAGGTCCCGGCCGTCTTCGAAGGCGCCGACCACCACCTCGGCGATGACCGCGGCCTGGACCACGAGCAGCCCCGCGCCGATCGTGCCCAGGGCCACCGAGGCGGCGAGAAAGAGCCGGGCGGCACGCGCGTGCCGCAGCAGCCGCGGGTCGACGGGTTTCATCGCGTGTGTGCCTTTCGGGCTCTGAGGACGCTGGTGCTCTGGGGCTCGGAGGTTGTCAGGCGGCCGGGATGTGCTCGACACCGATGCGCTTGCGGAACACCCAGTACGTCCAGCCCTGGTAGAGCAGCACGACCGGCGTCATGATCGCCGCCACCCAGGTCATGACCGTCAGCGTGTACGTGGACGAGGAGGCGTTGCTCACCGTCAGACTCCATGCCGTGTTCAGGCTGGACGGCATCACGTCCGGGTAGAGCGCGAGGAAAAGCATCGCGACGGCCCCGGCGACGGTGACGCCGGAGAGGGCGAACGCCCAGCCTTCGCGGGCCCGTTGGTTCGCGGCGAGCGCGCCGAGCAGGGCGACGACCGTGAGGACGAGCGCGACGAGGCTGCGGACGTTGCCGCCGCTGCCCTGGGTCCACAGCAGGAAGACCAGCGCGAGCCCGGCGGTGGCGAGGCCCGACCGGCCGGCCAGGGTCCGGGCCCGGTCGCGGATGTCGCCGCGCGTCTTGAGCGCCGCGAACACCGCGCCGTGGAAGGTGAACAGGGTGAGGGTGACGAGGCCGCCGAAGAGGGCGTACGGGTTGAGCAGGTCCAGGACCGTACCGGCGTACTCGCCCTCGGCATCGATCTTCACGCCGTGGACGATGTTCGCGAAGGCCACGCCCCACAGGAACGCGGGCAGCAGGGAGGTCCAGAACAGGGCGTGCTCCCAGTTGCGCTTCCACTGGGCGTCGTCGCGCTTGCCGCGGTACTCGAAGGCGACGACCCGCACGATCAGGCAGACCAGGATGGCCAGCAGCGGCAGGTAGAAGCCGCTGAACAGGGTGGCGTACCAGACCGGGAACGCGGCGAAGGTGGCGCCGCCTGCGGTGAGCAGCCATACCTCGTTGCCGTCCCAGACCGGGCCGACGGTGTTGATGAGCACCCGGCGTTCGGCCTCGCCGCGGGCGAGCAGCTTGGTGAGGATGCCGATCCCGAAGTCGAAGCCCTCCAGGAAGAAGTAGCCGATCCACAGGACGGCGATCAGGGCGAACCAGGCGTCGTGCAGCTCCATGGCCGTGTCTCTCTCCGTCTCTCCGGAAGTCTCAGACGGTCGTCAGAAGGTCTCGGAAGATCTCAGCGGGTTCTCAGTAGGCGAAGGTCATCGGGCGGTCGGTGTCCTCGTCGGCGGCCGGGCCGCGCAGCGAGGGGACCTCCGGCGGCGGCAGTTCGTCGACGGGGCCGGCCTTGGCGTACTTGACGAGCAGCCGCACCTCGACGACGGCCAGGACGGCGTACAGGGCGGTGAAGACGCTCAGCGAGGTGATCTGCTCGGCGACGGAGACGCTCGGCGAGACCGCGTCGGCGGTGGTCATCAGCCCGTACACGCTCCAGGGCTGGCGGCCCATCTCCGTGAAGATCCAGCCGAAGGAGTTGGCGACCAGCGGGAAGCCCATGGTGAGGACGGCGAGCCGCCAGGCCCAGGTGTTCAGGGTCGGGCCCAGCTCACGGTTCGGGGTGAGCATCAGCAGCGGGATCTCGTCCTCGCCGCGCCGTTTGTCGGCGGTCAGCCACCGCTTCCTCCGGGTCAGCCACAGCCCGGCGAGGCCGATCGCGAAGGAGACCATGCCGAAGCCGATCATCCAGCGGAACGACCAGTAGGCGGTGGGGATGCTGGGCTTGTAGTCGTCGGCGAGATCGCCGTACTTCGCCCTCTCCAACGCTTCGACGGTGTTGATGCCGGGCACCGCCGAGGTGAAGTCGCCCTTGGCGAGATAGGACAGCACCCCGGGTATCTCGACCTCGACGGTGTTGCGGCCCTCGTCGACATCGCCGTACGCGAAGAGGGAGAAGGGCGCCGACTCCTCCGTCTCCCAGAGGGCTTCGGCGGCGGCCATCTTCATGGGCTGCTGCTCGTACATCACCTTGGCGAGCGCGTCGCCGCTGACCGCCGTGCCGAGACCGGCGATGACGACCGTGACCAGGCCGAGGCGCAGCGAGGTGCGCATGGCGGCGATCCGGCCGGGAGTGTCCGGCTTCGTGGCCTTCGACGCGCGGCGCAGCTGGTACGCGGCGATGCCGATCATGAAGGCGCCGCCCGTGAGGAAGGTCGCAGTGAGGGTGTGGAAGACGACGACCAGGGTGGTCTTCTGGAACAGCACGGCCGCGATGTCGTTGAGCTCGGCGCGGCCGGTGACTTCGTTGACCTCGTATCCGACGGGGTGCTGCATCCAGGAGTTGGCGGCCAGGATGAAGTAGGCGGACAGGAAGGTGCCGATCGCCACCAGCCAGATGCAGGCCAGGTGGATCTTCCGGGGCAGCTTGTCCCAGCCGAAGATCCACAGTCCGATGAAGGTGGACTCGAAGAAGAACGCGAGCAGCGCCTCCATGGCGAGCGGGGCGCCGAAGACGTCACCGACGAACTTCGAGTAGGCGGACCAGTTCATGCCGAACTGGAACTCCTGCACGATGCCGGTGGCCACGCCCATCGCGACGTTGATCAGGAAGAGCTTGCCCCAGAAGCGGGTGGCCTTGAAGTACTTGTCCTTGCCCGTGCGCACCCAGGCGGTCTGCAGGCCCGCGACGAGGAAGGCCAGGCTGATGGTGAGCGGGACGAACAGGAAGTGGTAGACGGTCGTGATGCCGAACTGCCATCGGGCGACGGTCTCCTGAGCCAGCGCCAGCTCCACGGCGGGCCTCCTCGTGTACGGGGTCGCACGCACCCCGGGTTCGGGGGCAGGCAGAGGGAAATGGCCAGACCGGCCACCGAGGGCGCCGGCCCGTGGACGACACCCTCGCGGGCGGGCGTACCGCCAGGACAGCGCCGTACGGTCCTGCCACCGGGGCCGAACGGCCCACAGTCCCGGCCGTCCTCTGGGCCTAATGGCACTGCAGGGCTCACGGCTTCCGGGCGGACGCCCCACCGCTACGGGACGTCGTGCCCCGGCTCGACCGGGGCCGGTCGCATGGGCCCGACGCCGGGGTGCGCCAGCCGGGCAGCGTAAGCCCGTAGACGCTGCGCCCACCGCTCATCACCGGCCGCACCCCCCCCGTTGAGCGGAAGCCGAAAAGGCCCGCACCGCCTTCGCCGCTTGTTCCTGGCTGGGACCGTACGGCCCTGCGACAAGGGGCCGTACGGCGCGTCGGCGGGTGCCCACGGCCCCTGCCCCGCGAGTCCGCCGCCGACGAGCATCGTCAACGGACCCACCGTGGGAACCGGTCGAGCCGACCGGCGGCCAACTCGCCACCGTCCTCAGCCCCTTCCCGCCGAACACCCCGAGCACCCGAGCACGGAACAGAAGGGAACAGCACCATGACGCTCCACTACGTGGCCGTCGGAGTGGACGGCTCGCTCGTCGCCGTACGGGCGTTGGACCGGGCCGCGGACGAGGCGGGGCGGCGTGGTGCCGCGCTCCACGTCGTGTACGCCGTGCCCGACAGTGACGAGGCCGGACCGATCCTGGCGTCGGCCGCTTCCCGGGTCCGGGAGCGTCACCCCGGCCTGCCGGTGGTGGCGTCGGCCGCGGAAGGCGGTGCCGTGGGGGCGCTGGCCCGCGAGAGCGAAGGCGCCGCGCTCACCGTCGTCGGCGCCCGCGGGCTGGGCGGGCTCACCGGTCTGCTGCTCGGTTCGGTGAGCCGGCGTCTGGCCGCGCACGCGCACGGTCCGCTGCTGGTCGTACGCGGTGACCATGCGTGCGGGGACGGCGGCGACGTGCTGCTCGGCCTGGCCGACGACAGCGACGCGGACGTGGCTGCCTACGCCTTCCAGGAGGCGGAGCGGCGCGGCGCCCGACTGTGCGTCCTGCACTCCTGGACCCACCGGCACGTCACCCCCGAACTGCCCTCGCTCGTGCCCGCGACGAGCCCGGGACAGCGGCAACTCGCCCAGCAGGAGCGGACCGAGGAGGCCGTGCCGCGTTTCGTCATGGCCCGGCTGCGGGAGCAGCACCCCGAGGTCGGAGTCGAGACCCGCACGGTCCGCACCGACCCGGCGCAGGCACTGCTGGAGGCCACCCACGAGGCCGCCGTCGTCGTCATCGGCGCCCACCGCCGCACCAGCCGCCTCGGCCCGCAGCTGGGACCGGTCGCGCACACCCTGGTGCACCGCTCCCACTGCCCGGTGATCGTCGTGCCGACCGGGTGAACGGCACCACACGCTCCGAGGGATGGCCCGGTCGGCCCTGTCGGGTACCCGGTGGGCGGACGGAGAGTGGGGAGGTGCGGACCGGCATGTACGCCGCCCCACACCCCGACCCGGAAGGGAATCCCCTATGTCCGTCGACACGCAGCAGGCGCCCGCCCGGCTCACGGACGACGAGCTGAGGACGCTGGACGCCCACTGGCGCGCCGCGAACTACCTGTCCGTGGGCCAGATCTACCTCATGTCCAACCCGCTGCTGACCGAGCCGCTGCGCCCCGAGCACGTCAAGCCGCGGCTGCTCGGCCACTGGGGCACGTCCCCGGGCCTGAACCTCGTCTACACCCACCTCAACCGCGTCATCCGGGCCCGCGGCCAGGACGCCCTGTGCATCTGGGGCCCCGGACACGGCGGTCCCGCCGTGGTGGCCAACTCCTGGCTGGAGGGTTCGTACACCGAGACATATCCGGACATCACCCGGGACGCGGCCGGGATGGCGCGCCTCTTCAAGCAGTTCTCGTTCCCCGGAGGGATCCCCAGCCACGTCGCGCCCGAGACGCCGGGCTCGATCCACGAGGGCGGCGAACTCGGTTACTCCCTGTCGCACGCCTACGGCGCCGCCCTGGACAACCCCGACCTGCTGGTCGCCTGCGTGATCGGCGACGGCGAGGCGGAGACCGGCCCGCTGGCCGCCTCCTGGCACTCCAACAAGTTCCTCGACCCGGTCCACGACGGGGCCGTACTGCCGATCCTGCACCTCAACGGGTACAAGATCGCCAATCCGACGGTGCTGGCCCGGCTGCCCGAGTCCGAACTCGACGCGTTGTTGCGGGGGTACGGCCACGCCCCGATCCACGTCACCGGTGACGACCCGATGACCGTGCACCGTGCGATGGCCGCCGCCATGGACGACGCCCTGGAGCGCATCGCGCTCATCCAGCGCACCGCACGCGAGGACGGCGTCGCCGAACGGGCTCACTGGCCGGTGATCGTGCTGCGCACCCCGAAGGGCTGGACCGGGCCCGCAGAGGTCGACGGCCTCCCCGTGGAGGGCACGTGGCGGGCACACCAGGTTCCCCTGTCCGCCGTCCGCGACAATCCCGAGCACCTGCGGCAGTTGGAGAGCTGGCTGCGCTCGTACAGGCCGGAAGGGCTCTTCGACGAGCACGGTCGCCCCCGCGAGCAGGTGCTGGCCTGCGTGCCCGAGGGCGCCCGGCGCCTGGGAGCCACCCCCCACGCCAACGGCGGGCTGCTGCTGCGCGAGCTGCCCCTGCCGGAGCTGGACCGGTACGCCGTTCCGGTCGACAAGCCCGGCGTGACGCTGCACGAGCCCACCCGGGTCCTCGGCGGTCTCCTGGAACACGTCATGCACCACACCAGCGGCCGCCGCGACTTCCGTCTGGTCGGCCCGGACGAGACTGCCTCCAACCGGCTCCAGGCCGTCTTTGACGCCAGCGGCAAGGCCTGGCAAGCCCAGATGCTCCCGGTCGACGAGCACCTGGACCGGCACGGCCGGGTGATGGAGATCCTCTCCGAACACACCTGCCAGGGCTGGCTGGAGGGCTACCTGCTCACCGGCCGGCACGGGCTGTTCTCCTGCTACGAAGCCTTCGTGCACATCGTCGACTCCATGGTCAACCAGCACATCAAGTGGCTGCGCGTCACCCGCCGACTGCCCTGGCGCGCCCCCATCGCCTCCCTCAACTACCTGCTGACATCCCACGTATGGCGCCAGGACCACAATGGCTTCTCGCACCAGGACCCGGGCTTCATCGACCACGTCCTCAACAAGAGCCCCGAGGTCGTACGGGTCTACCTGCCGCCGGACGCCAACACCCTGCTGTCGGTCGCCGACCACGTGCTGCGCAGCCGCGACTACGTCAACGTCGTGGTCGCCGGCAAGCAGCCCTGCTTCGACTGGCTCACCATGGACCAGGCCCACGCCCACTGCGCCCGGGGCGCCGGGATCTGGGAGTGGGCCGGCACGGAGAGCGGCGAGCGGGATCCGGACGTGGTGCTGGCCGCCGCCGGTGACGTGCCCACCCAGGAGGTGCTGGCCGCCGCGCGACTGCTGCGCACCCATCTGCCCCAGCTGGCCGTCCGGGTCGTCAACGTCGTCGACCTGGCCAGGCTGCTGCCCGCCGAGGAACACCCGCACGGCATGCCCGACGCCGAGTACGACGCGCTGTTCACCCGCGACAAGCCGGTGATCTTCGCCTACCACGGGTACCCGTGGCTGATCCACCGCCTCGCGTACCGCCGGATCGGCCACGCGAATCTCCACGTGCGCGGCTACAAGGAGATCGGCACCACGACCACACCGTTCGACATGGTCGTCCGCAACGACCTCGACCGCTACCGCCTGGTCATGGACGTCATCGACCGCGTCCCCGGCCTGGCCGTACGCGCCGCCCCCGTACGGCAGTTGATGGAGGACACCCGGCTGCGCCACCACGACTGGATCCGTGAACACGGCACCGATCTGCCCGAGGTCGCCGACTGGACCTGGGACGGCTGAACGGACTGGCAGAGACGGGACGTTCGGCCCAGTTCTCCGGGCCTGGCAGCCCCTCCGAACTCCCTTGGCGGAGCGGGACATTGGAGACGCAACGAGAGTCGTCCGACAACCTGCGCGTCGCACCCCTTGAAAGGGATGAGCATCATGGCAGTCCACAACCACCCGCAACGGCACCCGGGATTCCACTTCCCGTCCCTGCGCAGGACCCGGACGGCGGCACCCGAGTCCGCCGACACGACCACCGCGGCGGCGACGGCGACCCGCGCACACGTCTTCGCCGGGCTCCGCGTCCTGACCGGGTTCGTCTTCCTGTGGGCGTTCCTGGACAAGACCTTCGGCTTTGGCTACGCGACCCAGTCCGGCAACGGCTGGATCGACGGTGGCTCGCCGACCAAGGGCTTCCTCAGCGGCGTGGCCGTCGGGCCGATGGAGTCCACCCTTCACGCCTGGGCGGGCGATGCCTGGGCGGACTGGCTGTTCATGCTCGGTCTGCTGGGCATCGGGCTCGCCGTCACCGCCGGCATCGGGCTGCGGCTCGCCGCCGTCGCCGGGACCACGATGATGGCGCTGATGTGGATCGCGGAGTGGCCGCCCGCCAAGCACCTGTCCGATGGCGCGGCAAGCATGTCGACGAACCCGTTCGTCGACTACCACCTCATCTACGCCGTCGTCCTGATCGCCCTCGCGGCCGTGGGCGCCGGCGCCACCTGGGGCCTGGGCAGGGCGTGGGCGCGGCTGCCGTTCGTCAGCCGCAACCGCTGGCTGCTCTGACCTCCGCACCCCATCGGACCGGGGCACCGCCGCAGGACATCGGCGGTGCCCCGGTCGTTTGTGCCGCCCACAGCGCTTCGTGACCGAGGGCCGGGACAGGTACTTATCGTCGCGGTTACGGACAGGGTTGGCGCCTGTCCGTTGTCCATTTCCTCGCCTTGCTGTCGCAGGAAGAACGTGGGGTACAGCCCGTCATGAGCGGGGGTGTGTTTCGTACATGCGGACCGCGACCATCAGGCCGGAGGCGGCGGTGAGGGCGGCGACGGACCAGATGTTCAGCGGGCATCGGTCGGCAGCTTGCCTGGCCGCAGAGATGCGAAGCCTCCTGCGCAACCCGGCTGGAGGGATCGGCCTGCCGCTGGTCTCATGGGAGCTCGATCGGCGGTCGGCCGCCGTCGGCCGCGGGCCAGAGTGTTCATCCGGCGCTGGTAGGTCGCCGTGTCGATCCGGCCGTGCTGGCGGCCAGGATCAGTACGCCGATCCCGATGGCTACGGCGGCGCTCATGGCGTTCTCCTCGCCGTGGCCGTGGATGCCGGTATCCGGCCGGTCAGCGCCGGCCGGATCCGGGGTGCTGGTGCTGGTCGTGCTTGTGCAGCGGGTCGTCGTCCCGGTCGTCGCGGCTGTGACCGCCGTGCGTGTCCTGGCCGTGCATGCCGCGCATCATGAAGAACATCATCAGCGGGCAGGCGGCCACGAGGGCGAGCCAGACGAGGCTCTCCAGCGAGGCGCCGACCATCAGGGCTCCGACGACGACGATCGCGGCGGCGAGCGCGTACATGCCGTAGTTGCGCTGGTTCATCACGAGCCTCCTTCAGCAAAGGACAGAGGCCGCAGCCGGTGCGGCCGGCTTTCAGGGTTTGGTGAGAGGGCCGGCGTGCAGTGTGTTCAGGCGGCGCCGGTACTCCTCTTCCTCGATCTCCCCGCGGGCGAACCGCTCCCGAAGGACCTGCTCGGGTGTCTGCGCCGCGGCGGGGGTGTGGGTGTGCTCGTGAGGCCGGTTCACAGCGCGGAAGAGCAGCACGCCCACTGTGATGATCAGCGCCCAGAACAGGATCATGCTGGCGGACATCGCGAACCAGCCCCATCCGCTGACGTCGTGGCCGTACCAGAACATCGCCATTCACCTGCTTCGGATCGTTCGGCGATCAGGTGCGGGCCCGGAGGTCCGGCGCCCTGAAGGAGCCTGTGTCCTCATACACATCGTGCCTCTCCCGGGGAGCGGCGCACTGGGGCCGGATGGTCCCGACCGGGTGGGCCGTTCAGCCCCTGCCAGGTAGGGGTAGCCGGGCGGAGCCTTGAAGGAGCGAGCTGGAAGGGGGCGCGCTGCCATGGGTGCCATGGATGTTCGTCGTTGTCTTGGCCGCCGCAGGACTGATCGCCGCGCTGGGCTGGTTCTTCTTCGGCTCTCGCCGTGCGGGTGCCGCCCGGATGGAAGGCGGAGTGCAGCGGGTGGAGGTGACGGTGCGGGGCGGCTACAACCCCAGCCTCATCAAGGTCCGCCAGGGCACGCCGGTTGAGCTGGTCTTCGACCGGCAGGAGTCCGGGGAGCGCACCTCTCGAGTGGTCTTCCCCGAGCTCAAGGTCGGCGCCGGACTGCCCGCCCACATTTCACTGCGAGTCGGGTGAGCGAGACTATTGAAGTGTGCAAGGTTTCTGATCTTCGTCCTGGGCGGCGGTGGGATCATGAACAAGTCAAGCATTGCGCCAAGATCTGCCCATCCCGGCCCCCGGCTCCCGGTCTTGGAACGGTTGGGCCCGCAGGATCTCATGATGCTGTGGCCAGATGATCTCGGCTGGCCCGAGGTGATCGGTGCCTTCGCCATCCTCGATGGCACCGGGCTGCTCGATCCGGATGGCCGCTTTCGGGTGGAGGCGGTTCGGGAAGTGATCGGAAGCCGCCTGCCTCAGGTCCCGCGATTTCGTCAGCTGCTCTACACGCCTCGGTGGGGGCTCGGCCGGCCGCTGTGGGTCGATGCTCGATTCTTCGATCTCACCGAACACGTCCGGGTCCGCCCCTTCGCTGCTCCCCCTGACGAGGTGCGCCTTCTTCGCACTGTTGAGTACGTGCGCGCTCTCCCCCTGAGCCGGTCACGGCCGCTGTGGGAGATGTGGTTCCTGCCCGGCCTGGCCGACGACCGGGTGGCCATGTTCATCAAGGTGCACCACACCATCGCCGACGGCCCGGCGGGGGTGACCCTGCTCGGCACGTTCCTCGATCTGAGCGCTGATGCGCCCACGACGCCAGCCCGTCCTTGGACCCCGGTGCCCATGCCGTCCAGCCGCAACCTGTTCGAGGACAACCTTCGCCGGCGCGTCCAGGCGGCCGAAGGCACGCTGTCGCAGCTCCGTCGGCCCGCCACCACGCTGCATCAGGCCCGGGAGAGGTGGCCCGCGGTACGCGAGAACTATCTCAAGGGGCGAGCACCGCGGACCAGCTTCAACATCCCGATCGGCCAGCACCGCAGACTGGCGGTCATCCGCAGCAGCCTCGACGCCGCCAAGCAGATCGCTCACCACCACGACGCGAAACTGAACGACGTCCTGATGTCAGCCACCGCAGGCGGCCTTCGAGAGCTGCTGCGCAGCCGTGGGGAACTCGTCGAGGATCTGGTCCTGCGGGCCTTCGTGCCCGTCTCGCTCCACCAGGAGGAACCCGGCAAGGCACGCGGCAACCAGGGCGGTTTGATGTTCGTGCCGCTCCCGATCGGTGAGCCCGATCCGATCCGGAGGCTGCGGCTGATCGCCGAGGCGAGCGCCCGACAGAAGAAGTACGTCGTTGGCGCTCCCGAAGGAATCCTCGGCCGCAACCGGGTCCTCCAGCGGGTCATGACACGCGGCCTCGCCCGTCAGCGCTGGGCGAACGTGTACGTCGCCAACATCTTCGGCCATCCGATGCCGCTCTACCTCGCCGGGGCGCGGATCACCGAGATCTTCCCAGTCGTGCCGCTCATCGGGAACTTCACCCTGGCGGTCGCTGCGCTCTCCTATGCCGAGCAGTTGAACATCACCGTCGTAGCCGACGCGAACGCCTGTCCCGACGTCGACGTCTTCGCCCAGGGCGTGCGGGATTCCCTGCAGGCGCTGAGCTCATCACAACACCTCCTTGCGTGAATTGACGGGCAAGGACCCCTTAATGGTGTCAGTGACCGGGCTGGAGCGCCCTGTTGGTGAGGTGGTCCCACACGCGATGTGCCGCGCCCGGCTGCTCAGGGACCAGAAGGTGAGTACCGTCCCCGCGACGCGCCTTGGCCGGGCCGCCTGGACGCTTGCTCCGCTGTTGCCCTGACCGCGTGGAGCGCCCCGCGCAGAACGACGCCGATACCGGGGGAGACGAGCGTCCAGTAGCGGCCGAAGCGGGCGGTCGATGCCGGGTCCGTGCAGGCGGTACGCGCCTCGTAGGTGAGCAGGGACCGCTGGGTGCCGTACGGATGGACCACGAAGGCGGCCGCCATCTTAGCCCAGCCGGCCTCGTCGTACGACGTGAAGTGCTGCGGTTCGACCCGCCGCCACTCGATGGAGGCCCGCCACGGCTTCCCGACCGCACCGAAGACGAGCTCGCGGCCCGGATTCTCGCCCAGCGCCACCCAGGGCTGACCTTCCCATGCTTCACCGGCGGTGTCGAACAGGTCGGCCACCCGCAGGGACGGCGGGGTCGGCATGGACCGGCCGCGGAGCCGTTCAGGCAGTCCGCGCGCCCACACGGCCGCGTTGAGAAGCGGGGAATGGATGGTGAGCAGGTCCAGCCCGCGCGCGGCCTCGTAAGCGACAGGCGGTGTCGCGGCGAGCGCCACACATTCGAGGCGGGAGAACTCGAACTCGGGCAGCGCACCGTCCAGCAGCAGCGGTTCACCGGTGGGATCGGCGGTCGAGTCGGCGCACATCGGAGCCTCCCGGGAGCACGTGGTCACGCGGCCCGGGCGAGCCGCGCGCGCAGGTTGTGGAACTGGCGGGTCTGCATGATGAAGTGGGCGGGTTCCCAGAACAACAAGTCAATCGGCCTCGTGAGCACGCGCGGGCGGCTTCGACCGTGCGTGCGGACGACAAGGCGGGTGTCCGCGCCGGCCGGTTCGAGGTGGAAGCCCCAGACCGAACTGACGAACGAGACAGGCGGCGGGCCATGGAACGCGTCGAACGGGCTGCCGGACGGCAGTCGCGTGTCGGCCCGCAGCACCAGGGTCCGTTCCGGTACGAGTACCGCGACGGTGAACCAGGCGCGGCCGCTGGGCACCGAGGCAAGCCGCTGTCCCGGCTCCAGGCCCTGCCACTGGGGGACGATGCGATCAGCGCTCGGCCGCCCACCGTTGTCCAGCCGGTCCCAGCTGTACCAGCCGCCGCGGTCACAGCCCATCTGCGCCAGCCACGGCCAGACCTCCGAAGGCGGCGCGGGCAGGGTCGTGGCCATGGTCGAGCTACTGTCGGCATCAGGGATGAGCTCATCCCCGGGACAGGAACGCGCAGCCTCTTCGCGAGTCGCGCCCCAGGTCAGCATCATCGGCCGCATGACCTGGCCATGCAGCACCAAGGTGACCGCTGCGGAAGCGACGGCCCGGGCCTTGGACGCGGGGGTCATGGGGAGGCACACCTCGCCAGGTGCCCGGTCATCGGGCCGGAGTCAGGACGGTCGGTGGGCCGGCGGTGACACCGCCGTCCAGGACGAACTCCACGCCGGTCGAGAAGGTGGCGTCGGCGACGATGAAGAGCACCATACGGGCGACCTCGTCGGGCTCCCCGAATCGTGGGAGTGGCTGTCCGGCTGTGAACGAGTCGTCGAAGTCGGCCGTCATCGCGGTGCGCACCGCACCGGGGTGGACCGAACAGACTCGGATCCCGTCCGGGGCCAATTCCAGGGCCGCGGCCTTGGTCAGCCCGCGCAGTCCCCACTTGCTGGCCACATACGATCCGATGCCGGCATAGCCGGTGATGCCGGCGATGGAGGAGATGTTCACGATCACGCCTCCGCCGGCCCGGCGAAGAGACGGTGCCGCCGTACGCGTACCCAGCCAGGCGCCTTGGAGGTTGACGTCGATGACCCGCCGGAAGGATTCGAGGGTCTGTTCCTCGATGGTTCCCCACGCAAGGATGCCGGCGTTGTTGACCAGCACCGAGACAGGGCCCAGCTCCTGCTCCGTCTCTGCCACCACCGTCTGCCAGCCGTCCTCGGTGCTGACGTCCAGGTGCGCGTAGCGGGCCGGGCCGCCGAGTTCCGCCGCCAGCTTCTCCCCCTCGGCATCGAGGACGTCGGCGACCACCACGGCCGCGCCCTCGGCCGCGAACAGACGTGCCACAGCGGCGCCGATCCCCCTGGCTCCACCGGTGACGATCGCCACCCGCTCGGTGAGACGTCCCATCATGACCTCCTGAACCAGTGCCTCGACGAAGATCCGTAGGAGCGGCATCGGCGGTGACCGACTCGGCATGACGGCATGACACGTCCGGTCTCAAGGGCCGCAGGACGACGACCGATGGGTCGGTCAGGGGGGCCGCGCAGACGACCTCGACGAATGGCCCACCTGGTCCTCGGGCAGGTGACGGGCGAGGTCCGCTTCGCTGATCATGCCGACGAGGCGGTGATCGTCGATGACCGGCAGTCGGCGAATCT
Source organism: Streptomyces ureilyticus (assembly GCF_011045025.1). GTDB lineage: Bacteria > Actinomycetota > Actinomycetes > Streptomycetales > Streptomycetaceae > Streptomyces > Streptomyces ureilyticus. The sequence goes on from NZ_JAAKZX010000003.1 coordinate 93,156, forward strand.
TGTGCTCGTCCACGCGGGCCGACGGGGCCTGGCCCACCCAGGCCGACGCTCCTCCAGACCAGTGTGGATTCCTCGCCTCCCGTGCGCATGCCGGGAACAGGCGCGCACGTCACTCAACGTCCCTGGGCTGCCGGTAGACCCGCCTTCGGTAGGCGTTCCGGTCTCAGCCGCGCCTGGAGACGCATGACGACATGCCCGAGGCCGGACAGCACAGCGGCGATCGCCAGATCGGTGGGCCGAAGCGGCTCTGTACCCAACAGGTCCCGCAGGGGCGGCAGATAGACACCGGCGGCCTGAAGGCTCAGCGCCACCCTCACGGCGACCAGCAGGAATGGGTTGGCCAGGCTGCCCGGGCGGGCCCGGGAGCCGAGGGCCACGCCGAGCTGGGTCGCCCGGGCACCAGGAAGATCATGGACTGCCAGGGGCGCCCGGTCTCCCGGGCCCAGACGCCGACCACGAGGGTCACGGTGGCGACGAAGGCCCCCATGAACAGGATCCGCGGCCACAGGCCGGCCCCCAACACGCTCTCCTCGGGAGGCCGGGGCGAGTTGCGCATCGTGTGCGGGGCAACGGGTTCCGCGCCGAGAGCGACGCCTGGCAGGCCGTGCGTGAGCAGGTTGATCCACAGGATCTGCGCGGGCAGAAGCGGCAGCGGCATCCCCAGGAAAGGGCCGAGGAGCATGACCAGAATCTCCGCGGTGCCCCCCCGCGAGCGCGTAGAGCAGGAACCGGCGTACGTTCGCGTAGACCCGGCGTCCCTCCTCGACGGCGGACACGATGGTGGCCGGGTTGTCGTCGGCCAGCACCAGATCGGCCGCCCGGCGCGCGACCTCCGTGCCGCGCCGGCCCATGGCGACGCCGATGTCGGCCTGACGCAGGGCCGGGCCGTGTACCCGGCCACCGCCCCGAGAGACGGCCTTCTGCCCTCTCCGAGTGCCCCCTTGCTCAGGGCTGCGCACGGCCGTGGTCGGCGGCGTACGCGGCGAACACTTCCGTGGGTGTTCCGTCCGTATGGAGGAAACGCTGGTCGAGGATGGCGGCCAGGTCTTTCAGCGCACCGGCGAGCAGGTCACCGGCCAGCCGCACCTCCGGTCGCCGTCCTGCCTGTCCGCGCTGGGCAAGGGCGTCGGCGTAGCCGACCGTGGCCGCCAGCGACGAGTGGTCCTCCCCGTCGTGGAAGTAGTAGGCCTCGGCGTACTGGGTGAAGTCGATGCGGACGCGTACGACCGCGGTGGCCAGGCTGTCCAGCAGCAACGCCCCCGCAGTGCAGTCGATCTGCTGGGTCGCCGGGTCCGAGTCGCGCAGCAGCGCCAGCCGGATGGCCAGGACCCTCCGACGGGTCAGCGCCGGGTAGATCTCCAGTACCCAGGAGACCGTGGCCGTGAGCAGCGCGAAGCCGACAAGGGCCTCCAACGGTGAGACCAGGCGGAGCCAGCTCTCGCCGGGTGCGATATCCCCCAGCCCCAAGGTGGCCACCGTGACGAGCGACAGGTACACGGAGTCGAGCAGCGCCGGCTCCTGCGCCGCCTTGGAACCCGGCGAGAAGGTGAACGCTCCGGGCATGTGGGGCCAGTAGACGATGGCCCAGCCGATGATGACGGTGGCGGCCCACATGCCCACCACCGTGACCATGGCGAGCGGCCCGACGAGCCCGACCACACGCCTACGCGCACGGAAGCGCCGGGACAGTCGCCACAGCGCCGTCATGACCAGGCGGATCAGGCCGCCGTGGCGGGTGGGGTGCCAGAGGGTGTGGAACAGGTCCCGCAGGGTGACCATGACCAGCCCCGCGCCGACCAGCGAGACCAGCCACTTCATCCACGTCTCCCACGACCATGTCGCCTGCAGCGGATCCTGCTTCCGGAGCCTAGGCTGACGACGCCGCCGCGAGGCTCCGAATCGCCGCGCTCCCGGAATTCCTGACCAGCCGTCACGTCGTTTCCGGTCCGCCACGCGGATCAGCTCACCGGCAGCACAAGCGTGCAGGTCTCTCCCGGTGCGACGGTGACAGCCTGGTCGGGCAGGACCACACGGATCGGGGGTTCCTCCGAGTCGGGCACACCGATTCCCACCTGTCCGCTGCGCAGCCGGACGCGGACGCCCCAGTGGCCGCGGTAGCGCAGTGAGAATCCGTACTCCGACCGTGCCGGAAGCGGCACGGGGTCCAGCCGGAGGGCGTCCTCGCGGGTCTCCAGCCCGGTCAGGCCGCGCTGCACCAGGTCCAGGGTGCCGGCCATGGCACCGAGGTGGATGCCTTCACCGGTCGTGCCGCCCTGAAGGTCGGCGACGTCCTGTTCCAGGGCTTCCTTGCAATACGTCCACGCCTCGGCCTGTCTGGCACGCGCGAGGACCCAGGCGTGGACGAGGCCGCTGAGAGTGGAGCCGTGACTGGTGCGCTTGAGGTAGTAATCGACGGTCCTGCGCCAGATCTCGTCGTCCACGTCGTAGCCGAGGCGGCGGAACAGGTCCCGCAGCTCGGCGGCCGAGAAGAGGTAACCGAGCATCAGCACGTCGGCCTGCTTGGACGTGGCGACGGCCCTGCGGTACCCACGACGAAGGAGTGGTTTGCATGACAGGCCGTTACCCGATCGTCCGGCATCGCGAGCTGCGGCCGCGGTGGCGGTGGAGCGCGTGGCGCGAGCGGCGCCATCCGCTGATCGCCGGGCGCGGTGAGGTTCTCGTGCACGACGTAGGCAGGGCGTACACGACCGGGACAGCCGCTCCCACGCGGCGCACCGCCGTGCCCTGGTCAATGTCCGCCCCGGCAGGCGAGTATCCGCCCACTGGGAGCTGACGGCATACGGCAGCGACTGCGACTTCCCCGTCACGGTGACCTTCCGCTGCACGGTCGTCGACCACGTCGAGGTAGCACGGAACTGGCGTACAAGTGCCCCGTGGGACGTTCAGTACGTCCTCGCCCAGGACGACAGGCCGTGGGGGCTGCAGCGGACGAGCCCCGAGGGCGACGAGGACGGCCTGCGCCAGGCCCTGACCGCGCTTCTCGAAACGCGACCGGCCCACCGGGAAATCGCCGGCGTGCGGGTGGAACTCGCGCGGGTGAGTGTGGAGCCGGGACCTGCCACGGCATACCGACAGGGAGGGGCGGCGGGGCCGTGGGCAAGGACCCCAGAGGGTCGATCAAGCATCGGCTCGATCTCGCTTCGCTGGGGCCCTTGCCCACGGTCCCGCCGCCCGACCGGTCCTACTCGCCAGGCAAGTCGACCGGTCCGTAGTAGGCCGCCTTCATGAGCTGCTGCATGTCGTCGAGCATCGGCATGCGCGGGTTGGCCGGCGCGCACTGGTCCTCGTAGGCGTTCATGGCCTGCTGGGGCAGGGCGTCGAGGAAGGCGCGCTCGTCGACGCCGAGGGTCTGGAAGGACGGCTCGATGCCGACGGCGGTACGCAGCCGTTCCACCGCGGTGGCGAGGGATTCGACGCCCTCGGCGGGGGTGGCGGCGGGCAGGCCCAGGGCGCGGGCGATGTCCTGGAAGCGTTCGGGGGCACGGTAGTTCTCGTACTTCGGCCAGCCGGTGAGCTTGCTCGGCACGGTCCCGTTGTAGCGGATGACGTGCGGCAGCAGCACGGCGTTCGTACGTCCGTGGGCGATGTGGAAGGTGGCGCCGAGAGTGTGCGACATGGCGTGGACGATGCCGAGGAAAGCGTTGCCGAAGGCCATGCCGGCGATGGTGCCGGCGTTGTGCATCTTCTCCCGCGCCTCGGCACTGCCCGCACGGTTGTTCACCGCGGCGTCGAGGTGGTCGAAGATGAGCCGGATGGCGTGCAGGGCCGGGCCGTCGGTGAAGTCGTTGGCGTACACCGACACGTACGCCTCGATGGCGTGGGTGAGGGCGTCGAAGCCGCTGTCGGCCGCGAGGGCCGGGGGCAGATCGGCGGTGAGCAGCGGGTCGACGATGGCCACACTGGGGGTGAGCGCGTAGTCCGCGAGGGGGTACTTCTTGCCGGTGGCGGGGTCGGAGATGACGGCGAACGGAGTGACCTCCGCACCGGTGCCGGAGGTGGTGGGGATGCACACCAGGCGGGCGAGCTCACCGAGGACCGGGAAGCGGAAGGCCCGCTTGCGGATGTCGGAGAACTTCTGCCGCATGTCCGCGAAGTCCAGGTCCTTGCCAGCCGCCTGCTGCTCGTACAGCAGCCACATCACCTTCGCCGCGTCCATGGGCGAGCCGCCGCCGAGCGCGATGATGGTGTCCGGGCGGAAGTCGCGCATGAGCCGGGCGCCGCGCTGGACGGAGTCGATGCTGGGCTCCGGTTCGACGTTGTCGATGATCTGCAGGGTCACGGGCTGGGGGCGGCGTTGCAGGACGCGGCCGATGCGGTCGACGAAGCCGAGGCGGGTCATGGTCGCGTCGGTGACGATGGTGACGCGGTGGACGTCCGGCATGGAGGCCAGGTAGCGGATGGATCCCGGCTCGAAGTAGATCTTCGGCGGGACCTTGAACCACTGCAGGTTGTTGTGGCGGGAGGTGACCCGCTTGATGTTCAGCAGCTGGGCGGCGGAGACGTTGTTGGACACCGACGTGCTGCCCCAGGAGCCGCAGCCGAGCGTCAACGACGGCAGCAGGCTGTTGTAGATGCCGCCGATGGCGCCCTGCGAGGAGGGCGCGTTGACGATGATCCGTACCGTCTTCATGCGGGTGCCGTACGCCTCGGCCAGTGCCTTGTCCTCGGTGTGGATGACGGCGGTGTGGCCTTGGCCGTGGAAGGCGACCATGTCGGCGGCCAGGTCGAAGCCCTGTTGTTCGGAGCCGGCGCGCAGCACGGCGAGGACCGGGCAGAGCTTCTCGCGGGTCAACGGCTCGTCCGGGCCGACCCGTTCGGCCTCGACCAGGATGACCGAGGTGTCCTCGGGCACGCTGAAGCCGGCCTGCTCCGCGATCCAGGCCGGGCTCTGCCCGACCGCCGCCGCGTTGACCTTGGGTTCGCAACCACCGCCCGCGGCCTTGTCGGTCGGGAAGAGGAACGCCTCCAGCTTCGCCTTCTCCTCGGCCGTGGCCAGGTGGGCGTGCAAGCTGCGGAACTCGGCCAGGGCCGCGTCGTAGATCTCACTGTCCAGGATGACGGCCTGCTCGGAGGCACAGATCATGCCGTTGTCGAACGACTTGGACAGCACCAGATCGTTGACGGCCCGGCGCAGCTTGGCGCTCTTGTGCACATACGCCGGGACGTTGCCGGCGCCCACACCGAGCGCGGGCTTCCCCGCCGAGTACGCGGCCTTCACCATCGCGTTGCCGCCGGTCGCCAGAATCAGAGACACCCCCGCGTGGTGCATCAGCGCGCCGGTCGCCTGGATCGACGGCGTTTCGATCCACTGCACGCAGTGCTTCGGCGCTCCCGCGGCGACGGCCGCGTCCCGCACGATGCGGGCCGCCTCGGCGCTGCACCGCTGGGCGGAGGGGTGGAAGGCGAAGACGACGGGGTTGCGGGTCTTCAGTGCCATGAGCGCCTTGAAGATCGTGGTGGAGGTCGGGTTGGTGACGGGCGTGACCGCGCACACGACGCCGACCGGTGCGGCGATCTCGATCATGTCGTCGATGTCGTCGCGGGCTATGACGCCGACGGTCTTCATGGGGCCCATGCTGTGCGTGACGTGCTCGCACGCGAACATGTTCTTGGCGGCCTTGTCCTCGAAGAGGCCACGGCCGGTCTCCTCCACCGCGAGCAGGGCCAGCGCGGTGTGCTGATCGAGGGCGGCGACCGACGCCTTCTTCACGATGTGGTCGACCTGCTCCTGCGTCAGCGCCTCGTAGTCGGAGAGCGCCTTCAGCCCGTTCGTGACCAGTCGGTCCACCGCGATGGCGGTCTCGGACGGCGCGCCGCCCGGGGCGGCGGCTGGGGTTCGGGCGTCCTGTCGGGTCATGGGGATTGCGCCTCCGTCGTCGAGGTCATGGGCCGGAAGACCGGCAACTTGCCGTGTGAGGAACGGCATCGCGAGGGATCGGTACCGCTCCCAGTACCACCGTCTCGCAGGCGGGAGCCGTCACCCAGGCGCCGAAGGTCCCGGCCGGGGCCTGACCGGCCCCGGGTCACCGGGCCGGTCGGCACCTGAGGGCGAGGTGTGCCGGCTCGCGCGAAAGCCTCCGCGTGCGGCTGTACAGAGACGTTTTCGATCACTTGAAGATCGACGACCTATGACGTCGCCGACTCCCGCCAGATGTCCACCTCGGCCACGTGGTGCCGATCATCATCGGCGGGGTCGTTGAAGCGGCGCCGGGGTTACCGCTCGGGTAGCCAGTGGTGGGCGACCCGGCGCGAGGGGTGCTTCTCGGGCGGCCGGGTGTCGTCGATGCGGAAGGTGAGGCTGCTCATCACGCCCACCACGCCGTCCACCCGCCAGGTCAGCTGGACCGCCACCGGGATGTCGCTACGGCGTTCCAGGCGTCCCTCCAGCGTGGCCGTGCCGTCGTGGACCGAGACGATGATGGTGTGGGGCGGCAGGCACATGGCGCGGGTCATGACCTCGTCGATGATCTCCTGGCGGATCTCCTCGTCGGTGCGCAGGAAGACCCGCAGCAGGTCGCGGCGGGTGGCGATGCCGATCAGGCGGTCCTCCTCGTCCACCACGGGCAGCCGTTCGATGTGGTGGCGCTCCATGACCCGTGCGGCGTCCGCGACGGGCTGTTCCGGGTGCACGGTGATCGCGGGTGTCGACATCAGCTGCCCGGCGGTCATGGCGCGGGCCTTCGCGGTCGAGATACGCACTTTCCGGCGCAGTGCCGGCAGCCGGAAGCGGCCTCCCCGGTCCCGTTCGGCCTTCGCCGCCTGTCGGCGGATCAGGTCGGTCTCGGAGATCACGCCGAGGACCTTGTCGTCGGCGTCGACGACCGGTAGCCCGCTGATCCGGTGCCGGGCCAGCAGCTGTGCCACGTCCTTGAACGGTGTCTCCTGGCGGGCCCCGATGACCTCGGAGGTCATCACTTCGCCGACCTTGGAGGTCTTCATGGCAGTTCCCTTCACACTGGTGCGTGCGGAGCGCGATCGGTGTCCCCTGCGCACGGCCCTTGCGGGCGACGGATCCCTGCACGGCGTCGTGCTCCTGCGGTGGGCATCGGGGGCCGGAACTCGCGGGTGATGGCGGCCGCTCCGGCCGCTGCTGTCCCGTTGGACTGTCCCGGGTAGCCGGCCCTCCGATGCCTCTTCAGCCTCCCGCGCACCGGCTTGATGGCGCAGGGGCCAACCGGTCCTGAGTCCCCGGGCCGAACCGCCCTCTCCTCGGCCGCACTTGGTCCGGGCGCGGAACCGCCACACAGAAGGCCAGGAAGGCCGGCCCGCCGCGCCGCCGGGCGACGAGGACTGCAACCATCAAGCGGGGTACGACAGTTACCGCGCCCACTGTCACGACGGCGGCAGCCGCTCAGAGCGCGGCGGCGATGCCGAACGTCACTGAGGCTGAGGTCCGTGACGGTTCGGCCCGGCTGGACCCGGCCGGTTCTGTACGCTCCGGCGCCAAGCGGCGTCGGCGTGGTTGAGGCCGAAGGCGCCGTTCTGTGCGCTTTCGTCCGCACAGCCCAGTGCGCAGTGGGTATTCCTGGAACGGCGCCGCGGTCCAGGCCCTGCACGGATCGTTGCCCGGGCAGGTCACGTCGACCGGGTGTCCTGCTGTCCCGCGTCGCGGCCCGCGAGGGCGTCGTCCGGTTGCCCGCCGCGCCAGGGCGGGATGACCGACTTGTGGGCGGCGTTGCCCCCGTGAGCCGCTCGCTCCACCTGACGGCGCAGCCGGTCCTGCAGCCGGTCGGTGACTTCCTGGCTGGTGGCCTCCTGCGCGTGAACGACCACGACGGTGCGGCCCACCCGGAGGTCGGCCACGGCCGACCACGGGTGCTCGGCGTGATGGGCCGCCGCCTTGGCGATCCTCACCTCGCCGGTGACCGCCGGCAGCCCCGGCCGGTTCACGACAGCGTCGATCTTGGAACGGGCGTACGCGAGAGCCTCCTCACTGACCTCGCCTTCGGCCCGTACCTGGACAACAGCGGTGGTATCCCGGGCTCCAGCGTCCCTGCCAGTCATGCCGACCACTCCTTCTTGTTCTCGTTCTCTGCCGGCTCCAGCCTTTCGCCGAGACCGGCCGTGGCCCCAGGGCCGATCGGCCCCGGCGGACGGGCCGTGGGTCCCGTCGTGATCACGGCCGACCCCGCTGATGGGGCGGGCTTGCGCCGGATCCGGGCAAAGCAGTCCGCCGGGAGGGTCGAAGCCGGGCTTACAGCTCCAGTCCCCCCGGAGGATGTGTCACCTGCTGTCGCTGGCGTCCGTCTCGGGAAGCGCGGCCCGACCCGCCTCCAGGCGGGCGACCGGGACGCGGAACGGTGAGCAGGAGACGTAGTCGAGGCCCGCGCCGTGGAAGAAGTGCACCGAGTCCGGATCCCCACCGTGCTCGCCGCAGACGCCGATCTTCAGGCCCGGCCGGGCGGCGCGGCCCTCGGCGACCGCGATCTCGACCAGGCGGCCGACGCCTTCGCGGTCGATCGTCTCGAACGGGGACACTTTGAAGATGCCCTTGTCGAGGTAGGCGGAGAAGAACGCCGCCTCGACGTCGTCGCGGGAGAAGCCCCAGGTGGTCTGGGTCAGGTCGTTGGTGCCGAAGGAGAAGAACTGTGCCTCCTGGGCGATCCGGCCCGCCGTGAGCGCGGCCCGCGGCAGCTCGATCATCGTGCCGATCGGGCACTCGACGGTGACGCCGGACTCCGTGCTGACCTCGGCCAGTACCTGTTCCACCTCCTCGCGCACGAGCCGCAGTTCCTCGACCGTGTCGATGAGCGGAACCATGATCTCCGCCTGTGGGTCTCCGCTGGCCCGCTTGCGGTCCACGACCGCCTCGGCGATGGCCCGTACCTGCATGACGACCAGTCCCGGTGCCACCAGGCCCAGGCGTACGCCGCGCAGGCCGAGCATCGGGTTCTCCTCATGCATGCGGTTGACGGCGTCGAGCAGTTCGGAGTCGTGGGCGCTGGGCGGGTTGCCGTGCGCCTCGGCGGCGGCGAGCCGTACGGCGAGTTCGGTGCGGTCGGGCAGGAACTCGTGCAGTGGCGGATCGAGGAGGCGGATGGTGACGGGCAGGCCGTCCATCGCCTCCAGGATCCCGATGAAGTCCTGCCGCTGGAGCGGCAGCAGCGCGTCCAGCGCCCGTTCGCGTTCGGTGTCGGTGCGGGCCAGGATCATCGCCTCGACGAGTTGCCGTCGGTCGCCGAGGAACATGTGCTCGGTGCGGCACAGGCCGATGCCCTCGGCTCCGAACCGGCGGGCGCGGGCGGCGTCCTCGGGGGTGTCGGCGTTCGCCCGCACGCCCAACCGCCGTACGCCGTCTGCCTGTTGCATGGCGCGGGCCACGGCGTCGACCAGCCCGGCCGAGGCTTCGCCGGTCTCGAAGTACCGCATCACGGCCGAGTCCACCAGCCGAGCCGCGCCGGGATAGACGGCGCCTTCCGAACCGTCGACGGAGATGACCGTGCCCTCCTCGACGGTGGTGTCGCCCACAGTGAAGCGGCGGCCCTGCGAGTCCACGGTGATCTCTTCGGCCCCGCACACGCACACCTTGCCCATGCCGCGGGCGACGACGGCCGCGTGGCTGGTCTTGCCGCCGCGGCTGGTCAGCACGGCCTGGGCGGCGATCATGCCGGGCAGGTCGTCGGGCGTGGTCTCCTGCCGTACGAGGACGACCTTCTCCCCGGCGGCGGCACGCCGGACTGCCTCGGCGGAGTCGAACACCGCGGCGCCGACGGCGGCGCCCGGCGAGGCCGGAATGCCGTGCGCAAGCGCCTGGCCGACGGCCGCGGTGTCGAAGCGGGGGAACATCAGCCGGGCGAGGCCGTCACCGCTGACGCGCGCCAGACCCTCGTCCGGGGTGATCAGATCCTCGTCGACCAGCTCGGCGGCGATGGCGAACGCGGCCTCCGCGGTGCGCTTGCCCACCCGGGTCTGCAGCATCCACAGCTTGCCGCGCTCGACGGTGAACTCGATGTCGCACAGATCCCGGTAGTGCGACTCCAACGTCCGCATGTGGTCGCGGAGTTGGGCGAACGCCTCGGGGTTCAGGCGGCCCAGTTGGTCCAGCGGCACGGTGTTGCGGATCCCGGCGACGACGTCCTCCCCCTGCGCGTTGGACAGGTAGTCCCCGTATACGCCCCGGGCGCCGGTGGCCGGGTCGCGGGTGAAGGCGACGCCGCTGCCGGAGTCGGGGCCGAGGTTGCCGAAGACCATGGTCTGCACGTTGACCGCGGTGCCCAGGTCGTCCGGGATGTGTTCCCGGCGGCGGTAGAGGCGGGCGCGCTCGCCGTTCCAGGATTCGAAGACGGCGAGGACCGCGCGCCGTAGCTGCTCGGCCGGGAGCTGGGGGAAGTCCTCCCCGGTCTCGTACTTGATCAGGTTCTTGTACGTCTCCACGAGCTGGGCGAGGTCGCCGGCGTCCAGGTGGAGATCGTCCGGGGCGCCGCGCAGGTCCTTGAGCTGCGTCATGGCCTGCTCGAACACTGCGCTGTCGACGCCCATGACGGTGCTGCCGAACATCTGCACAAGGCGGCGGTAGGAGTCCCAGGCGAAGCGCTCGTTCCCGGAGGTCTTCGCCAGGCCGAGCACGGAGTCGTCGCCCAGGCCGATGTCGAGGATCGTCTCCATCATGCCGGGCATGGAGAACCGGGCGCCTGAGCGGACGGACAGCAGCAGCGGGTCGTCCGGCTGTCCCAGCCGCCGTCCGGCGGCCTGCTCCAGGGCGGTCAGGTGAACGGAGACCTCGCGGGCCAAGCCGTCCGGCTCGGCGCCCGTGGTGAGGAAGGCGCGGCAGGCCCCGGTGGTGACGGTGAACCCGGGTGGCACGGGCAGCCCCATGCGGGTCATCTCGGCCAGGTTGGCGCCCTTGCCGCCGAGCAGGCCGGCCATGTCACGGCCGCCCTCGGTGAACTCGTACACGTAGCGGACCATGACGTGTGCTCTCCTTCCGATATCCGACGATGTCCCGGGGGACCTGCCGTACGTGGCCCGTCCGCCGCCCGTGGTCCCCATCGGGCTACGGCGTGCGGCGGACTGGCGCGGGTGTTTCACATCTCGAAGACGATGCGTGCCTTGATCTGACCGTTCAGCACTTCGGCGATGGAGTCGTTGACGGTGTCCAGCGGGCGGGTCTCGTAGATCACCTTGGTGCGTCCGGCGGCGTGGAGCTGGAAGACCTCGTCCAGGTCCTGGCGGGTGCCGACGATGGAGCCGATGACCGAGGTGCCGTTCAGGACGGTGTCGAAGATCGGCACGCTGATGGTGCCGCCGGCGGGCAGGGCGACCATGACCAGCTTGCCGCCGCGCCGCAGTCCGCCGTAGACGGAGGCGAACGCCTGCTCGTTGACGGCCAGCGCGATCGCCGCGTGGGCGCCGCCGTGCTGCTTGAGGACCTCGGCCGGGTCCTCCTTGCGGGCGTCGATGAGGATGTCCGCGCCGAGTTCCCGGGCGAGTTCGAGCTTGTCGTCGGTGACGTCGATCGCGGCGACGGTGGCTCCGGCGATCTTCGCGTACTGCACGGCGAGGTGGCCCAGACCGCCGATGCCGGAGATCGCCACCAGCTGGGTGGGCCGGACGCCGGCGACCTTGAGCGCCTTGTACGTGGTCACACCGGCACAGGTCAGCGGGGCCGCGTCGCGCGGGTCGATGCCGTCGGGGACCACCGCGGCGAAGTCCGCGGGGGCGAGCATCTTCTCGGCGTAGCCGCCGTCCACGCTGTAGCCGGTGTTCTGCTGCTGCGCGCACAGCGTCTCCCAGCCGGACAGGCAGTGCTCGCAGCGCCCGCAGGCCCAACCCAGCCAGGGCACGGCCACCCGCTGCCCGATCTCCAGGTGGGTCACCCCGTCGCCGAGCGCCTCGACGATGCCGACGCCCTCGTGGCCGGGGACGAAAGGCGGGGTGGGCTTGATGGGCCAGTCGCCGTGCGCGGCGTGGATGTCGGTGTGGCACAGTCCGGATGCCTCCAGGCGGATGCCGACCTGGCCGGGGCCGGGCTCCGGGTCCGGGCGCTCCTCGATCACCAGCGGCTCGCCGAAGGACCGGACGACTGCTGCCTTCATTTTGATGCTCCTCGGTTCTGTCTGTTCGGTGCGGTTCCAGCGTCGAACGGGCCCCGACGCGGCGGGCAGGTCCTGGACGTCCTCGCCTGTGGGGCCGCTCGGCCCTCAAGCTGTGCGGAATTCAGCCCTCAGTCGTGCGGGACGACGGCGACCGGGGCGGCGGCGTGGTGCAGGACGGCATGGGCGACCGACCCGATGCGCATACCGAGCGCGGGCCGGTGCGCCCTGCGACCGACCACTACGAGGCCGGCCTGGGCTGCGGCCTGCAGCACGACTGTGGACGGGCGGGCGAGATCGACCGTGTGAGCGACCGGGACCTGCGGGTACTTGTCGCGCCACGGCTTGAGAACGTCGGACAGCGCCTTCTCTGCCTGCCCCGTGATCCCGCCCTCTCGGCCGGCCTGCTGCCCGACCGCGGGGCCGTATCCGTACAGCGGCGGCAGGTTCGGCGCGTGCACGGCGCGCAGCGCGGTCCTGCGGGCGGCGGCCGCGTCGAAGGCGAATTCCAGCAGCGGCCCGGCCGGGTCGCCCAGGTCCTGGAGTCCGACCACGACCTCCCCGCCGTCGTGCTTGGCGGCCGAGCGGGCGTTCGCCCGCACCGTGACCACCGGGCTGTTCGCCCGGGCGAGCACGTGCTGGCCGACGGAGCCGAGCAGGAACCCGGCGACGGCGCCGTGACCGCTGGAGCCCAGTACCAGCAGCTCCGCCTTCTCCGCCTGACCCAGCAGCACTTCGGCCGCGGTGTCGGACAGCTGCTCGGTACTGACCTTCAGTTCCGGATGCCGCCCTCGCAGCTCCTCCTCGGCCTCCCGCAGAATACGCAGGGCCCAGTGCTTCTGCGTGTCCAGGTCCTGCGCGACCGGCACGTCGTGCGGCTGCCAGATCCAGGCGTGCACCAGATGCAGTGGCAGATCGCGGCGCTGTGCCTCGCGGGCTGCCCAGTCGGCGGCGGCCAGGCTCTCGGGGGAACCGTCCAGGCCGACGGTGATGGGGCGAATCATGGGAAGAGACCTCCGTGTCCGAAACGGGACCAGCGGGCCGCGGACGATTGCGCCGACCCTCACCCTGAGCCTCACGACAGGGCTGCCGCGACTCCAGGGGCCGATGGTCCCGATCCGGACTGCTTGGCCCTGTCGGCCAGGGCCCGTCCGTCCCACACAGCATTCGGCACCGCCACAGGGGAAACCGCCACAAGGGAAAGGGCCGATCGGCCCTGGCCCTTCGGCCCGGAATCCCGCAGGATCTCTCACAGGGAGGACCGGTCCCGCCCACCAGGCGGATTCCGGCGCGGGAGACAGACGACGCAGGACAGGAGCCGTCGATGACGGACAGCGAGCAGCCCACCCCCAAGACCGCGATCCGGGTCTTTCTGCTGGACGACCACGAGGTCGTACGGCGCGGGGTGCACGACCTGCTGGACGACCAGCCGGACATCACCGTGGTCGGCGAGGCCGCCAATGTCGAACAGGCTCTGGTGCGAGTGCCCGCCCTGCGCCCGGACGTCGCCGTGCTCGACGTACGCCTGCCCGACGGCGACGGCATCACCGTGTGCCGGGAACTGCGCTCGCGTATGCCGGAGCTGGCTTGTCTGATGCTGACCTCGTTCGACGACGAAGAGGCCCTGCTCGACTCGATCATGGCCGGAGCCTCCGGCTACGTGCTCAAGCAGATCCAGGGCTCGGACCTGGTCTCCGCCGTCCGCACGGTCGCCGCGGGCCAGTCCCTGCTCGATCCCAGCGCCACCACCCGGCTGATGGCCCGCCTGCGCAACGACCAACAGAAGGAAGAGGAACCTGACGCGCTGCCCGGCCTGACCAGCCGGGAGCAGGAGATCCTCGCGCTGATCGGCGAGGGGCTGACCAACCGCCAGATCGGCCAGCGGCTCTACCTCGCCGAGAAGACCGTCAAGAACCACATCTCCCGGCTACTGGCCAAGCTCGGCGTGGAGCGCCGCATCCAGGCCGCGGTCATCGCCACCCAGGTCCAGGAGCGGCTCAAGCACGACAGGGCCTGACAGTCCGTACGGGGCATCGAGGTCCGCCGGGCCGAACGTCCCTCACCTGGCCCCCGGACGGCCCAAGCCCGATCCGATCCCCTGCCAGCAGGCTGGCAGCGCACACCAGAAGCGGATCGATCGGGAGGACTACGGACATGAGCGTGCGCGTGGGCATCAACGGCTTCGGCCGCATCGGACGCAACTACCTGCGCTGCGTACTGGAGCGCGCGGAGACCGGGGCGGGCACGCCCGTCGAGGTGGTGGCCATCAACGACATCACCTCGCCGACGGCCCTGGCCCACCTCCTGGCGTACGACTCGACGTACGGCCGCCTCGGCCGCACCGTCGAGCACGACGACGACTCGATCACCGTGGACGGGCATCGCATCGCGGTGACCGCCGAACGCGACCCGGCTGCGCTGGCCTGGGGCGACCTCGGTGTGGACGTCGTCATCGAGTCCACCGGTCGCTTCCGCAGCCGCGAGGACGCCGGACAGCACCTGAAGGCCGGCGCGCGCAAGGTGCTGCTGTCCGTGCCGGGCAAGGGAGTTGACGCCACGATCGTCATGGGCGTCAACGAGAGCACGTACGACCCCGACCGGGACCATGTGGTCTCCAACGCTTCGTGCACCACCAACTGCGTGGCGCCGATGGTGAAGGTGCTCGACGAGCAATTCGGCATCGACAAGGGGCTGATGACCACCATCCACGGCTACACCAACGACCAGGTGGTTCTCGACGGGCCGCACAAGGATCTGCGCCGCGGCCGCACCGCCGCGGTGAACATCATCCCGACCAGCACCGGCGCCGCCCGCGCGGTCGGCCTGGTCCTGCCGGAGCTGTCCGGCACCCTGGACGGCATCGCCGTACGCGTGCCGGTCGAGGACGGTTCCCTGACCGACCTGACCCTGGTGCTCGACCGGCCCGTGAGTGCGGACGAGATCAACGCCGCCTTCCGGGAGGCCGCCGACGGGCCGCTGAAGGGCATCCTGCGGGTGTCCGACGCCCCGATCGTCTCCCGCGACGTCGTCGGCGACCCCGCCTCCTGCGTCTTCGACGCCCCGCTCACCCAGGCCCACGGAAACCTCGTGAAGGTGTTCGGCTGGTACGACAACGAATGGGGATACACCAACCGGCTCCTCGACCTCACCGAGTACGTCGCCGCCCGGCTCCCGCAGAGCTGACAGACCGACAACCGACAGGCGGCATGGGGCCGCCGGACCGGACACCGAAGCCGGTCGGCGGCTCTGTGCCGTCGCGCAGTTCGCTCTCTGGGGGGTGCTGTCGCCGTCCCTGGCGGTACTGATCGTGGACCGACGCCAAGGCCGCGAGCGGCAGCTCACGATCGGCGGGGTCGTCCTCGGTGCCAGCGCGCTCGGCCGGTGCACGTCGGCCATGACACCGACGTCGGCGCCAACGCCCTCGCCCTGCGCGACCTGCCTGCCCGCTCCTGCGTCCGTACCCGACCCCGCACTCGGTGGGGCGGCCCGTGCGCCATGGCCGAAGGCCCAAGCGTCCCTGGCACAGGGGCCGTTCGGCCCCTGCACCCTTCCCCGGATGCGGGTGAGGCTGGTGCGACCGCACTGGACGAAGACACGTGGGAGGTGCTGGCCGCATGGATGCTTCCACCGTTACCTCGGCATCCGCGCTGCGCTCCGCGCACGAGCGGTTCCTGACCTCGCTCGGAACGCCGGAGGGTGTGCGGCGCTTGGTGGCCGACTCGTGGCAGCGCTGCGCGGCGCGCGGCGTACAGCCCGACGGCAGCCGTCTGCCGCCGCTGCGCGGGACGGCCGAACAGCTGGCGGCCTACCGGCGTACCCACCCGCTGGTCGCGGTGCTCCCCTTGTTCCGGGAGCTGTTGGGAGCCGGTGCCGCGGACGACGGTCACGTCTTCGCGGTCGGTGACACCGACGGCACTCTGCTGTGGGTCGAGGGCGACACCGCGGCTGTGGAGCGCGCCGAGCGGATGCACTTCGCCGAGGGCGCCGTGTGGTCCGAGGCACAGGCCGGGACCAACGCCCCCGGACTGGTACTGGAGTTGGGCCGGCCCGTCCAGATCGTGGCCGGCGAGCACTACAGCGCCGCCGCGCACGGCTGGTCGTGTGCCGCCGCCCCGGTACGTGATCCGGGCACCGGCCGGGTGCTCGGTGTCGTCGACCTCTCCGGCGGCGGCACCATCGCCGCGCCCCCTGCTCTGGCCGCGGTACGGGGTGCCGCGTTGGCGGCCGAGGCAGAACTCGCCCGCAAGCTGACCGCGCCGGCGGTACTGCTCGGTCCCGACGGGCGCGTGGTGCGTACGCAGGACGCGTCCCGCCCGGGACGGGACGGCGCCGTACATCTGATGGCGCTGGGCCGGGACAGCGCACTGCTGGAGTGTGACGGGAGAGTCCACCGACTGAGCCCGCGGCACAGCGAGATCGTGGTCGCGCTCGCCCTGGAGGGCCGCGGCGTGACCGGCGACCGGCTCGCGGTGGACCTGTCGGAGCGGGAGCTGTCCCCTTCGACGCTGCGGGCCGAGCTGACCCGGCTGCGCACGGCGCTCGGCCCCGCCCTGCTCGGGTCACGGCCGTACGCACTGCTGAGCCCGGTGCGGACCGACTTCGCCGACGTGACCGCGCTGCTCGCCGAAGGACGGGTGAGCGAGGCGCTGGCCGGCTACCCCGGTCCGCTGCTGCCGCGCTCCGACGCGCCGGTCGTCGTGGAGCAACGGCGGGCCCTGGAACAGCAGTTGCGCGGTGCCGTCCTCGGCAGCGGCGACGCCCGGCTGCTGCGCCGCTGGGTGGACGCGGCCTGGGGAGCCGACGACGCCCCCGCGTGGCAGGCGCTCGCCCGCGCGCTGCCGGGCGGTTCGCCGCAGCGCGCCGCAGCGGCGGCCCGGGCCCGCGCACTGGACACCGAGTCGTCTCTCCTTCCCCGACTGCCGCAGGTCCGACGGCATGCAGCGTTGCTGCAGCGTTCCCGGTCCTAGCGTGCTGAACATCACCACAATCCTCACGAAAGGTGACGATCATGACCTACGAGGCTCCGGGCAGGCAGGGCAGTCCCGTCGACGTCGCGCCCCGGTACGAGAACTTCATCGGCGGCAAGTGGGAGGCGCCCACCACGGGTGAGTACTCCACCAACCTGTGCCCCGCCACCGCCAAGCCGATCTGCGAGGTCCCGAAGTCAGGACCCGAGGACATCGAACTCGCCCTGGACGCAGCCCACTCCGCAAAGGACAAGTGGGGCGAGGCGTCCACCACGCAGCGGGCCGCGGTCCTGAACGCGGTCGCCGACGCCATCGACGCGCACCGCGAGGAACTCGCCATCGCCGAGAGCTGGGACAACGGCAAGCCGGTCCGCGAGACACTCGCCGCCGACATCCCGCTCGCAGCCGATCACTTCCGCTACTTCGCGGCCGCGATCCGCGCCGAGGAGAGCTCGATCACCGAGATCGACAAGGAGACCATCGCCTACCACTTCCATGAGCCGCTGGGTGTCGTCGGGCAGATCATTCCGTTCAACTTCCCGCTGCTGATGGCCGCGTGGAAGCTGGCCCCGGCGCTCGCCGCCGGCAACGCCACGGTGATCAAGCCCGCGTCGCCGACCCCGTGGTCGATCCTGAAGCTGATGGAGGTCATCGGCGACCACCTGCCGCCGGGCGTCCTCAACGTCGTCAACGGCCCCGGCGCCCAGATCGGCAAGGCGCTCGCCACCAACAAGCGCATCGCCAAGGTCGCCTTCACCGGCGAGACCACCACCGGCCGCCTGATCATGCAGTACGCGGCGCAGAACATCATCCCGGTCACGCTGGAGCTGGGCGGCAAGTCGCCGAACATCTTCTTCAACGACGTGGCCGCCGAGGACGACGACTTCCTGAACAAGGCCGTCGAGGGACTCGTGCTGTACGCGTTCAACAAGGGCGAGGTCTGCACCGCTCCGTCGCGCGCCCTCATCCAGGAGGACATCTACGAGGAGTTCATGGCCCGCTGCCTGGAGCGCATCCGCGCCATCAAGCAGGGCGACCCGCTCGACCCCGCCACCATGATCGGCCCCCAGGTCTCCCGGCAGCAGGTCGAGAAGATCGCCTCGTACGTCGAGATCGGTCTGAAGGAGGGCGCCGAACTGCTCGTCGGCGGCCACCGCCCCGCCCTCGGCGGTGAGTTCGCGGACGGCTACTTCTACGAGCCGACCGTCCTCAAGGGCCACAACAAGATGCGGGTCTTCCAGGAGGAGATCTTCGGACCCGTCCTCGCGGTCACCACCTTCAAGGACGAGGCCGAGGCACTGGAGATCGCCAACGACACGCTGTACGGCCTCGGGGCCGGCGTGTGGGGCCGCGACACCAACCGCAACTACCGGATGGGCCGCGCCATCAAGGCCGGCCGAGTCTGGACGAACTGCTACCACCAGTACCCGGCGGGTGCCGCGTTCGGTGGCTACAAGGTCTCCGGCATCGGCCGCGAGACGCACAAGATGATGCTCGATCACTACAGCCAGACCAAGAACCTCCTGGTCAGCTACGGCACCAAGCCGCTCGGGCTGTTCTAGCCGAGCCAGCGATTCCAGCGGATCCGAAAGGGTGCACCGACATGCCCGCGAGGCTAGTGAACGGCAACTCCGGGCGCATCACCGCCACCCGGGCGGCGCACCGGGCCATCAAGGCCCTGCGCGCCGCCCACGGCCGGCCGGTGATGTTCGTCCAGTCCGGCGGCTGCTGCGACGGCAGCGACCCGATGTGCTTCCCCGGCGGCGAATTCGCCCTCGGCGACGGCGACATGATGCTCGGCGTCCTGGACGGCGGCACCTTCCACATCGACGCCGACCTGTACGAGGCACTCGGCCGCCCGCGCTTCGTCCTGGACGTCGAAGAGGGCACACCGGGCGGCTTCTCCCTCGCAGCAGGGGACGGGCTGCGTTTCGTCACACGGATCGAGGACCCGGCAGAGAGCCGGCTTCCGGCATACAGCCCAGTTGAGGAGCAGATCATGAAGGCAGCAGTCGTCACTCACCTGGGGAAGCCCCTGGAGATCCAGGAACTCCCCGTCCCCGAACCCGGCCCCGGCCAGGTACTCGTCCGTATGGAGGCTTCCGGCCTCTGCCACACCGACATCCACGCGGCCCACGGCGACTGGCCGGTCAAGCCGCAGCCGCCGTTCATCCCCGGACACGAGGGCGTAGGCCCCGTGCAAGCTGTCGGCGAAGGCGTCAGCGCCGACCTGGTCGGCTGGGGGCACCGCCCGGACGGAGTCTGGGGGAGGGTCGCCATCCCGTGGCTCGGCTCGTCCTGCGGCACCTGCCGCCACTGCGTCTCCGGCTGGGAGACCCTCTGCGAGAGCCAGGTCAACTCCGGCTACTCCGTGGACGGTTGCTACGCCGAGTACGCCGTGGCCGACGCGGGCGCCGTCGTCCCGGTCCCCGACGGCGTGTCGTCGTTCGACGCGGCGCCGCTGACCTGCGCCGGCGTCACCACGTACAAGGCGATCAAGGTCGCGCACGTGGTGCCGGCCGAGCGGGTCGCCGTCTTCGGCGTCGGCGGCCTCGGCCACCTGGCCGTCCAGTACGCACGGCTCGTCGGCGGCTTCGTCACCGCCGTCGACCTCGAACCGGACAAGCTCGGCCTGGCCCACAAGCTCGGTGCCGACCAGATCGTCAACGCCCGTACGCACGATCCGGTCGAGGAGATCAAGAAGGCCGGCGGCGCGGACGTGGCCGTCGTACTGGCCGCCTCGCCCAAGGCGTTCGAGCAGGCCTACCGGTCCCTCAACCGGGGCGGGCGCCTGGTCATGGTCGGCCTGCCCGCCGACAACGCGGCGATCAACGTGCCGATCTTCGAGACCGTGCTCAGCGGGATCTCCGTCATCGGCTCCATCGTCGGCACCCGCCAGGACCTCGCCGAGGTGTTCGCGCTGCACGCCGCCGGACGCACCCAGGTCATCGCCGAACCGCGGCGCCTGGACCAGGTCAACGAATCCTTCGACGAGGTCCTCGGCGGACGGGCCGAAGCACGGCTCGTCTTCGAGTTCTGAGAGTTCCGTGGCCCGGCACCACCGGGTCACAGAGAAAGGCAGCAGATCATGGGAACCCTCACCATAGGTGCCGTACGGGAGCGAGCGCCCGGCGAACGCCGTGTCGCCCTCGTCCCCGAGGCCGTAACCCTCCTGCGCCGAGCCGGACTTGCGGTCCTGATCGAGACCGGCGCCGGCTCCGGTGCCTGGTTCACCGACGCCGAGTACACCGACGTCGGCGCGACCGTCGTACCGCCGGACGAGTTGTACGCGCGTGCCGACGCCGTGCTGTGTGTCGGCCCGCCGGACGTGGAGACGGCTCAGGCCCTGCGCGCCGGGCAGACACTGATCGGCCTGCTCGAACCACTGCGCAACCCCGCCCTGGCCGAGGAACTGACCGGACGCGGGGTGCGCACGGTGAGTCTCGACCTGCTGCCGCGCACCCTCAGCCGCGCCCAGTCCATGGACGCGCTGACGTCCCAGGCCAGTGTCGCGGGCTACAAGGCGGCACTGGTGGCGGCGGACTCGTACGACCGGTTCTTCCCGATGCTGACCACCGCGGCGGGCACCATGCGCCCGGCGCAGGTCCTCGTCCTCGGTGCCGGAGTGGCCGGGCTGCAGGCGATCGCCACCGCCCGCCGCCTCGGTGCCGTCGTCTCGGCGTACGACGTACGCCCCGCATCGCGAGGGGAGGTGGAGTCGCTCGGCGCCCGGTTCCTCGACATCCAGAGCCCGTCGAACGGGAAACCGGGGGCCGGACAGGGCGGCTACGCACGGGAGTTGACCGAACAGGAACAGCGGGCCCAGCGGGAGGCGCTCGACGCGCACATCGCCCGCTCCGACATCGTCATCACCACGGCCCAAGTACCGGGTCGCAAGCCGCCGTTGCTGGTGACCGCCACCGCTGTAGAGCAGATGAAGCCCGGCTCGGTCGTCGTCGACCTGGCGGCGAGCGAACTCGGCGGCAACGTCGAGGGCACAGAGCCCGACAAGACCACCGTCCTCGACAACGGGGTCACCCTGATCGGTGCCGGACGCCTGCCCTCCGCGATGGCGACCGCCGCGTCCACGGCGTACGCCCGCAATCTCGTCGCGTTGCTGCGACACCTCGTGCGCGACGGCCAACTGGTCCTCGACCCGGCCGATGAGATCACGGCCGCACTCCTGGGAGGAGCGTCATCATGAACAACCTCGATCTCCTCACCGCGGTCACCGTCTTCGTGCTGAGCGTCCTGGTCGGCATCGAGGTCATCAGCAAGGTCCCGGCGACCCTGCACACACCGCTGATGTCCGGCTCCAACTCCGTGCACGGCATCGTCGTCATAGGCGCGATGCTGATCGCGGCCGAGGCGCACAACTGGATCGGCTACGTCCTCGCCTTCGTGGCCATGGTGTTCGGCGCCATGAACGTCGTCGGCGGATACGTGGTCACGGACAGGATGCTGGAGATGTTCCGGGCCAAGCCGACCCCCGAGAAGCCCGTCACGGAATCACAAGAGAAGGCGGGGGTGTGACCGTCATGGACACCGTCTCCAACGCCGTCCACTACATCTTCCTGGCCGCGGCCGCCTGCTTCGTGATGGGCCTGCACCTGATGAACCACCCGCGCACGGCTCGCCGCGGCAACACCCTCTCCGCCGGGGCCATGGCCCTCGCGATCGCCGCCACCGTCTGGCTGGTCACGGACGAGAACGTGATCAGCCGGACCGGCTGGCTCGTGCTGATCTCGGGCGGCGTCCTCGGGGCGGCACTCGGTCTGTGGGCCGCCCGCGAAGTGCAGATGACCGCCATGCCCCAACTGGTCAGCCTCTTCAACGCCGTCGGCGGCGGAGCGGCAGCGCTCATCGCGGTGGGCGACCTGCTCCAGGCCGACCACCCGGCCGCCCTGGGCGCACGGGTCTCCCTGCCCGGCGCCCTGGACATCGTCATCGGCGCGGTCACCTTCTCCGGCTCGCTGATCGCTGCGGGCAAGCTGCAGGGCGTCGTGTCCGGCGCTCCGGTGGTCTTCCCGGGTGCACGGCTGCTCAACGTCCTGCTGCCGACCTCCTTCGTCGCCGGCACGGTCTGGCTGGTGCTGGCACCCGACAGCCAGGTCGCGTTGTACGGACTCGTCGTCGTGGCGCTGCTCTTCGGCGTGACGATGGTGCTGCCGATCGGTGGCGCGGACATGCCGGTGGTCATCGCCCTGCTGAACGCCTTCACGGGTTCCGCCGTCGCGATGGCCGGCTTCGTCCTCGACGAGACCGCGCTCATCATCGCGGGCATGCTCGTCAGCGCCTCGGGCGGCATCCTCACCAAGCTGATGGCCGACGCCATGAACCGGTCCATCGCCAACATCGTCATCGGTGGCTTCGGCACTGGCGACAGTGCTCCGGCGACGGCCGGCGCGGGCGGGGCATCCGCCCAGGTCCGCCCGGTCTCCGCGGACGACGTGGCGATCCAGCTGGCGTACGCGCGCAAGGTCATCTTCGTGCCGGGATACGGTCTGGCCGCCGCCCAGGCCCAGCACGAACTCGGCGCCCTGGCCCAGCTGCTCACCGACCACGGCGTCGACGTCAGCTACGCCGTCCACCCGGTGGCCGGCCGCATGCCCGGACACATGAACGTGCTCCTGGCGGAAGCCAACGTCCCCTACACGCAGCTGAAGGAGATGGACGACGTCAACCCCGAGTTCCTGCAGGCCGACGTCGCCCTTGTCATCGGCGCCAACGACGTCACCAACCCGATCGCCCGCCGCCCCGGCAACGCGATCTCGGGCATGCCGATCCTCGACGTCGACAAGGCCAAGAGCATCGTCGTCATCAAGCGCTCGATGGGCCACGGCTACGCGGGCATAGACAACGAGCTCTACACCGACCCGAAGACCGGGATGTTCTTCACCGACGCCAAGAAGGGACTGTCCGAACTGAAGGCCGCAGTGGGGGAGTTCGTCGGCTGACGCACAACTACTGGCCACACGAATACTTGAGCCCTCGCGGAAGGCGCGAGGGCTCAAGTGATGTCCGGTTCAGTCGGGTTCCTGACCGGTCACAGATCGTTGCCCGCGTAGGAGAGATTGAAGCTCTTGTTGGTCAGCGGGAAGTCCGGGACGATCGTGTCGTTCAGGGCGACGGGCAGCGCGGGCCAGTTGAAGAAGGACGGGTCGACGGGCTTGACCCGCTTGAGGGTGCCGTCGGCGGCGAGCTCGACGCGGGTGGCGATGGTGCCGCGCCAGCCTTCGACGAGGCCAACGCCGCTGAGGGGGCCTTCCCCGGGCACCGCGGTAGGGCCCAGAACCGCGCCGGTCGAGACGCGGTCGGTGAGTTCCCGGATCAGGGTGAGAGAAGCGTCGATCTCTTCGGCCCGGACCAGGAAGCGGGCCAGGACGTCGCCACCGGCGTGCACGGGGACGTGACCGGGTTGCCCGTGCGGGGTGAAGGGGTGGGCGATCCGGGCGTCCTGGGCCAGGCCGCTGGCGCGGGCGACGTAGCCGAGGCAGCCGATGTCACGGGCGGCCTCGGTGCGCAGGATGGCGGTGCCGGTGAAGCGGTCGTGGACGGTGGAGTGGCCGAGCGCCAGCCGGACGATCTCGCGGATGTCGTCGCCGACGGCGTCCAGTTGGGTGGGGCTGGGCAGGGTGCGCAGGGCGCTGCCGCCGGGGACGACGCCGCCGCGTAGGAGTCGGTGTCCGGTCACCGTGTCGTTGAGGCGTAGGAGTTGTTCGCGGACGCGCTGGGCGTGGGCGTTGAGGATGCCGTATCCGACGTCGTTGCAGAGCATGCCGAGGTCGGCGACGTGGTTGTGGAGGCGTTCGAGTTCGAGCAGCAGGGCGCGGGCGCACTGGGCCTGCTCGGGTACGGCCGTGCCGGTGGCCTCCTCGATGGCCAGGCAGTAGGCGAGGGCGTGGCCGACGGCGGTGTCGCCGCTGATGCGTTCGGCCAGCGGCAGCCCGGCCGCCACCGAGCGCCCCTGGAAGAGCTTCTCGATGCCCTTGTGCACGAACCACAGGCGGGCCTTGAGTTTGAGGATGGTCTCGCCGACGACGGAGAAGCGGAAGTGCCCGGGTTCGATGATCCCGGCGTGGACGGGGCCGACGGGGATCTCGTAGACGCCGTCGCCGGTGACTGCCAGGAAGGGGTACGGGCCTTCCTGCTCGCCGAAGGCGGGCGGGTCCCCGGCGTCGGGATGCATCGGGTACCAGCCCCTGGGCCAGTGGAAGTGGCGTACCAGGCGGCGGGGCTGCGGGTGGTCGAGGGGGACGATGCCGTGCAGGTCGTGCATCTCGCGTTCGAACCGGCCGGCGGGGAACGAGAGATGGGCCAGGCTGGGCACCTCGGGCCGGGTGGGGTCGAGGCGTACATGGAGTTCGATGCGGGTGTCGGGTGGTCCGGAGACGAAGAGGTGGACCAGGCGGACGGCGTCGGCGTCGTGGTGTGCGGCGATCAGGGCCAGGCGGTGTCCGTCGCGCAGCAGCGCTTCGGCCTGCTGGGGCAGTTCGGCGGCGGGGACGTCGTGCACGGTGCGCATCGGTCAGGGCCTTTCGAGGACGGCGGCGGCCTGGGAGAGCAGGTCGCCCAGCGGGCCGGTGGCGATGCCGAGTGCGGCGCAGGCCGCCAGGCCCACAGTGAGGGGCCACAGGGCGGACGGGCTGTCCTGGACGGCCGTAGCCCCGGTGGGGGCGGGTCCCAGCAGCATGCGCGCGGTGCGGGTGGCCAGGGCGGCGAAGGCGATCAGGACCAGCAGGAGGGCGGCGGCCATGGCCCAGCCCAGTCCCGCTCCCGCGGCGAATCCGGCGCGGGCGATGCCCAGTTCGGAAGCGAAGAGGCTGAACGGCGGAAAGCCCAGCAGTGCGACGACTGCGAGCCCGAACACCGCCCCCAGCCACGGTGATTGAGCGAGCAGACCGCTCACTCGTCCGATCTCCGACGTACCGCGCAGCTGCAGAATCCGGCCCGACGCGCAGAACGCGGTGGCCTTGGCCAGCCCGTGCCCGGCGATGTGCAGCAGCCCGGCGGCCAGAGCGAGCGGGCTGCCCACGGCCGCGGCGAGAGCGATCAGGCTCATGTGCTCCATGCTCGAATAGGCCAGCATCCGCTTGTAGTCGCGCTGGGCCAGCAGCAGGGCGGCGGCGAGCGCGAGGGTCAGCAGCGCGATCCCGGCCAGCAGGACGCGGGTGAAGTCCGGGCCGAGGGCGGCGTCCGCGATGACCCGGTAGCGCAGGATGGCGGCGAAGGCGACGGACAGCAGGACGCCCGACATCAGCGCGGAGACTGGGGCGGGGGCCTGGCTGTGTGCGTCGGGCAGCCAGGCGTGCAGCGGCACCAGGCCCGCCTTGGCACCGTAGCCGAGGACGACCAGGGTGATGCCGAGCCGGGTGACCGCCGGGTCGAGGCGATCGGCACGGGCAACCAGGGTGGGCCAGTCCAGCGCCCACGCCTCGGCGATGCCGGCCTGCCGGGCGGCGTAGTAGAGCAGGACGGTGCCGAGGAAGGCGAGCGCGATCCCGGCCGAGCAGATCACCACGTACTTCCACGCGGCCTCCACGGACGTACGGGTGCGGCGGTGCCCGACCAGGAACGCCGTGACGATGGTGGTGGCCTCGATCGCCACCCACAGCACGCCGAGGTTCGCGGTCACCACGGCCAGGCACATCGCGCCCAGGAACGCCTGGACGAGGACGTGGTAGTTCCCCCAAGCTCTCGACTGCTCCCCCACTCTCGGCTTCTCCCCCACTCTCGAATTCGCTCGAGCGGGGGGACCCCCATGAGCAGGGGGGACCCCCATCACGGTCCGGCCCGTAGCCCGGTCGGTGGCCCGCTCGCCCGCCAGGTAGGCGGGTGCCGAGGCGCACGCGATGAACGCGACGGCACCGACGACCAGCAGCATCCATGCGGTCAGCGCGTCGGCCCGCAGCAGGCCGGAGTACGCGGACACAGGCCCGTCGTCGATGACGTCCGCGGCCAGCAGCGCGCCGCAGGCCAGGATCACCAGGGGGGAGGCCAGGCCGGCCCAGTCGCGGGGATGTCGCCGCGCTGGACTGATCGTCGGCGCGACGGCCGGCATGGGTGCGGCCGCCCGACCGCCTCCCGCGGCTACGGGCTCCAACGGTCGCTGGACGGTGGACACTTCGGCAGCCTGCCGCCCCGCGCGTAGGCCGCCGAGCGTGTAGGCGCCCGCGAGGGCCAGAGGTGCGGCGGCGGGCGCGGTGAGCAGGAGCGCGGTCATCGCGGGCTCTTGAGAAAGATGCAGCATCAGTCGTGCAGCTCCCGCAGGTCGTCGATGTCGGTGGTGCCGAACGCCTCCCGCACCCGCACGGTGAGCAGCTGCAGCACCAGCACGGCGAGCAACACGTCGAAGGAGACGCCGAGTTCGACGATGAGCGGCACGCCGGAGGTGGCCAGGAAGGCGGTCGCGGTGATGCCGTTGTCCAGCAGCAGGAACCCGACCACCTGGGCAAGCGCCCGGCGCCGGGTCACCAGCACGAAGAAGCCGATCAGTACCACGGCCAGGCCCACCGGCAGGGCACGGGTCGCCGGGGTCGGGTCCAGTTCGACCAGAGGGCGGGCGACCGCGTAGGAGAGGAGGGTGAGCGCGGCGGCGGTCAGCAGCGAGGCCGCCACATTCACCAGCGGCTGCGTCTCGCGGGCCTCGCCATGCCCGCCGCCATGCCCGCCGTCCTGTCCGGCGACGAGCACGGCCAGGGCCCGCCGGATCAGATACGGCAGCAGCCCGGCCCGCAGTGCCCCGATGCCCACCGCGACCACGAGCAGGTCCCAGCGGTCCTCGTGCAGCCCCAGCAGCAGGGCGATCGTCGCGAGCGCGAGGCCCTGCAGGGCGAAGAGCCGGACGATCGCGGCGAGTTCACGTCGCCACAGCACCACCACGGCGGCCAGCAGGAACGCCCCGCAGGCCAGATTGAGCAGCTGGCTGAACAGACTCTCGCTCATCACTGTCCCCCCTCTCCGCCCAGGAAGTACGAGGCGGTCACGGCCAGCAGTGCCAACAGGAAGGACCCGGCGAGGAGTTCGGGCACGCGGAACAGCCGCAGTTTGGCCCAGAACACCTCAGCCGCCGCCAGCACCGTCCCCAGCACCGCCACCTTGAGCACCACCAGCAGCAGGGCCAGCAGCACGGCCGCGAGCGAGGAGGCACTGGTGGCGATCCCCCACGGCGCGAACAGCGAGGCCAGCAGTCCCAGCAGCACGGTCAGCCGCAGCTGCGCACCGAACTCGACCAGCGCCAGGTCCGGGCCCGCGTATTCGAGGACCATGGCCTCGTGGACCATGGTCAGCTCCAGGTGGGTGGAGGGATTGTCCACCGGCAGCCGCCCCGTCTCGGCCAGCACCGCCACCGAGAGCGCGGCGATCGCCAGCAGCCCGGCCGGAGAGGTGAGGCGTGCGGGCTCGTCGGCCGCTCCGGCGACGATGACGGGCAGGTTCGTCGACCCGGCCGGAATCGACAGCGCGAACACCGCCATCAGGATGGTCGGCTCCACGAGCGCGGCGATGGTCATCTCCCGCGAGGCGCCCATCCCGCCGAACGCGGTGCCGGTGTCCAGCCCCGCGAGCGCCAACGCCACCGTGCCCAGCGCCAGCAGCGCCACCACGACGATCAGATCCGCCCGCCCCCGCACGGGCGACTCCGTGGAGATCAGCGGCACCAGCACGGCCAGCACCAGCGAGGTGGCCACCAGCACAAGCGGCGCCCACCGGAACGCCGGGCCCGTTCCGACCGGAGTGATCGGCTCCTTGCGCAGCAGCTTGCGCACGTCCCGCCACGGCTGGAGCACCCCGGCTCCGGCCCGCCCCTCCAGACGCGCCCGGGTCTGCCGCATCAGACCGGTCAACAGGGGCGCTCCGGCCACCACCGTGCCCACCTGGAGGACGATCGCCGCGTATCCGACCGGGTTCACCAGCCCACCACCAGCACGACAAGCAGAGTGATCAGCCCGACGAAGCCGTAGCCGAGATACGTGTGCACGCTGCCGCCCGCCAGCCTGCGCGCCGACTGCCCGGCGGCGGCCAGCAGGTCGAGGACCGGCTGGTACAGGCGGTGCTCGATCCGGTCGGGCACCCGGTTGCGGAACTCCACCCGCTCCACGAGATACGCCGACTCGCGCACCGGCGTGACGTCCACGTCCTGCTCCGGCGCCAGCATGTCGTCGAAGACCCGCTGCAGCGGCTCGGCGAACGAGGTGGCCGTATAGGCCATACGTGGTGTCGGCGCCCCGCCCCCGCAGTCCCACAGCCTCGCCTGCGTACGTCGCTGCCGGCGCCGCGTCGCCCAGCCCACGGTCCCCATGACCGCACCGAGTGCCACTACCAGCGCCGCGAGGACCCACAGCGGGGACAGCGTGGCGGACACCTCCTCCAGGCGCACCCGCAGCCCGCCGCCTGCGACCGGCCGCGTCCCGGTGTGCCCGGCCGCCGCAACCGTGCGGTCCAGGCCTTCGCCCAGCAGCCCCGGCACCAGGGCCAGAGCCGCGCACAACGCGGCGAGCAGGCCCATGCCGACCAGCATGAGCAGCGGCGACTCCTTGGCCGCTGCGGCCTGTTCGCCGCGCGGCTGGGCGAAGAAGCCCACGCCGAGTGCCTTGACGAACACCGCCGCCGCAAGCCCCGCCGACAGGGCGATCACCGCCACCGCGAGCGGCAGCACGATCGCCGTGGTCACGCCGGGCACTTCCAGGCCGTGGATCATCGACTGCAGGAGCAGCCACTCGCTGATGAACCCGTTGCCCGGCGGCAGCGCCACCGCGCCCAGCGCGCCGACCGCGAACAGCCCGGCCGTGAAGGGCATCCGGGCCCGCAGCCCGCCGAGCAGGTCCAGGTTCCGCTCCCCGGTGGCCCGCAGCACCGAACCCGCGGCCCCGAACAGCAGGGCCTTGAACGCCGCGTGGTTGACCACGTGCAGCAGCGCGGCCGCCAGGGCCAGCCCGGCCAGCGCCTCATTGCCGACGTGGGCGAACAGCCCGGCCGCCCCCACGCCGAGTACGACGAGCCCCATGTTCTCGGACGTCGAATAGGCCAGCAGACGCTTGAGGTCCGAGGCCATCGCCGCCTGCAGGATCCCGTACACCGCCGACAGCCCGCCCATGGCCATTACCAGCAGCCACCACCAGGCCGGCCCTCCGCCCAGCAGATCGGACCCGACTCGCACCAGCCCGTAGATCCCGAGGTTGACCATGGCCGCACTCATCAACGCCGACACCACACTCGGGGCTTCGGGATGCGCCCTCGGCAGCCAGGCGTGCAGCGGCACGAGACCCGCCTTCGAGGTGAAAGCCACCGCCGTCAGTACGAAGACCAGCCCGCGCATGGTCGGCGAGATCCCGGTGGTGCCGGCACGCAGGGCCGCGAAGGTCTCGCCTCCGGCCTGAGCGGCGTACACCATGAGACCGGCCAGCAGCAGGACGAGCCCCAGGTGGGTCATCACCGCGTACCAGACGCCCGCCTGCCGCACGGCGGGCCGGGCCCGGTGCTCGGCCAGGACAAGCAGCAGCGAGGTGAGCGCCATCAGCTCCCACAACAGCAGGAACGTCGACACCGAGGCCGCCGCCGGCACCAGCAGCAGACTCAGCGCGAACAGCGGCAGCACCGCTTGGGCGCCCCGCGAGCCGAGGCCGTGCGACCCATGCGATCCGTGCCCGGTCACATAGCCGATGCCGTAGACCGCCACCGCCGCCACCACGGCCCCGGCCACCGCCATGAACAGGCCCGACAGCGCGTCCACTGCCAGATACGTACCGGCCAGCGGCAGCAGCCCGGGTACCTCGGCCGACCAGCCGCTTCCGCCCAGTGCAGCCACCCCCGCTGTACCACCGGCCACCCCCACACCCGCCGTCAACACACCCACCACCCAGCCGCGCACGCGCTGCGGCAGGACCAGCCCGGCCGGCGCGCCCGCCACACCCAAAGCGGTGGCCGTCGCGAGGGCGGCCGGAATCAGGCTCACCGTCCGGTCACTCTCCTCAGTGCAGCCACGATCTCGTCCGGCCGCGGCGGGCAGCCGGGTACCGCCAGATCCACCGGTACGACATCGGAGACGGCGCCCTCGACGCCGTACCCGCCCGCGAACTCCCCGCAGTTGATCGCACAGTCCCCGACCGCGACGACCAGCCGCGGCTCGGGCATCGCGGCGACCGTGCGGCGCAGCGGCTCGGCCATGTTCCGGGTCACCGGCCCCGTCACCAGGGCCACGTCCGCGTGCCGGGGCGAGGCCACCAGCCGGGCGCCGTAGCGCTCGGCGTCGTACACCGGATTGAAGGCCGCAGCGATCTCGATCTCGCAGCCGTTGCAGGACCCGGCGTCCACGCAGCGCACCTGTACCGAGCCGCCGAACTCCCGCGCCTGAGGGGGGACGCCACCCTCCGGGCGCGGTGGAGCGGGCTCGGCCACCTGCCCGGTGTCCCGGATCTTGCGCAACAGGCCCATGAACCCTCCCTGACACGGTGAGGACTTGTCTACAGGTGTCCAACAGGCACCTGCGACCGGAGTTACGGCACTCGGGGGCGAAGGCGGCCGCCTCCCGCGCCACGGAGCGCTGTCAGCTCCCGGGAGGCGGC
The DNA here is from genome assembly GCF_011045025.1 of Streptomyces ureilyticus. GTDB lineage: Bacteria > Actinomycetota > Actinomycetes > Streptomycetales > Streptomycetaceae > Streptomyces > Streptomyces ureilyticus. The sequence goes on from NZ_JAAKZX010000003.1 coordinate 123,738, forward strand.
CACCGATTGAGGGCCGGCGTTACGACGGCGGTTTCGCCTGCGTCTGGGCGGCCTGAAGGTCGGCGAGCAGTTCGGCCTGGCCGGCGAGCACGCCGGACAGGATGGTGCGGGCGACCCTGAGCAGCTCGGCGATGTGCGGGCTGGTCAGCGAGTAGTACACGGTCGAGCCCTCCTTGCGGGTCACCACCAGGTTCGCCCGGCGCAGCACCGCGAGCTGCTGCGACAGGTGGGCCGGCTCGATCCCCACCTCGGGCAGCATCTCCGCTACCGCGTGCTCGCGCTCGCTCAGCAGCTCCAGGACCCGGATGCGCGCGGGATGGGCGATCGTCTTGAAGAACTCGGCCTTCAGTTGGTACAGCGGCGTGCTCATGGTGCCGTCCCCTCCCCGGCGGAGCAGTACGGCCGTATTGGCTGGTCCTCGGCGCATCGCATCCACCCTTCCCCACCCTTCGGGCGGGGGGACCCCCATCTCGCTTCGCTCGTCACACACATGCGGCCCATCCTCGCCTGCGGCGGCGGCCGCGCCGAATCCGCGCACGAGAACCGAACCGCCCGGAATCAGCAGTGACGACCTCGGCAATTGCTAAGTTTAGCAACTCCATACGTGATGTGAGGAAGGCTTGCGTGAGAGTTATTCCGCTGCGTGGCGCGAGTGTCTCCGACCGGGAGCTGTCGTCCGCCACTCGAGGCGGCCCTCCTGCGCCTCGCCGTGCCGTGTGCTGTGTGAGGTGAGCGCGCCGACCAGGTCGGCATGCACGGGGATGGGCGGGCAGTCTCCGTCGGGGACGAGGGAGCCGTCGGCGGGGATCGCGGCCAGTTCCAGGCTGCGGTCGGCTGCGGCGAGGCGGCGTGCGGCGTCGGTGATCGCCAGCTGTCCCTCGGCCGACCAGCCGCGCAGTCCGGTCAGGTCGACGATGACCGGGCCGGTCCCGCGTCCCACGACCCAGCCGACGGCGCCGGCGAAGCGGCGAACGGCGTCCGGTCCCAGGTATCCGGAGACGGACAGGATGCCGAGGTCCTGTTCGACGGTGTAGCGCCACTCGATGGTCATGGTCGTCAACTTCCTTGCGCGGTCAGCCTGTTCGGTCAGAGTGGAAGGGTGATCTGCCCTTGCCGTCGACGTCGGCCCGGACGACCGCGGTGCCGCCCAGGCCGAGGGTGAGCTCCATGACGGTGGCCAGACCGCCCGCCCCCGTGCCGGTGTCGGTGACCGACGCGTTCAGCGAGGGCTGGTGGGGGTGGCGGTCGTGCACGGCGAAGGCCAGACAGTCCGCGCCCGCCGCGTAGATGACGGTCACCTGCGGGGAGAGCGCCGCGGCGTGCCGGACGCTGTTGGTGACCAGCTCGCTGAGTATCAGCAGAGCCGGGCCGACCGTCGGGTGGCGCAGGCTTATGCCCCATCCGGCCAGGGCCCGCTCGGCGGTCTCCCGGGCCGTGCGGACCGCGGACGGCGTCGCGGGCAGCGTGAGCACATGCCGGTGAGGCAGGGCTTCGAGCCGGGTACCCATCACGCCTCCGCGCGGGCGAGGCGGAATCCGCTCACCGTCTTGGGGTGCAGGCGCAGCAGCGTGTCATGCGGGCCGTGTGTCCAGCCGGCGAGAGTGCGTTGGTAGTGGGCGGCCTCGTCGGGATCGGTGATCACATCGACCGGTCCGGAGACGGTGACCGTCCAGCCGGTGCCACCCACCACTCGGATCTCGTCCACGTGATACGTCACCGTCGCCGGGACCGCGGCGGCCGGCGCGGGCGTGCGCACCACCAGCCGCCCGAACTCCCGCGTGTGCCGACCGGGCCGTACGACGGTCAGGTCCCGCTGCGTGTACACAAGCCGCCCCAGGAAACTGCCCTCCAGCAGCCACAGGGCCTCGGCACCGGAGACCTCGACCATGCGCGGCGATGCGGGCGGAGTGCTCATCCGACGGTTTCCTCTGTTTCCTCGCGGACGGCGGTCCGGGATTCCTGGGCGGGGAGAAGCGGCAGGACACCGGTGCACTCCAGGTAGGTGCGCGCTCCCCGGATCGCCTCCGGCGTGCTGTCGTACTCGCTTCCCTCCAAACGCAGCAGCTCCAACACGCCCATGGATTCCAGGACTTGGCGCTGTCCCGGACGGATCCCCGAGGTCAGCCTTGGCCTGGCACAGCGGAACGGACACGACCCCTCGGCTTCCCCGACCTGT
>NZ_JAAKZX010000400.1 GCF_011045025.1 Streptomyces ureilyticus
TCAGAACCAACACAGTGGACGCGAGCAGCTGAGGACAAGCCCTCGGCCTATTAGTACCAGTCACCTCCAGCGGTTACCCGCCTTCCAGATCTGGCCTATCAACCCAGTAGTCTCCTGGGAGCCTTAACCCCTCAAGGGGGTGGGAGTCCTCATCTCGAAGCAGGCTTCCCGCTTAGATGCTTTCAGCGGTTATCCCTCCCGAACGTAGCCAACCAGCCATGCCCTTGGCAGAACAACTGGCACACCAGAGGTTCGTCCGTCCCGGTCCTCTCGTACTAGGGACAGCCCTTCTCAAGACTCCTACGCGCACAGCGGATAGGGACCGAACTGTCTCACGACGTTCTAAACCCAGCTCGCGTACCGCTTTAATGGGCGAACAGCCCAACCCTTGGGACCGACTCCAGCCCCAGGATGCGACGAGCCGACATCGAGGTGCCAAACCATCCCGTCGATATGGACTCTTGGGGAAGATCAGCCTGTTATCCCCGGGGTACCTTTTATCCGTTGAGCGACGGCGCTTCCACAAGCCACCGCCGGATCACTAGTCCCGACTTTCGTCCCTGCTCGACCCGTCGGTCTCACAGTCAAGCTCCCTTGTGCACTTACACTCACCACCTGATTGCCAACCAGGCTGAGGGAACCTTTGGGCGCCTCCGTTACTCTTTAGGAGGCAACCGCCCCAGTTAAACTACCCATCAGACACTGTCCCCGATCCGGATCACGGACCCGGGTTAGACATCCAGCACGACCAGACTGGTATTTCAACGACGACTCCCCCTGAACTGGCGTCCAGAGTTCACAGTCTCCCAGCTATCCTACACAAGCCGAACCGAACACCAATATCAAACTGTAGTAAAGGTCCCGGGGTCTTTCCGTCCTGCTGCGCGAAACGAGCATCTTTACTCGTAGTGCAATTTCACCGGGCCTATGGTTGAGACAGTCGAGAAGTCGTTACGCCATTCGTGCAGGTCGGAACTTACCCGACAAGGAATTTCGCTACCTTAGGATGGTTATAGTTACCACCGCCGTTTACTGGCGCTTAAGTTCTCAGCTTCGCCACCCCGAAGAGTGACTAACCGGTCCCCTTAACGTTCCAGCACCGGGCAGGCGTCAGTCCGTATACCTCGCCTTACGGCTTCGCACGGACCTGTGTTTTTAGTAAACAGTCGCTTCTCGCTGGTCTCTGCGGCCACCCCCAGCTCAAGGAGCAAGTCCTCTCACCAGTGATGGCCCCCCTTCTCCCGAAGTTACGGGGGCATTTTGCCGAGTTCCTTAACCATAGTTCACCCGAACGCCTCGGTATTCTCTACCTGACCACCTGAGTCGGTTTAGGGTACGGGCCGCCATGAAACTCGCTAGAGGCTTTTCTCGACAGCATAGGATCATCCACTTCACCACAATCGGCTCGGCATCAGGTCTCACCCTGCATGGTGTGCGGATTTGCCTGCACACCGGGCTACACCCTTACCCCGGGACAACCACCGCCCGGGCTGGACTACCTTCCTGCGTCACCCCATCACTCACCTACTACAAGTCTGGTCCGTCGGCTCCACCACTCCCCTTCACCCGAAGGATCCAGGGCGGCTTCACGGACTTAGCATCGCCTGATTCAATGTTTGACGCTTCACAGCGGGTACCGGAATATCAACCGGTTCTCCATCGACTACGCCTGTCGGCCTCGCCTTAGGTCCCGACTTACCCTGGGCAGATCAGCTTGACCCAGGAACCCTTAGTCAATCGGCGCACACGTTTCCCACGTGTGAATCGCTACTCATGCCTGCATTCTCACTCGTGAACCGTCCACAACTCGCTTCCGCGGCTGCTTCACCCGGCACACGACGCTCCCCTACCCATCACGATCCCCGTTAGAGGTATATATCGCAATGACACGACTTCGGCGGTACGCTTGAGCCCCGCTACATTGTCGGCGCGGAATCACTTGACCAGTGAGCTATTACGCACTCTTTCAAGGATGGCTGCTTCTAAGCCAACCTCCTGGTTGTCTCTGCGACTCCACATCCTTTCCCACTTAGCGTACGCTTAGGGGCCTTAGTCGATGCTCTGGGCTGTTTCCCTCTCGACCATGGAGCTTATCCCCCACAGTCTCACTGCCGCGCTCTCACTTACCGGCATTCGGAGTTTGGCTAAGGTCAGTAACCCGGTAGGGCCCATCGCCTATCCAGTGCTCTACCTCCGGCAAGAAACACACGACGCTGCACCTAAATGCATTTCGGGGAGAACCAGCTATCACGGAGTTTGATTGGCCTTTCACCCCTAACCACAGGTCATCCCCCAGGTTTTCAACCCTGGTGGGTTCGGCCCTCCACACGGTCTTACCCGCGCTTCAGCCTGCCCATGGCTAGATCACTCCGCTTCGGGTCTTGAGCGCGCTACTCATACGCCCTATTCGGACTCGCTTTCGCTACGGCTCCCCCACACGGGTTAACCTCGCAACACACCGCAAACTCGCAGGCTCATTCTTCAAAAGGCACGCAGTCACGACGCACCGAGTAAACTCGATGCGCGACGCTCCCACGGCTTGTAGGCACACGGTTTCAGGTACTATTTCACTCCCCTCCCGGGGTACTTTTCACCATTCCCTCACGGTACTATCCGCTATCGGTCACCAGGGAATATTTAGGCTTAGCGGGTGGTCCCGCCAGATTCACACGGGATTTCTCGGGCCCCGTGCTACTTGGGTGTCTCTCAAACGAGCCGTACAGATTTCGACTACGGGGGTCTTACCCTCTACGCCGGACCTTTCGCATGTCCTTCGCCTATCCATACGGTTTCTGACTCGCCCTGTCGCCGGCAGACGACAGAAGAGAGATCCCACAACCCCGTACACGCAACCCCTGCCGGGTCTCACACGTATACGGTTTAGCCTCATCCGGTTTCGCTCGCCACTACTCCCGGAATCACGGTTGTTTTCTCTTCCTGCGGGTACTGAGATGTTTCACTTCCCCGCGTTCCCTCCACACTGCCTATGTGTTCAGCAGCAGGTGACAGCCCATGACGACTGCCGGGTTTCCCCATTCGGAAACCCCCGGATCAAAGTCTGGTTGACGACTCCCCGGGGACTATCGCGGCCTCCCACGTCCTTCATCGGTTCCTGGTACCAAGGCATCCACCGTGCGCCCTTAAAAACTTGGCCACAGATGCTCGCGTCCACTGTGCAGTTCTCAAACAACGACCAACCACCCACCACCCCG
>NZ_JAAKZX010000401.1 GCF_011045025.1 Streptomyces ureilyticus
CACGGTCGTTGCCCTCGAACCCGGCGACTCCCGTGCCGAGGGCGAAGCGCACCGCCCGCTCCTCGTGCCGCTTCAGCAGCGCGCGGGCAGGCAGTTCCCCTGCGATCTACTCGTCGTCGGTGGCGGCTACAGCGGACTGTGGACCGCGCTGCTCGCCAAGGAACGCGACCCGCGGCGAGACGTCGTGCTCGTCGAAGGCAGGGAGACGGGCTGGGCTGCCTCCGGCCGCAACGGCGGCTTCTGCGCCGCCTCGCTCACCCACGGCCTGGCCAACGGACTCGCCCGCTGGCCCGACGAGATCCACACCCTCCACCAGCTGGGCGCCCGCAATCTCGACGCCATCGAGGCAGCCGTCACCCGCTACTCCCTCGACTGCGACTTCGAGCGCACCGGCGAGATCGACGTCGCCACCGAGCCGTATCAGGCCGCCGAACTCCGCGACTGGTACGGGGAGTTGGAGCGCCAGGGACTCGCGGACGGCCTCGAGTACCTGGACGCCGACGCCGTACGGCAACAAGTCGACTCACCGACATTCCTCGCCGGCCTCCATGACCGCCACGGCGTCGCGCTCGTTAACCCCGCCCGACTCGCCTGGGGCCTCAAACGAGCCTGTGTCGAGCAGGGCGTCCGCGTCTACGAGCGTACGCCCGCGCTCACCTTGAAAGCACACGGCGCCGGTATGGCCGTACGCACTCCGTACGGCAGCGTCCGCGCCCGCCACGTAGCCCTCGGCACGAACATCTTCCCCAACCTGGTCAGACGGGTGCGCCCGTACACCGTCCCGGTCTACGACTACGCGCTGATGACCGAGCCGCTCACCGAAGCCCAACTCGCCTCCCTCGGCTGGAAGAACCGCCACGGCCTCGGCGACAGCGCCAACCAGTTCCACTACTTCCGGCTGTCGGCCGACAACCGTGTCCTGTGGGGCGGCTACGACGCGGTCTATCCGTACGGCGGCCGGGTGCGCGCCGAGTACGACGACCGCCCGGAGACCTACGCCAAGCTCGCCGGACACTTCTTCACCTGCTTCCCGCAGCTGGAGGGCGTCCGCTTCACCCACGCCTGGGGCGGCGCGATCGACACCTGCTCCCGCTTCTCGGCCTTCTTCGGTACGGCACACCACGGGCGGGTCGCGTACGCGGCGGGATACACGGGACTCGGCGTCGGGGCGACCCGCTTCGGTGCGGACGTGATGCTCGACCTGCTGGCGGGGGAGTCCACGGAACGTACGTCCCTGGCCATGGTCCGCAAGAAGCCGCTCCCCTTCCCGCCGGAGCCCTTCGCCTGGACCGGCATCGCCCTCACCAAGTGGTCGCTGGCACGGGCGGACGCGCACGGCGGCCGGCGCAATCTGTGGCTGAGAACGATGGACAGACTGGGCCTCGGCTTCGACAGCTGAAGCCTGAGCTGCTAACTGCGGCGGGAGTGACGCGACTTCAGGAACGCCCTCAGCCCGATCAGCAGCATCGCGCTCAGGACCAGACTCGCCACCACGTCCAGCGGCCAGTGGTAGCCCCGCCGGACCAGCCCGAAGCCGACGGCGGCGACCAACACCAGGCAGCCGAGGGTGAGTTCACGACGGACGTGCGAGCCGCGGAGCCAGGGCAGCAGAAGCAGCACGGCCGCTCCGTAGGCGACGGCGGCCGTCGCCGTGTGACCCGAGGGGTAGTAGGCGGCGCCCGCCATGCCGGGCGGCCCCGTACGCCCCACGGCCTCCTTCAGCGGGACGACCAGCGCGGGTACGGCGGCCATGGTGACCAGGGCCGCGAGCCCCGGCAGCCACCAGCGGGGCGTACCGGCGCGACGCGCGCGCCAGGCGACGTACGCGAGCGTCACGACCAGGACGGGGACCGCGACCGTGAAGTTGCCGAGATCCGCGAGGAGTTCGGCGAAGCCGTCCGGCAGCGGCCCGTCCGCGGCAGCCCGGCCGAGGCGCTCGTCGGCGCGGCGCAGCGGGGTGTCGACGGCGACCTGCCAGGTGAGGAACGCGAAGAGCAGGGCCAGAGTGGCCAGGGAAAGAGTCGGCCGCCCCGGAACAGGGGGGGTAGTTCCGAGGCGGCCGTAAAGACCGGGTCGTCGCACGCCCCGGGGGGTTTGGGGCGAGCGACTGTCCGATCGGTGAGGAGACCCTCCGGAGCCGGAGGCTCCAGTAGTGTGCGCGAGGGCACGACCAGGGCGAAGCTGGGGAGGCCCCGACCCTGTATCGCCCACAGTCCCCTGTGGGCGGGGTGTATCTCTCATCTGGGTAGAACCTACGACAGGGGATCGGCGTCCGACAGACCGATGCGCCTCCCGTCATGCACCTCGCACACGTTCTTCACATGATTCGTGCTAGGTGCCCCGGCTTCCACACCGGGGAGGATGCGCATCTCGAACCGGTGACGCCGCGCGCCATCCCGTCCGGTGGTTTGGCACACCGCGAACCCAACCGCCTAACCGCCGGACGCGGACGTCTTGAGCGCCAGCCAAAGCTCCATCCGCGTATCCGGATCGTCCAGTGACCGCCCCAGGATCTCCTCGACCCGCCGCATCCGGTAGCGCAACGTATGCCGATGCACCCCAAGATCCGCCGCAGCCGCATCCCACTGGCCATGGCGGGACAACCAGGCCCGCAACGAGGCCACCAAGTCCCCCCGGCCCGTGGCGTCATGCTCATGCAACGCCCGCAACAACCCATCCGCAAACGCCCGCACAGCGTCGTCCGCGAGCAACGGCACCACAGACCCCGCAGCCAACTCCTCGTGCTCAACCAGCACCCGCCCCCGCCGACGGGCAACGGACAGCGCCTGTTCGGCCTGCTTATAGGCAGCCGCGGCGGCAATGGGCCCGGCGGGAGCCGACAGCCCGACCACCAGCTCGTCGTCGTCGCCCTGTTCAGCCGCCCCCCGATCGGCCAGCAGCACCTCCGCGTACTGGGCGCAGGACGCGACCACCGCACCCCCGTCAGCGGCCAGCACCACCAGCCGCTCCCCATCGGGCACGACCAGCACGGCCTCCCCCGACCGAGCGGCCGCGGCCTCGACCACCTCCGCGAACCCAGCCACCGGATCAGCCCCGGCATCGGCCACCGCGTCAGCCCTCGAAGCCGGAGCCGCTGCCGAAGCCGAAGTTGAGAGCCTGTCTCTTATACA
>NZ_JAAKZX010000402.1 GCF_011045025.1 Streptomyces ureilyticus
CCGACGCACCCACCACCCCCGACACCACGCGCCTCACCCCGGCCCGGATCGCCACGCTCACCTCGCTCGTCGCTCTCGTCGTGGCCGTCCTCGCCTTCGACCTGGATGCCGGTCTGACCGCGATCACCCTCGCCGTCGTGCTGAGCACCGCCTGGCCGGAGGACAGCCGCAACGCGGTCGGCCAGATCGCCTGGTCGACGGTGCTGCTGATCTGCGGTGTCCTCACGTACGTCGGTGTCCTGGACGAGATGGGCACCATCACCTGGGCCGGCGAGGGCGTCGGCGGCATCGGCGTCCCGCTGCTGGCCGCGGTCCTGCTGTGCTACATCGGCGCGATCGTCTCGGCGTTCGCCTCGTCCGTCGGGATCATGGGCGCCCTGATCCCCCTCGCCGTGCCTTTCCTCGCGCAGGGCGAGATCGGGGCCATCGGCATGGTGTGCGCGCTGGCCGTGTCGGCGACGGTCGTGGACGTGAGCCCCTTCTCGACGAACGGCGCGCTGGTGCTGGCCGCGGCACCGGACGTCGACCGGGAGCGTTTCTTCAAGCAGCTGATGGTGTACGGAGGGATCGTGGTGGCGGTGGTACCCGCGGTGGCGTGGCTGGTGATGGTGGTGCCGAACTGGGGATGACCTGGGGGCGCCTCGGGATGACCTGGAGATTCCTCGGGGAGGACCGGAGGATGCTGACGACGCCATGAGTGACGTACCCGCCAAGAGTGACGTACCCGCCATGAGTGACGTACCCGCCCATCAGCCACGTACCGACGAACGACCAAGGAGTACGACGCGTGTCCCCTCTCTTCCCGGCCCTGACCGAGGCCCTGGCGGACCCGGACGGACCCGGTGCGCACCGGCCGGCCCTGCGCTTCGGCGACCGTTCCCTGACATACGGCGAGCTGGCCGCCGTGGCCGCGCCCCTGGCCGGGCGCCTCGCCGGAGCGGGCCGGATCGCCGTCTGGGCCACGCCCACCCTGGAGACCGCGGTCGCCGTGGTCGCCGCGCTGCTGGCCGGCGTCCCCGCCGTACCGCTCAACCCGAAGTCGGGCGAGAGCGAGCTGGGGCACATCGTGTCGGACAGTGCGCCGACGCTGGTGCTTGCGGAAGCCGGTGATCAACTCCCTTCAGCACTGGGTGAGTTGGGGCGCGTCGACATCGACGTACGAGCCGCTGGGGCGCCCCAGGTGCCTGAAGACCTCACCCCCGTACCTGACGTACCTGAGGAACCCGCCCCCGAATCCCCCGCCCTGATCGTCTACACCTCCGGCACCACCGGCCCGCCCAAGGGCGCCGTCATCCCCCGCCGGGCCATCGCCGCCACCCTGGACGCCCTCGCGGACGCCTGGGCGTGGACCGGCGACGACGTACTCGTGCACGGACTCCCCCTCTTCCACGTGCACGGCCTGATCCTCGGGATCCTCGGCCCGCTGCGTCGCGGCGGATCGGTCCGTCACCTGGGCAGGTTCGAAACGGCCGGTGTGGCAAGGGAGTTGACCGAGGGCGCCACGATGTTGTTCGGGGTGCCGACGATGTACCACCGGATCGCGGAGGCGCTGCCCGACGACCCGGCCCTCGCGAAGTCCCTCGGGAAGGCGCGGCTCCTGGTCTCGGGTTCGGCGGCGCTGCCCGTGCACGACCACGAGCGGATCGCGGCGGCGACGGGGCGGCGGGTCATCGAGCGGTACGGGATGACGGAGACCCTGATGAACACGAGTGTCCGTGCGGACGGGGAGCCGCGTGCGGGCACGGTCGGCGTGCCGCTGCCGGGCGTCGAGCTGCGGCTGACGGAGGACGACGGCGTGACGGCCGTCGAGGCGTACGACGGGGAGACGGTGGGCGAGATCCAGGTCCGCGGGCCGAACCTCTTCACCGAGTACCTGAACCGGCCGGACGCGACGGTGGAGGCGTTCACGGAGGGCGGCTGGTTCCGCACGGGTGACATGGCGGTACGCGACCCCGACGGCTACGTACGCATCGTCGGCCGCAAGGCAACCGACCTCATCAAGAGCGGTGGTTACAAGATCGGGGCGGGTGAGATCGAGAACGCGCTGCTGGAACACCCCGGCGTGCGCGAGGCCGCGGTCACCGGTGAGCCCGACGCGGACCTCGGCGAGCGGATCGTGGCGTGGATCGTGCCGGACTCGGATCTGTCACCACCGTCCGCCGAGGAGTTGGCAGACCATGTGGCCCGTCGCCTCGCCCCGCACAAGCGACCGCGCACCGTCCGCTACCTCGACGCCCTGCCCCGCAACGACATGGGCAAGATCATGAAGCGTGCGCTGCCCCATGACTGACCGCCGGAGGTCCACTGCTCGCGAGGCGATCGCTCTCGTGGCGGCCAGTTTCACCGAACTCCCGGCCCCGGCCGGCGAGTACGCACCCGACGGCCCGCTGTCCTGGCAGGGCTACGACACCTCACGCGCCCGCGCCGCCGAGCGCACCGGCGAGGAGGAGTCCGTCGTCTGCGGCAGTGCGAGGGTCGGTGGGACGGCCGCCGTGCTGATCTCGTTCGAGTTCGGCTTCCTGGGCGGCTCGCTCGGGGAGCGCACCGGGGACCGGCTGGAGGCGGCGTACACGTACGCGCGTGAGCACCGCCTCCCCGTCGTGTCCCTCGTCGCGACGGGCGGCAGCCGGATGCAGGAGGGCATGCGCGCACTGGTCCAACTCCAGCGCGTGGCACGGCAGTCGGCGCTCACCCGCGCGGCGGGCCTGCCGCAGCTCGCGGTGCTGCGGGACCCGACGACGGGCGGCGGCTGGGCCACGCTGGGCGCGGGCGCGGATGTGATCCTCGCGCTGCCGGGCGCCCAGGTCGGTTTCGCGGGTTCACGGGTCCGTCCGCCGGACGCGGACCCGGTGGCGTACACGGCGGAGGCGCAGCTGGCGGCGGGTTCGATCGACGCGGTGGTTCCTCCGGAGGAGCTGCCCGGCGTACTGGAGCTCTGGCTGCGCCTGCTGACCATGGAGAAGCCGAAGCCGCTCACCCAGGCCGCGAAAGCGGTGGCCCTGGCCGCCGTCGTCCTGTTGGTCTGCGTGCCCTTTCTGGTCATCGTGTCGACCTCGCTGGCCTCGCAGCGCGAGGTGGTCG
>NZ_JAAKZX010000403.1 GCF_011045025.1 Streptomyces ureilyticus
CCACCACCGCACACGTCCCCCACAGCCACCCCGTCCCCAGCCAGTCGATGATTCCGCCCGCCATCAGCGGGGCGACGAGGCTGGCCACCGGCCAGGCCGATGCGTAGACGCCCTGGTAGCGGCCCCGGCCGTGCAGGGGCGAGAGGCGGACGACCAGGCCCATCTGGAGGGGAGCCATGACGATCTCGGCGAGGGACCAGACGCACACGGTGAGTGCGATGAGTCCGACGGACCCGGCGAAGGCGGTGAGGCCGAAGCCGTACCCCGCGAGGAGGGACGAGACGACGAGCAGCCGCCCGGGATCCCGGTGCTGGAAGAAGCGGGTGACGGGGATCTGGAGGACGACAATGAGTACGCCGTTGATGGCGATCGCCATGCCGTAGTCGGCGGGCGCGAACCCCGCCTGACCCATCGCCACCGGTAGCCCCACCATGCCCTGCATGAAGATCAGCGCGACGAGGAAGAACAGCCCGACCATGCCCATGAACCGGCCGTCGCGCAGAACGGTCCCGAGGCTCACCTCCTCAGCCGCCTTCTCCTTCTCCGTATGTACGGGCCTGGATTCCGGCAACTTGGCGAAGACGACGATCGCGCAGGCGAGCGTCATCCCGGCCTCGATCAGGAACCCGGCGACATAGCTGTGCTCGGCGATGAACCCGGCGACCACCGACGAGATCGCGAACCCGAGGTTGATCGCCCAGTAGTTGAGGGAGAGGGCGCGCACCCGGTCCTCGGGCCGGACGATGTCGGCCACCATCGCCTGCACAGCGGGCCGGGAGGCGCTGCTGGTCGCGCCGACCAGGAAGGCGACGGCGGCGATCGCGACCGGGTGCTGCATAAAGCCGAGCAGGGCGACGCTCGCAGCCGTCGACGACTGGGCGATGAGCAGCGTGGGCCGCCGCCCGAGCCGGTCGGTCATCACCCCCGCGACGATGGAGGAGACGACCCCGCCGAGCCCGTGGAGGGCGACGACGAGACCGGCGTACGAGGCGGAATAGCCGCGCTCGAGGGTGAGATACAGGGCCATGAAGGTGGCGACGAATGCCCCGAGCCGGTTGACGAGCGTGCTCAGCCACAGCCACCAGAACGCGCGGGGTAAGCCGGAGACGGATTCGCGGACGGCGCGTTTCATGGCGGCGCGTGACATCGGAATCCCCCGTATGTAAGCGGCTTAGGCTCTCTCTGTAACTTACAAGTGCGCCGCTCGGCGGGGCCAGCCAATTCCCGCACGCCGCCAACTGTCCGGCTGCCGGGCAGCCACACGACGGATTCAGGGCGTCTATTACGCTCGGGGCATGGCCGACGCACCGTACAAGCTGATCCTCCTCCGCCACGGCGAGAGCGAATGGAACGCGAAGAACCTGTTCACCGGCTGGGTGGACGTCAACCTCAACGAGAAGGGCGAGAAGGAGGCAGTCCGCGGCGGTGAGCTGCTCAAGGACGCCGGCCTGCTGCCCGACGTCGTGCACACCTCCCTCCAGAAGCGCGCCATCCGCACCGCGCAGCTCGCGCTGGAGTCCGCCGACCGCCTCTGGATCCCGGTCCACCGCAGCTGGCGTCTGAACGAGCGTCACTACGGCGCACTCCAGGGCAAGGACAAGGCGCAGACGCTCGCCGAGTTCGGCGAGGAGCAGTTCATGCTGTGGCGCCGCTCGTACGACACGCCCCCGCCGCCGCTGGACCGCGACGCCGAGTACTCGCAGTTCGACGACCCGCGCTACGCGACCCTCCCGCCGGAGCTGCGCCCCCAGACGGAGTGCCTCAAGGACGTCGTCGTCCGCATGCTCCCGTACTGGTTCGACGGCATCGTCCCCGACCTCCTCACCGGCCGCACGGTCCTGGTGGCGGCCCACGGCAACTCGCTGCGCGCCCTCGTCAAGCACCTCGACGGCATCTCGGACGCGGACATCGCGGGCCTGAACATCCCGACGGGCATCCCGCTGTCGTACGAACTGGACGCCGACTTCAAGCCGGTGAACCCCGGCGGCACGTACCTCGACCCGGATGCGGCCGCGGCGGCGATCGAGGCGGTCAAGAATCAGGGCAAGAAGAAGTAGGGTTGATGATCATGCCCCCGACCTGCGCTTATGGCGCGGATCGGGGGCGTTTTCGCGGCCTGGGCCCACTGTGGGCCCTCAGTCCCCCGGATCTTGCGGCCGGAGCGCGCGGCCGAGAGCCTTCCGGGCGCGGTCCCGGCTACTGGGCATGAGGTGCGCGTACACCTTCAGAGTCAGTCCGGGGTCGGAGTGCCCTAGGTACTCGCTGACGGCCTTGATGCTCTCGCCAGCGTCCAAGAGAACGGACGCGTAGAAGTGCCGGAGGGCGTGCATGCCGTGCGCGCGAGCGGCCTCGTGCTCGCGGCTCTTGGCCTTCGGGATGACACCCACCTTCGCGAGGGCGGGCTTCCAGTGGTCCTCGTTGAGCGACGTACGCCAGACATGCCCGCCGCGCGGTCCGCTGAAGATCAAGCGCTTGGTCACGGGCTGGCCGTTCGCGCGCATCCACGGCAACGTGACCTCGACCGGTGGGAAGCGCTTGATGTGCTCCTGGAGGGCTTCTGCCACGGGATCGGGCAGAGGCACGTCACGGAGCTTGCCGCCCTTCGGCGGAGCGAACACGGCCCTGCTCAAGCTCAGCCTGAGTTGCTGCACCACATGCAGGGTGCCACTGTCGAAGTCGATCGCATCGACCGAAGGTAGTCCTGAGCTGCTGGCTCCGCGCTGTAGCGGTTCCGTATCTCGGCTCTTGCACTTGCGGCTCCGGAACGTCCGCCCCTTGCTGCAGTCTGGTCAGCCCTCCGCACCCTGTGCCTGCGCATAGAACCCTGTGCCTGCCCATACTGGGATGGGGATCTGATCGGCGTCCGGTCGACGGGTAAGGAGGTGCCCGCACGTGAAGCTCTACCTGCGCCGTCCCGTCTCTGTGGCCGCGGTGTCCCTGGCCGTCGTCCTGGCCTCCTGCGGCACGGCCGGGAACACCTCCGGCGTGACGATCGGCTTGCTGCTCCCGGGAGCCGGGACCCCTCGCGCCGAGCAGTTCGACAGGCCCCTGATCGAGAAGAAGATCAAGGACC
>NZ_JAAKZX010000404.1 GCF_011045025.1 Streptomyces ureilyticus
TGTTTCGGTGGTCATAGCGTGAGGGAAACGCCCGGTTACATTCCGAACCCGGAAGCTAAGCCTTACAGCGCCGATGGTACTGCAGGGGGGACCCTGTGGGAGAGTAGGACACCGCCGAACAAATATTAAGAAAGCCCCCTTGCCTTCGGTGAGGGGGTTTTCTGCGTTTACAGTCTTTGTTATGCGCTATGACCTCGTCATCTTCGACAACGACGGCGTGCTCGTGGACAGCGAGCCGATTTCCAACAAGTTGCTCGCCGCCTATCTCACCGAGCTCGGGCACCCGACCTCGTACGAGGACTCCCTTCGCGACTACATGGGCGCCGCCATGCATCGCGTACACGATCTTGTGCTGGAACGGACCGGTCAGTGTTTGCCCGAGGACTTCGACGAGGTTTTCCATGCGCGCGTATTCGCCGCGTTCGAGCGGGAGTTGGGGGCGGTCGCCGGGGCCGTCGAGGTGCTGGAGAAGCTGGCTGCGGACGGTGTCGCGTACTGTGTGGCGTCCTCCGGGAGTCATGAGCGGATTCGGGTCGGGCATCGGGCGGCAGGGCTTGAGGGGTGCTTCGAGGACGCGCGGATCTTCAGTTCGCAGGATGTGGGGCGGGGGAAGCCGGCGCCGGATCTGTTTCTGTACGCGGCCGGGCGGATGGGGGTCCGGCCGGAGCGGTGTGTGGTCGTCGAGGACAGCCCGCTCGGGGTGCGGGCGGCTGTCGCGGCAGGCATGGATGTGTACGGGTTCACGGCGATGACGCCCGCTGAGCGGCTCGCGGGCGCCACCGGACTCTTCGGCTCGATGCAGGAGTTGCCCGCGCTCCTCTCCTGATGCTCCCTCTGCTCCCCTCCAGTCCCGAAGCTTCCCCGCGGTCCTGTAGCCCCCTCCAGAATCCGGCAGGATCCGGATCCTGAAGCCCCCTTCCAGAAGCTGAGCAAAATTCACCTTCCGATCCATCTACCCACGAGTAAGCCGCGCCCGTACGCTGATCCGCCATGACAGATGTGCTGCGGCGCGGCCGGGCCTCATTGGCGTTCAGCTTCTTCGCTCAAGGTGTGGCCTTTGCGCTGCTGGTGACGCGGATCCCTGCGATCCAGGACCAGTACGGGATCTCCGATGCCCTGCTGCCCGCCTTCCTCGCCGCTGTGCCGGTGCTCGCCGGCGTCGGCAGCGTCTGTACGGAGCAGCTGGTCAAGCGGGTGCCGCCCAGTCACGTACTGCGCTGGTCGCAGCCCGTCGTGCTGCTCGCGCTGCTCGGCGTCGGAGCCGGTGACGCGCTGTGGGAGATCGGCTTGTCGCTGGCCGCGTTCGGGCTGGCCGTCGGTGCGCTCGACGCGTCCATGAACATGCTCGGGGTCAGCCTTCAGCACGCGTACGGGCGCAGCATCATGCTCGGCTTCCACGCGGTGTACAGCCTCGGCGGGATCCTCGGCGCCTCGCTCGCGTGGGTGGGAGCGCACTGGGACCTGCACCTCTTCGTGTCGTATCTGCCGGTCGTCGTAGTGCTGTTGCCCGTCGCGCTGGTGGGGAGTCGGTGGTACGTCGACGGGGGCGGACCCGGCGCCGAGGAGCCGAAGGAGGTGGCCGGGGCCCAACCCGTCGCCTTCAAGCTGCTGTTGCCGCTGTGTCTGGTGATGACCTTCGCGTACATCGGGGACTCGACCGTCTCCAACTGGAGCGCCAAGTATCTGGAGGACGTGCTGGGCAGTTCTGAGGAGCTGGCGACCGTGCCGTACAACGTCTACATGGTCACGACGCTGCTCGGGCGGGCCATCGGGGACCTAGGGGTGCGGCGGTTCGGGGCCGTGGCGGTCGTACGGCTGGGGTCGGTCGTCGCGGCCGTTGGGTTCGCGGTGGTGGCGGTGGCGCCGGGGGCGTGGGTCGGGATGCTCGGCTTTACGTTGCTGGGGCTCGGGTTGTGTGTGCTCGTGCCGCAGACTTTCGCGGCGGCAGGGCGGCTGTTCCCGGGTGCTGCGGATGCTGCCATCGCGCGGCTGAATATCTTCAACTATGTGGGGTTCTTGATCGGTTCGCCCCTCGTGGGGGCCTTGGGCGATGCGTGGTCGTACCGGGGGGCGATGCTGGTGCCGATGGTGTTGGTGCTGGTGACACTTCTGTACGCCCGTTCGTTCGCTCCTCAACCGGACCGATACGGTGACGGGCATGAGCGGCCGCGCACAGCTGATGTGGGACGAGGCAGTAACGGGCTATGACTTCGGTCCGGATCACCCGATGGATCCGGTCCGGCTGGCGTTGACCCGGCGACTGGTCGATGCCTTCGGGCTCGATCGTGAGATGGACGTGGTCGCGGCGAAGGCGGCCGGGGAGTCGACGCTGCGGCTCGTGCATCGCGCGGACTACGTCGAGGCGGTCAAGGCCGCTTCCGTGGATCCTCGGGCGGCGGACATGTCGTACGGCCTGGGGACCATGGACGATCCCGCCTTCGCCGGGATGCACGAGGTGTCCGCGCTGATCGCCGGGCAGTCGGTGGGCGCGGCCGAGGCGGTGTGGCGCGGGGACGTCTCGCACGCGGTGAACTTCGCGGGTGGGCTGCATCATGCGATGCCCGGCGGGGCGTCGGGGTTCTGCATCTACAACGACGCGTCGCTGGCGATCGCGCGGCTGCTGGAGTTGGGGGCCGAGCGGGTCGCGTACATCGATGTGGATGTGCATCACGGGGACGGGGTGCAGGCCGCGTTCTGGGAGGATCCGCGGGTGCTGACGATCTCGTTGCACGAGCATCCTCGGACGCTGTTTCCGCAGACCGGGTGGCCGGAGGAGACCGGGGCGGACGGTGCGGAGGGCTCCGCCGTGAACGTAGCGCTGCCGGCCGGGACCGGGGACGCGGGGTGGCTGCGGGCCTTTCACTCCGTCGTGCCGGAGTTGATCGCGGACTTCCGGCCTCAGGTGCTGGTGACCCAGCACGGGGCCGATACGCACTTCGAGGATCCGCTGGCTCATCTGGCCGTTTCGCTGGACGCGCAGCGGGCGGTGCAGGTCGCCTGTCATGAGCTGGCGCATGAGTACGCCGAGGGGCGGTGGGTCGCTCTCGGGGGC
>NZ_JAAKZX010000405.1 GCF_011045025.1 Streptomyces ureilyticus
CCCCCCGGCTCACCGGCGCTCATTCGGCGCCGCCGATTTCCTGCGACCTGATCCGCCGGACAGGCCCTAGCACGACAAGGAGAAATACGCACCCATGACGTCCCATGACACGACCAAGCTGGTCTGCCTCCCCTACGCCGGAGCGGGCGCCTCGTTCTACCGCCCCTGGACGGCCCTGGCGGGCGACTCGCTGGAGATCGTCCCCCTGCAACTCCCGGGCCGGGAACGCCTGATCGACGAGGAGCCGTACCGCGAGGCGAACCAGGCGGTCGACGGCCTGCTGGCCCAGCTGAGAGGAAACCTCGGCGGCGACGGTGCCCGGGTGGCCCTCTTCGGTCACAGCCTCGGCGCCGTGCTCGCCTACGAACTCGCCCATCGCCTGGTCGCCGAGCCCGGCGTCGAGCTCGCCCACCTGTTCGTCAGCGGCTCCCCGGAACCGGCGCGGGGCCGCGAGCAGCACGCGACCGGCCTGTCCGACGAGGCGTTCCTCGCCCGGGTCGCCGAGTTCGCCGGCTACCACCATCCCGCGCTGGACGACCCGGAGATGCGCGAGATGATCCTCCCCTCACTGCGCGCCGACGTGGAGATACACGAGAGCTACACCCCCAGCACCAACCTCCCCCTGGACGCCCCTCTCACGGTCATCCGGGGCGAGGACGACGAGTTGGTCTCCTACGACGACGCCGAGTCCTGGAGCAAGGTAGCGTCCCGCGACTTCGAACACGTGGAGGTCCTCGGCGGTCACATGTACCTGACGGACACGGCCTCCGCCCTGGTCCGCCTGATCGTCTCGACGGTGCTGTAACCGCGCGCCTCTCCCTTCCCTCACTCATCCCAAGGAGTACTCCCATGCGTCTGCACGGCAAGTCGGTCCTGCTCACCGGCGCCGCGCGCGGACTCGGCCGAGCCACGGCGGTCGCCTGTGCCGCCGAGGGCGCCGACCTCACCCTGGTGGACATCTGCGCCGACGTGCCGGGCGTGCCCTACCCGCTGGGCACGCCCGGCCAGTTGGAGCACACGGCCGCCCTGTGCCGGGAGGTGGGCGCCGCCGTGCTCACCGCCGAGGCCGACATCCGCGACACGCGAGCCGTGCGAGGGGCGGTGACCCGCGCCGAGGACCGCTTCGGCCGGATCGACGTGGCCGTCAACAACGCCGGGATCGCCGCGCCGTCGGGCAAGCCGGTGCATGAGATCAGCGAGGACGAGTGGTCGCTGATGATCGACGTGGACCTGTCCGGGGCCTGGCGGGTGATCCGCGAGGTGGGCAAGGCCATGAGCGCCCGCCGCTCCGGCAGCATCGTCAACATCGCCTCCACCGCCGGCCTGGTCGGCTACCGCCACTTCGCCGGGTATGTCGCCGCCAAGCACGCCGTGGTCGGCCTCACCAAGGCCGCGGCCCTGGACTACGCCCCGACGAAGGTGCGGGTCAACGCGGTCTGCCCCGGCTCCGTCCGCGACGACGCCACCGCCGAGGGGCGCATGCTCGCCGAGATCGCCCGGGCGCTCGAAGTCCCCATCCACGAACACGAGAAGACCTTCGTGGAGGCCCAGCCCATGAACGCCCTCATCGAGCCCGAGGACGTGGCCTCCGCCGTCGTCTTCCTCGCCTCCGACGAGTCCCGCCAGATCACCGGTTCCGTCCTGACCGTGGACGGCGGCTTCAGCGCGCGCTGACGCCCCGCGAACACCAAGGAGTACGCGCCTTGTCCGCCCCCCACTGCCACGCCCTGCGCCTCCGCTTCGAGGAGGTCCCCGCCCTGGCCGACCCATCCGACCTGTGGATCGAGGACGTCCCCGTCCCGTCGTCCCACCCCTTGGCCGAACACCGCCGCAGCGCAGAACTGGCCCGTCCTGCCAAGGACTTGCGCCGGGTGCTGCTGCGCTACACCGACGGCTCCTGCGACCTGATCGTCGTGGCCCATCGGAACCGGTGGGGCAGCACGGCCCTGACCGGCCTGACCGCGACGGAGACCGCCGCGTCCGCACCCGGCCGTGAGACCTCGGGCCACCGGGGCGGCACCCCGCAAACGCCGGTGAGCGCTCCCGCCGTCACCCCAGTCCCGGTTCCCGCCTGGGGCCTGCCCGGCGACGACACCGCCGTCCACTGCCACACCGTCCCCCTGGACGAGGTGGGCGACGAGGCCGGCTGGCTCACTGCCCTCTATGTCACCTTGCGCCGCTACGAACCCGGGACGACCCCCGTCATCGGCACGGACCACGGCACCTTCTCCTGCGAACCCGCCCCCACACTCGGCGAGTTGAAGCCCACCCCCACGGACGGCTCCCCCCTCACCGGACTGCTCTTCACCGACGGCTTTCTCCCCGACGAGTACACCGCCTGCCTGGCCCCGTCCTTCCCGCTGACCATCTCCGTCATCCGCGACTCCCGCGGCACCCACCTGCGCTGCGACCACCTGGGCGGCCACATCTCCCCGGAGATCGCCACCCAGTTCACCCGCCACCTCACCCACATACACCACCAGCTCCTGCACTCCCCCCACATCCCCCTGACCGACGTCGAACTCCTCGACACCGCCGAACGCACCCGCATCGCGGCCCTGGGCAAACCGCCCCGCTCCCTGACCACGACCCCCACGACCATCCCCGACGCCTTCGCCCGGGTCGCCGCGACCAACTTCGATCGCATCGCTCTCACCGACGGCGCCACCAGCCTCACCTTTAGCGAACTCGACGCCCGGTCGGCCAAGTTGGCCCAGGGCCTGCGCGCCCGGGGTGTCACCCCCGGCGACCGGGTGGGCGTCTGCCTGGAGCGCACCGCCGAACTGGTCGTCACGCTCCTGGCCGTACTGAAGGCGGGCGCGGCCTATGTCCCGGTCGACCCCGCCTACCCCGCGGAGCGGCTGGCCCACACCGCGCAGGACGCGGGCCTGGGCGTCGTGATCACCCGCCTCGCGGAGTTCCCGGCGGCGGCTCGGCGGCGAACGTCGCCGTGGCCGCCGCGCGCCTGGGCCGCACCAGCGCGATCATCACCCGCATCCGGAA
>NZ_JAAKZX010000406.1 GCF_011045025.1 Streptomyces ureilyticus
CGGCAACCGCCCCCGCAGGCCTTCCCGCACGGCCGCGGTGTCCAGCCCGCCTGTGGCGGCTTCGGCGTCCGTGGCCGGGTTACGTTCCGGGATGATGTAGCCGACGAGGCGCTTGTCGCCGGCACGGTCCTCCCGAACCATCACTGCCGCCTGAGCGACATCGGGGTGTTCTGTCAGGACGGTTTCGATCTCCCCGGTCTCGATCCGGAAACCACGGACCTTGACCTGGTCATCCGCGCGCCCGACGAACTCCAGCTGCCCGTCCCCGCCCCACCGCACCAGGTCACCCGTGCGATACAGCCGCCCACCGGCCGGCCCGAACGGGTCCGCCACGAACCGGCCCGCCGTCAGACCCGCACGATTCAGATACCCCCGCGCCAGACCCGCACCACCCACATACAGCTCTCCCACCACACCCGGAGCCACCAACCGCAACCCCGCATCCAGCACATACACCCGCAGGTCATCCAGACGGCGTCCGATGGGCGGAACTTCTCCACGCACCAACGCATCACTGGCCGTAGCGAACACCGTTGTCTCGGTCGGACCGTACCCGTTGATGAGCAGCGGCTGGGTGTCGCCGTGGCGTTCGAACCACGGGTTCAGGCGGGCGGGGTCCAGTGCCTCTCCGCCGAACACCACCCGCCGCAGACTCACCCCGCCGGCCGACGGCACCTGCTGCTCGGCCTGTATCAGCTGGTAGAACGCCGACGGTGTCTGACTGAGGACCGTCACCTTCTCCCGGGCCAGCACCTCCCACACCCGCTCAGGAGAACGACTGTCCTCATACGAGACCACCACCAGACGCCCGCCATGCAGCAGAGCACCCCACAACTCCCACACCGAGAAGTCGAACGAGAACGAGTGGAACAACGTCCACACATCACCCTCGCCGAACCCGAACCGCTCCCGGCTCACACCGAACAACCGCACCACATTCTGATGCGGAACCACCACACCCTTGGGCCGCCCCGTCGACCCCGACGTATAGATCACATACGCCGGACTCCCCGGCAACAACACCCCCACACGCTCTGCCTCAACCACATCACCACCGGCCACACGACCAGCCACCGCAGCACCCTCAAGATCCTCCACCCGATAACACGGCACCCCCACCCCAGCCACCGCACCACCGGTCTCCACCGTCGTCAGCACACACACCGGCTCCGCGTCCTGGACCATGAACGCGATCCGCTCACCCGGATACTCGGGATCGATAGGCAGATAGGCACCGCCGGCCTTCAGCACCGCCAGCACCGCCACCACCATGTCCACCGACCGCGGCAACGCCAGCCCGACCAGACGCTCGGGGCCCACGCCGTGACCGATCAGAACCCGCGCCAGCCGGTTCGCCCGCGCATTCAACTCCCCATACGAGACAGATGTGTTGCCGTCGGTGACCGCGATCGCGTGCGGAGTCAGCGCCGCCTGCGCCTGGAACAACTCAGGCACCGTGGCCTGCGGAACGGGCAGGCCAGTGTCGTTGTACTCGGCCAGCAGCCGGGTGCGCTCCCCGGAGTCCAGCACGTCGACCGCGACGACCCGCTGGTCAGGGTCGCAGACCATCGCCTCGACCACGCGCCGCAACCGCTCCACCATCAGCTGCGCAGAAGCTTCGTCGAACAAACCGGTGTCGTGCCCGAGGTTCAGTCGAAGCGTCTCCCCAGGCAGCACCACCAGATTTACCGGGTAATGCACGTCGTCGCGGCCTTCGCCCCCGGTGATCGTCAGGCCGCCTGGGAGGCCAGTACCGTCGACGGCGACGGGGTAGTTCTCGAACACGTAGAGGGTGTCGAAGAGTTCACCCTCGCCGGCCGCACGCTGGATGTCGGTCAGGCTCAGGTACTGGTGGTCGCTGAGCCGGGACTGCTCCTGCTGCACCCGGGCCATCAACTCGGTCAGCGTCAGCGACGGGGAACAGGAAACCCTGACCGGAACGGTGTTGATGAACAGGCCGACCATCTGCTCGATACCGGGGATCTCCGCAGGCCGTCCCGACACCGTCATACCGAAGACGACATCGTCCCTGCCCGTCAGCCGGGCCAGCAACAACGCCCACGCCGTCTGCAGCACCGTGTTCACCGTCAGCCCATGCCGACGCGCCAACTCCGTAACCCCAGCGCTGACCTCGCCACTCAATGCGAGCGTCACCTCGCCATGGCTGCCGGCTTGTGAGCGGTGACCGGCAGGCGCGAGGCGGGTCGGCTCCGCGCCGGCCAGGGCTTCACGCCACGTCTCTTCGGCCTGGGTCCGGTCCTGCCGTGCCAGCCAGGCCGGATACGGCCGGTAGGGCACCGGCGCGGGCAGCGCACTGTCGTCCCCGCCTTGCCCATACAGCTCGAACAGTTCGCGCAGCACCAGCGGCGTCGACCAGCCGTCCAGCAGAATGTGATGATTCGTAATCACGAGCTTGTGCCGGCCGGGAGCAAGACGCACGACGACGAAGCGCATCAGCGGCGCGCTGGCCATGTCGAAACGGGCAGCCCGTTCCTCCTCCAGCAGCCGCGCCACCCGCTCACGCTGACCGGCCCCGGAGTACTCACTCAGATCGACCACACGCCACGGCACACTCACCGAACCAGCGATCACCTGAACCGGCTCGCCGTTCTCCCGCTCGCGGAAGCACGCTCGGAGACTGGCGTGCCGGCCCACCAGCACCTCCGCCGAACGCCGCAGCACCCCCGCATCCAGCGCACCGCTCAGATCAAACGCCAGCTGAACGTTGTAGACATCCACGGCGTTCTCGTCGAACAGCGCGTGGAACAGCAGTCCTTCCTGCAACGGCGACAGCGGCAGCACATCCTCGACCACCATCCCCTCACCAGCCCACCCATCGAGCTGCTCCTGCTCAAGAGTGACCAGGGGGAAGTCGGAGGGGGAATGCCCGCCGGCCTCCGGCAGGGCCGCATGCCCCGCCAGAACCTCCAGCATCCGGACCCACAGATCAGCCAGCTCCTGCACCTGCTCCTGGTCCAGAACCTCCTGCGGCCAG
>NZ_JAAKZX010000407.1 GCF_011045025.1 Streptomyces ureilyticus
CTCGATCAGCGCCCACAAGTCGTCGTCCACAATCCACGGCCGAGTACTCACGCCATCACGAACGGCCGAAGCCTTACACCGGTCACGGCCAACCAGGACGTTGCAGCAAGATCGTGTTACGAGCTCTTAGGGCTCTCGCCCCTTAGGCAATCCCGTGGTACGTCCTTGCTGTACGTTCTAGCGTGACTTAGGAAGTCCACTCATCTTCTTCAATGCTCTCACTGAGCATCGCCCGCCCCATGGAGGTGTATCGGCCTACATCCCAGACCAATACATGGAGCGGCATCGGTTACAGGTACTTTCCGATGGGTGCGCGTATTCACCTTCCGAAGATTAGACTTCAAGCAATGCAGCCTTTTCCTTATCACGCGGGTCCCGCAGCGCCCCGTTCGATTACCTTCGACCCGGCCGCTACTTTCCTGACATGCTATTGTCCCCTTCGCCTTTCGGTTCCAGGTAAGCCATCAGACCCAGAAACACCCTCCAAGTTCCTCCCGATTGAATCGGGGATACAGCAAGGCGCCGCACGGCGCACGATGTACACACGACGTACGGGCCGGGGGTGGGACATGGGGTCAGCAAGTATCTGCCGCGCCATCTTTCCCCGCTTTTCCGGGGTTAGGGCCTTCTGCCCGTCGATTCCCGCCGTCTTCTTGCCGGTGCTGACCTGGCAGACCCGCCTGACACTCGTCAACGTGTTGGCCCTGGACCGCAGCATCAGCTTCTGCAGGTTACGTACCTGCTTCATGTCACCCTCACGGGCAGCCCTGAAAATCCTCTGACGCAGCCGCTTTACAGACGTCTCTTCTCGGCTCCAGTCAATGCTGTGCCAGAACTCGGCGTCGCCCTCGGGTCCGTTCATCCGGGGTTCGGCGGTGGCCAGTTCGGTCAACGCAGCCTCCCTTCAGTCCAACTTGCGCCTCGGTGCAAGTGCTTGCCCATCGTTTCTTCATGGCCTACCTGGTCCACGTCAGCCGCCTTTCGGCTCCAGCCATAGGCTGGTGTCCACCGGGTTATGGGCCGCCAAGTGGAGACTCCTGGTCGGCAGCCGCTTCCCCTGGGCTTTCGCCCTGGTGGCGTTCGCTTCTTGGACCATCCTGTTCCCGCACGAGGGTTCGACCTCTGTTGCCTTCGGCTTACCGGCTGACGAGGCCGGACCCGTACGGGGTTTCCGTGTTCCACATCGTGCAGTTACGTCCGGGTGGGGTGCTCCCTTTCCGCCGTCCTCCGCGGTGACCTACAGCCCCCTTCCCGATGGGGACCTGCCACGCCGGGCTTCTCAGCCCTAGAGGATGCCACCGCCGAGCGCTGACCATTGAGCGGTGTAAGTCTGACGACGAGTCGACGAGAGTTCGCTTCGCTCACCCGTCCGGACTTCCCCTTCACCTGTGGCCCGCGAATGGCCCGCGAGCCCTTGGGCTTGACCACCTCCGCTCAGCACCCCGGGATTACTCCCGGCGCACCGGAGGCTGGGGACTGACCGTTGGTCACTGGTCAGGTCCGCATGACACTTCTCCTTTCCTGCGGACTCTGCTGTGCGATGTGACTTCACGTCGCACCGGGCGTGCCTTCCCGACCGACGTTCGCAGCGTCGGCCTACTCGGTGACCTTCAATCGATCACTCGGGAAGGTACGCCCTTCGCGTCCAACCCGAGCCCGATCCACAGGTCTTGAGCATTGCTCCCATCCAACCCAGGCGTTTGACAACGAATCCAGTCGACTCAGCCGACGCAGGCGCCGTTAACCCACACTTGTGGGCGTTCCTCGGCAGGTCAGCGGGGCTCGCCGAGCGTCGGGCCGCTCATGCTCTGCATTCATTTCGCCGAACTCGATCGAGTC
Source organism: Streptomyces ureilyticus (assembly GCF_011045025.1). Classification (GTDB taxonomy): domain Bacteria; phylum Actinomycetota; class Actinomycetes; order Streptomycetales; family Streptomycetaceae; genus Streptomyces; species Streptomyces ureilyticus. The sequence goes on from NZ_JAAKZX010000407.1 coordinate 1,840, forward strand.
AGGCCCGCGTAGCGGTGTGCCACTCCGCCGGGAAGCAGGTATTCGGCCAGCAGGTTGCCGGCGCGGCGGGATGGCAACCCCATGTCGTGCAGGAGTTCGTCCGCGCAGTGGATGTCGTAGGGGCCGAAGTCGTAGCCGCCGGAGCCTGGCAGTACCTGCTCCTGCCAGGCCAGGCGAGCGTCGATGGCCTCCCGCATCCCCTGCTCGCCCGGGGTGGTGCGCAGCGTCGCCCGGAAATGGCTGGTTAACCAGTGCGCGGTGAGTTCCATGCCCATGATGTTGTTGAAGACCTGCCGGAAACCGACGAACCCCAACCGGTCGGCGCCGGGGGGCACGATGCCTCGGTAGAGCCGCAGCCGCCCGTCGTCATCGTGCACGCGCACGCTCGAGTCCAGGAACGGGAAGACTTTGTGGTGCCCCGTGGCGAACACGATGACATCCGCCGCCACTTCCTCGCCGGTCGCCAGTCGCAGTCCCTTGTCGGTATACGCCTCGACGGCACTGATCTTGGGGGCGATCAGGCCGCGGCGGACGGCCCGCGCGTAGCCGCGTGGCATCACTCCCGCGTGGGCCAGGTGGAAGGGGAGCGCGTGAGCGGGCCGCAGCTGCCTCGGCAGTCGGTACAGCCCGGTGCAGATCAGTGTGTCGCGGGTGATGAGCCACCACAGAGCCCGCTTGACCCGCTCGTCGACGCGGTCGATCGGACGGACGCAGCCCGGATCGTGGTAGCGGGGCAGGAGCGCCTCACCGAGCCGGGTGAACAGGATCCACTTGTAGCCGACCAGACCGAGCAGAAACCGCTCGGGGACCATCCAGTTCACCTTGCGCTGCACGAGGGTGGCCGAGGCCGCCTCGAATGCGGCGCGGGTGATCAGGTCCAATGCGGACTTGCCGCCGCCCACGACGACCACGCGCCGACCGACGAATGTCCCGGCCCGCACCTCGTTGGAGTGCAGCACGTCCCCGCCGAACATCTCACGCCCGGGCAGCTCCGGCAGCTGGGCATGATGATGAGCCCCACTGGCGACAACGACGTAGTCGAATGTCTCGCGATGAACCTCCGCTGTCGTGTCCCCGGCGGGCCGGGAGTCGATCAGCCAGCCGGCGGCGCCCACCGCTACCT
>NZ_JAAKZX010000408.1 GCF_011045025.1 Streptomyces ureilyticus
CGCTGGGGCTGCGCCCCAGACCCCATCGGCCTGAACGGCCTCGTCCTCAAACTCCCCCAGCTACCGCTGGGAGGTGCCCCCAGACGGGCTGATTGATGCCGGCCCGCGCTGCAAAGTTCCGCCTGGGCGGCGGAACTCTGGCGTGGAGATACAGCCCAGGGCGGCGGAATCTCCACTGCGGAGTTCAGCCCGCGCCCGGAAGATCCCGGGGGCTGCGACAATTCAGCCCCTCCGGCGATCGCCGAGCAAATCAGCCCCTTGGGGGCACCTCCCAGCGGCAGCTGGGGGAGTTTGAGGAGCGGGGGTCCGGGGCGGAGCCCCGAGCGGGGTACGGGGCTCCGCCCCGAAGGGGTCTGGGGGCGCAGCCCACAGCGGGGTCCGGGGCTGGCCCCGGGATGGGACGGGTAGGGGCGGCGGGGGCGAGGAGACCGCCACCCCCGGACGCACCCGGACCCGCAGGCAGCAAAACAGCCTGCGGGTCCGGATCACGTCACGTACGCGGCTGAAGCCAGCGCAGCGTCACGCCGCCTTCGGCGCGTTCACGTCCGACGGCAGCGCCTTCTGCGCGACCTCGACGAGCGCGGCGAACGCGTTGGCGTCGTTGACGGCGAGGTCCGCGAGAATCTTGCGGTCGACCTCGACGTTCGCGGCCTTCAGGCCCTGGATGAACCGGTTGTACGTGATGCCGTTGGCGCGAGCAGCGGCATTGATGCGCTGGATCCACAGCTGCCGGAAGTCACCCTTGCGCTTCTTGCGGTCGTTGTAGTTGTAGACCAGCGAGTGGGTGACCTGCTCCTTGGCCTTGCGGTACAGGCGCGAACGCTGACCGCGGTAGCCGGAGGCCTGCTCGAGGATCGCCCGGCGCTTCTTGTGGGCGTTGACTGCCCGCTTGACGCGTGCCACTTGATTAACTCCTTGTAGCGGGGCCGTGGTTGGACTCACACGACCCGAAATCGATTGGGTCCCGGTCAGAGATCAGGTACGCGATGCGTTCCCGACGTCACTTGCCGAGAAGCTTCTTGATCTTCTTGGCGTCGCCCGGGGCCATCTCGGCGTTGCCGGTGAGGCGACGCGTCAGACGGGACGACTTGTGCTCGAGATAGTGGCGCTTGCCGGCGCGCTCACGGAGCACCTTGCCGGAGCCGGTGACCTTGAAGCGCTTCCTGGAACCGCTGTGCGACTTGTTCTTCGGCATAGCGCCGTTCTCTCCTCGTCAGTGGCGTTCCGATGCCCGGTCGTGAAACCGGGCACGGCGGAACGTCAGATGTATCGGTTGGCATCCCCGGACTCTCATCCGGAGAGCTGGACCCCAGGACCTGCGTCCTGGAATCAGGCGTCGGCGGAAGCCTCGGCCGGAGCCTCTTCGGCGACGTTCTGCGACTTGCCGGGGTTGGCCTTCGCTTCTGCCTTCCGGGCTTCCTGCGCCTGGCGGGCCTCGGCCATCGCCTCGGTCTTCTTCTTGTGCGGACCGAGAACCATGATCATGTTCCGGCCGTCCTGCTTCGGGTTCGACTCCACGAACCCGAGGTCGGCCACGTCCTCCGCGAGACGCTGCAGCAGTCGGTAGCCGAGCTCCGGCCGGGACTGCTCGCGACCACGGAACATGATCGTGATCTTGACCTTGTCGCCCTGCTTGAGGAACCGGACGACGTGACCCTTCTTGGTGTCATAGTCGTGCGGGTCGATCTTCGGCCGGAGCTTCATCTCCTTGATGACCGTGTGCGCCTGGTTCTTGCGCGCCTCACGGGCCTTCATGGCCGACTCGTACTTGAACTTCCCGTAGTCCATGAGCTTGCAGACCGGCGGACGGGCGTTCGCGGCCACCTCGACCAGGTCGAGGTCGTACTCCTGCGCAAGCTCCAGGGCCTTGGCAAGCGGAACAATCCCGACCTGCTCGCCGCTGGGACCGACAAGTCGCACCTCGGGAACGCGAATCCGGTCGTTGATGCGGGGCTCGGCGCTGATGGATCCTCCTCGGTTAGCACCACACGGCTGTCTGGCAGACAGCTCGCGTACGTCTCTTCAACTGGGACCAACCACCGGGAGCCACGAAAAATGCCCCGGACGGGACGCAGGCGGGGCTCCAATGACAACCGGAGCACCGCCGCGGTGGCCCGCGGGGCGCATATCCTGCGGCTCCATCGTCCGTACGGAACGATGGTCGCCGCCTGACCGGGTGACCCGCCGTCCCGGGGGACGGCCAGGTGGGAGATCGGAGCCTCCACTTGCGGGTCGAACACGCTGACATGCGGACATGTCTGGGCGCATCCGACCGGTCGTTACACAAGGTTAGCAGCTCCGGAAGGCCCGCGCTAACCAGGTGTCCGGGGCCTCCTGCTGTCAAGTAGGCACGCACCTGGCCCTATCGTGTGGGGCATGAGTGACACCCCTCCTGAGACCCCCGACTTCGACGCCATGACCCGCGACATCGCCGAGGTCCCGGCGGTCGAGGTGATCGTGACGGTCGCCGTCAACCTGATGAGCGCCGCCGCCGTGAAGCTCGGTCTGACGGAGGAGGGCGAGAAGCACAAGGACCTGGACGAGGCGCGCAAGCTGGTGCACGCGCTGGCCGGGCTGCTGGACGCGAGCGCGACCGAGATCAGCTCGTTCCACGCGGCACCGCTGCGCGACGGCCTGAAGTCGCTGCAGCTGGCGTTCCGCGAGGCGTCGTCCGTCCCGGACGAGCCGGGCCAGGGGCCGGGCGAGAAGTACACGGGTCCGGTCTTCGGCTGAGGCCGACTTCGGAGACGTACGAAAGACGTCACGAGAGACGCACGATCGACAAGTTGCGTACGAGACTTCAGGGCCGTACGTAAAGGGGCTCGCCCGGTGGTGTCGCCTCGGTCGGCAGGAGTGCCAGGTCGAGGCCGTGTACCAGGCGGGCCCTCAGTGTGTCGTCGGCGGCCAGGCGGCCGGCGACGGAGCGGGCGGTCTCGGCGGGGGCGGCGG
>NZ_JAAKZX010000409.1 GCF_011045025.1 Streptomyces ureilyticus
GCTCGGCGACCGGCATCAGCTCGACGTGGGTGAAGCCCAACTCGGAGACGTAGGCGGGAAGTTGCTCGGCCAGCTGGCGATACGTCAGCCCGGGGCGCCAGGACGCGAGATGGACCTCGTACACCGAGAACGGTGAAAGGTGCACGGGTCGCCGACCCCGCCGGGCCATCCACTCGCCATCCCGCCACGCGTGACGCGACACATGGACCACCGACGCCGTCGCGGGCGGCAGCTCCGCGCTACGGGCCATCGGGTCGGCCCGCTGGGTCCGGGAACCGTCGGGCCGCGTGATCTCGAACTTGTACAGGGCACCCTCGCCGAGCCCCGGCACGAACAGCTCCCACACCCCGGAGGAGCCCAGCGACCGCATCGGATACGCCGTACCGTCCCAGTAGTTGAAGTCGCCCAGCAGCCGCACCCCGCGCGCGTTCGGCGCCCACACCGTGAAGCGGGTGCCACTCACCCCCTGGTGCTCCATCGGCTGAGCACCGAGCGCCTTCCACAACTGCTCGTGCCGGCCCTCGCTGAAGAGATACAGATCGAACTCGCCGAGGTAGGGCAGGAATCGGTAGGGATCCTCCAGCTCGAACTCCTCGTCCCCGTACCTCACCAGCAGTGTGTACTCGGGGATCGAGTCGAGCGGCAGCACACCCGAGAACAGACCGTCGCCCATGTCCCGCAGTTCCACACGCTGCCCGTTCGCCGAGACCGCCACCGCATCGGCGTAGGGACGCAGCGCCCGGAAGACCACACCCCCCGGCCCCGGATGCGCCCCGAGCAACGCATGAGGATCATGGTGGGCACCCGCCAGCAGCCGCTCCCGGCCGGCCGGCTCCATATCTGCGTCTACGGAATCTGCGTTTACGGGGATCTCGCGAGCAGCCACGGTGTCAGCCTCCTCAGGCGTGGTGGGAGAACGAAGGGGCCGGCGGACCACTGCCGGAGGGCGTTCGGCCGGGTTCGGCGAGGCGGGCGATCGCCGCCAGCGGCACGGGCAGCCAGTCGGGCCGGTGCCGGGCCTCGTACAGCACCTCGTACACCGCGCGGTCCGTCTCGTAGCCGCGCAGCAACCCGGGTTCCTCCCGCGGATCCCAGCCCGCCTCCGTGGCGTACCCGGCACAGTAGGCGTCCCGGCAGCGCCGCGACCACGCCGGTCGCCACGGGCGGCGGCTGCGGGCGGCGTAGTCGAAGGAGCGCAGCATGCCCGCCACATCGCGTACGGGGGACTGGCGGCGACGCCGTTCCGCGAGCGGGCGGGCCGGCTCGCCCTCGAAGTCGATGACGAACCACCGTGGCCCGGCCCACAGCACCTGACCAAGGTGGAAGTCGCCGTGGATCCGCTGCGCGGGACGGGTCGCGTCGAGCTCGGCGAGCGCGTCGAAGGCGGCCCGCAACCCGGGTGCGTACGGCAGGAGTTCGGGTACGGACTGGCTCGTGGCGGCCAGGCGTTCGGTCATCGCGGCCGCAAGTTCCCTGTACTGGCGACGGCTTGGCATCTCGGAGGGAAAAGCGGCAGCCAGCGCCAGGTGCACCTCGGCGGTGGCGCACCCGAGTTCGTACGCTTCCTCGGTGAAATCCCTTCCCGAGGTGAGGGATTGAAGCGCCAGAGTCCAGCCGTCCGTGGCCTCGGGCAGGAACGGCTGGAGCACGCCGAGTGTCGCCTCCCGCGGCCGTGAGGTCCGGAACCACGCTACGGGGGGAGGGACGCGAGCGCAGCCTTGGCGGACCAGCGCCCACGGCACCTCCAGATCGGGATTGATGCCTGCCTGGACTCGCCGGAAGACCTTCAGAATGTACGAATCCCCGTATACGACGGAGGAGTTGGACTGCTCGGCGTCGAGCAGCCGGGGAGTGAGCCCGGCGGGCACCGTCACCCGCGGGTCGCGCTCGAAGCGCAGCGGGCCCGCCGTGCCCGGATGACGAAGCCGCTCCAGCAGCAGCCCGGTGGAGCGGGGGTCGTGGAAGGCGTCGTACACCATCAGTCCGGCCAGCGGGCCCTCGCTCGCCCGGCCGATGAAGGCGTGAACGAGGCGGGGCGGCAGGAACTCCCCTACGCCGAGGAGCAGTTGGTAGCAGTCGCCGGACGGGGGCGCCCCCGCGCCGTGCTGTGCGTGCACCAGCAGATGCAGACACCCTGGATGCAGTTCGGTCACCGAAAGGAGCGACAGATCCGTGACGGGCCGGCCTTTGCCCGCGAACCACCGCTGCCGTGGCAGCCAGGCCCGCAGCAACCCCGCGACCGAGGTCAGCAGCGCTGCTGTCCCGAGGCTGTGCGGTGGGGGCGGTGCGGTCCTGGGCATGGAGGCGCGTCCTTTCGAGGCACACGATGTGGGGCACACGATCAAGATCGCCAGCTCGTTGACGATCACGGTGTGGGCGGCCCTCCGATCGCTGAGGACGGTCGCAGGACGAAAACGTGCGCGGGCGCGCGGCCCGGCGCCAGACGCACGTAGTTGGCCCTGCCCCAGTGGTAGGTGGCGCTGGTGAGCTCGTCATGCACGGGGACGGACTCGTGCCAGTCGAGGCCCAGTTGACGCATGTCCAGGGAGACCGTGGCCTCCTGGGTGTGATGGGGGTCGAGGTTGGCGACCACCAGGACCGTGTTCGAGCCACGGCGTTTCGAGTACGCGATGATCGCGTCGTTGTCCGCCTCGTGGAAGTGAAGGTTCCGCAGCTGGCGCAGGGCCGGGCTGGCACGCCGGATCTCGTTGAGCCGGGTGATGAGGGGGCTGATGCTACGGCCCTCGCGTTCGGCCAACTCCCAGTCGCGCGGACGGAGTTGGTACTTCTCCGAGTTCAGGTATTCTTCGCTGCCCTCCCGCACCGGGGTGTTCTCACACAGCTCGAACCCGCTGTAGATGCCCCAGGTGGGGGAGAGGGTGGCGGCGAGGACCGCCCGGACTTCGAAGGCGGGCCGGCCGCCGTGCTGCA
>NZ_JAAKZX010000040.1 GCF_011045025.1 Streptomyces ureilyticus
GACCGATGCGAGCAGGTGCTCTTCTCCGACCCCGCCCGTTTCCCCGGCCAACTCGCTTGCCGTTCCACAAAGTAGCCGTGGACAACGGTCCGGTCACGGGCCAGAAGATGTCCGTATCACTACGGCAGTCCGAAGTCCCGGCGTCTCGGAGTGCGGCGTTTCGGAGCGCGGGGTCTCAGAGTCCGGCGTCTCAGAGTGCGGCGCAGGTCTCGGCGATCGCCTGGTCCAGAATCGTCAAGCCGAGCGACAGCTCCTCCTCGGTGGCGGTCAGCGGCGGTGCCATCCGCAGGACTCCTCCCATGCCGGGGAACTGGATGATGTTCATGTGCAGGCCGAGTTCGAGGCAGCGCCGCGTGACCCGCGCGCCCAGCTCGTTCGAGCTCCGCTTCGTCTCGCGGTCGACGACGAGTTCGAGACCGGCCAGCAGACCCCGGCCGCGGATGTCGCCGACGATCGGGTGGCGACCGGCCATGTCCTCCAGACCCTGGCGGAGGAACGCGCCGAGCGATCGCGCGCGCTCGTCGAGCTTGTCGTCGGTCAGCACGTCGAGGACGGTGTTGCCGACCGCGGCCACCAGCGGGTCGGCGACATGCGTGGTGAAGAACAGGAACCCGCGCTCGTACGCCTCCTGCTCGATCTCGGCGCTGGTGACCACGGCCGCGAGGGGCAGTCCGGCACCGAGGGTCTTGGACAGGGTGAGGATGTCGGGGACGATGCCGTCGCGCTCGAAGGCGTACCAGGTCCCGGTGCGGCAGAGGCCGGTCTGGGCCTCGTCGAGGATCAGCAGCATGCCGCGTTCCCGGCATTTTTCCTGCAAGGCCGCGAAGTACCCGGGCGGCGGTTCGATGATGCCGCCCGAGCTGAGAATCGGTTCGACGAGGCACGCGGCCAGGCTGCCGGTCGACTGGGCGTCGATCAGGTCGAAGGAGAAGTCCAGCTGGCGGCGCCAGTCCAGTGCGCCGTCGGCCGTGGTGAAGTCGGGCCGGTACGCGTTCGGCACCGGGATGGCGAAGTTGCCGGGCGCGGCCGGGCCGTAACCCTTGCGTCCCGTGCTGTACGTGGCGGACGCGGCGGCCTGCGTCATGCCGTGCCAGGACCGCGCGAACGAGACGATCTCGTGCCGGCCGGTGACGAGCTTGGCCATCCGGATGGCGGCCTCGTTCGACTCGGCGCCGGTCGTCAGCAGCAGCGCCTTCTCCAGCGGCGCGGGCAATGTGCCGGCCAGCCGCCGGGCGAGGTCGACCACCGGGCGGCTGAGCATGCCGCTGAAGAGGTGGTCGAGGCTCGCGACCTGCCGCTGGACGGTCGCGACGATCTCCGGGTGCGAGTGGCCGAGGATCGCGCTCATCTGGCCGGAGGTGAAGTCGAGGATCTTCCGGCCGTCCGCCGTGAACAGGAAACTCCCGGCGGCACCCTCGATGATCTCGCGAGTGAACTCACCTCCGTACCGGACGAGGTGCCTCTCGGCATCGGCCCAGAAGGCTTCGGCGGACGGCGGGGCGGGGTTCGAGGCAGTCATGTCCGCGACGGTAAGCGGCCGTTGAGCGACACGTCGAGGCCCGCTCGTCGATCACGCTGTTGCCAGGCCTGTCGATTGCGCTGTTGCCCGGCGTGGCGGTCGACCGCCGTTGTCGCGTCGCCACCAGGGAACTCGGGTCCCGTGACGCGCACGACAACGGCGGCGATCCGCTGCGGCTCAGCCCCTCGTGCGGCGGTCCTCACCGGGAACGACGTTGAACGCGTCGAGAACGATCTTTCCGGACTTGAGGACGAACTTCACCGTGTGCTTGCCGTCAGGCAGGCCGCGCAGCGTGTACGTCGCGAGGCGCTTGTCGACGGCGGCGGTCTTCGCGTCCACCGCGACGGGCTTGCCGTCGACGTAGACATCGAGAACGGCGCTGCCGTCGTTGCCGCCGATGACGTCGATCCCCGTACCGGTGAACGGGACGGTGAAGGACGCGCCGGCGGCCGTGCTCGTCGACGTCGACCGGTACCAGTCCATCGCGTCGCCGAGTGAGGCCTTCCGGCTCCAGGCACCGTCGTAAGTGACCGAACTATCCATGTTGTCGAGCTGGGTGCCGGTGTAGGGCGTGTACCCGTCGATCTTCTCGACCTTCAGGTTGTCGAAGCCCGTCTTGTAGAAGTCGCTGCCGAGCTTGACGCGGCCCTGGGTCTGCGGAGTCGGATCCTCGTACGTGGCGACCGCTTTCCCGTCGATGAACGCCGTGACCGTCGCGCCCTTCGCCTCGATGGCGAGGCGGTAGCCGTCGGACGCGGCGACCGTTCCCGTCTTGATCGCGGTGCCGTACTCGTAGAACGTCCAGGTGCCGTCCGGGCGGATACGCACGTTGTAGGCGGCGTCGCTGATCGCCATGCCCTTCTGCTGGCGGACGCCCAGGGAGGCGAGCCCGCCGGCCGGGTCCGGGAAGGAGACGTCGACCGTGGCCTTGTAGCTCTCCCAGCGGAAGTCGCCGACCGTGGTGTTCGGCGTGTGCCGGTTCCAGGCGTGGGTGTCCTTCATGGACTGGTCCATGTACTGGTACAGCACGTTGTCGCCGCGCGCGTCCTTCCCGACCTCCCAGGCGCCGGTCTGGTCGACCATGTAGCGCGGCTGGTTGCCACGGGACGTCAGGTAGGGCTGGGACACCTTGTGCGTGCCGTCGGCGGTGCCGACCCGGACCCTGCCCTCCTCCTCGTAGCCGAAGTCGTCGGCGTACAGGACGTCGTCGCGGGTGTTGCGCTTCTTGCCGGTGGCGTCGGTGTCGAGCACCGTGCGGTCCCCGGACTTGGGCAGACGTTGCTTCGTCGCCTTGTCGCGGCTCTTGTCCAGCGTCGTGAGGGTCACGATCGACCGCGGCTTGACGGTGTAGGTGTAGTAGCCGTCGCCGCCGGGCCGGATCTGGTCGGCGAGGTGCTTGAAGTTCGCGTCGTAGGCCTGTCCCGCGTCCGCCGCGCGGGTTTCCCAGACCTCCATGGTCGGGTCCGAGCCGAGCCGCATGTTCTCGGCCTTGATGCGGTAAGTCTTGGGCTGGTCACTGTCGTTGACCACGACCGTCGAGAAGTCCTTCTTACGGGGATCAGCGAGCGTCATATAACTCGGCGCCCCGTTCGACCCGTCGACGTTCTCGGTGCCGCTCACCCCGCTGTAACTGGCCTCCGGAACGGTGCGCCAAATACCCGCCGTGTTGGTGTCGTTCTCCCAGCCGGTCTTGGCGAACTGGGTGAAGTGCTGCATCACATAGAGGGCCGCGTCGTAATGGAGATAGCCCGACCATGGATCGCGGGCGCTGACGAGTTCCTTGTGGCTGTACTGGGCGCCTTCGTAGAAGGAACCGATCGCCGGCTGGAAGATGTAATGCGTCCGCTTCGAGTTCGCGTAGCTCTTGACGGAACGGTTCGCGAGGTCGAGGGCGCTTTGGACGCCGCCGATTCCGGTGCTCGCGCCATTGGGGCCGTCGGTGTTGTTGACGCGGTAATCGGTGTGGCCGAAGGAGCCGACGCCCTCGCTGTACCAGACCTCTTTGTCCTGGCCGTACGTGTTGTCACCGGTCGCCAGCTTCGTGTACGGCCGGTACGTGGCGCTGTCGGGGGCGCCGTCCAGCCGGTCGTCGGTGGTGTAGTGGTAGCCCACCGCGTCGACCATGCCGAAGAGTTCGGCGTCCGTGAGCAGGGCGGGGCCGATGTTCTTCGTGGTGTTCTCGTCCGATGCGGTGATCTTGATGTCGTGGTACGCCTTCGCGGCCGCCTTCTGCTGCCGGGGCGTCAGTCCGTACCGTGCGTCGGCGAAGTCCGTGTCCTTCACCAGCGCGTTCTTGTACCACTTGATGAAGGAGATGTCGGGGGTGCGCGTCTCGTTCTTGTCCGGATTGACGTAGTCGACCATGTACCCGTACTTCTCGTACGCGTCGAGGATCGTCTCCTTGTACCACTTGTACATCTCGTCGGTGCCGGTGCCCTTGTCCCATTCGTTCTGGACCCACTCGGGCATTTCCCAGCGGAGAATCGAGACCTTCAGATTTCGGTTGACCGTCTTGGCGTCGGCGGCCAATTGAAAGCCGGGGGAGCGGGACGAATCGGCGAGTTCGTCCGCTGTGCGCATCGTCGCCGGATCGGAACCGGTCGACGTGTTCGTGTCCGTCCCCATCTCGATCTTGACGTGGTTGATCAGCGGGTTCTTCCCGCCGAACAGCACCTTGACGAGCTGCCAGTACCGGTCGGGCTGCTCCGCCTTGTAATCCATCAGCAGATTGGTCGTGCTGTTGCAGCTGAGCAGGCCAAGTCCCTTGTACGTCAAGCCGTTCACGTTGTCGAGGCGCACGTCGTCCCCGTTGACCATGACCTCGACGGGATCCTCCGCGGTGTACGCGGCGGGGGCATTGACCACTCCCGCCGCCAGCGCCATGGCGGCTGCCGCGGCGACCGACCCCCACCCGAATCTCCTCTGCGTGCCCATCCGGCCTCGACTCCTTCTCCTCGTCGTACGTCTCGTACGTCGCGCACAAAAGACCTGGGCCCACGGGGCACCGGACACGCGTCAGTCGGAAATCGCTCCGAGTTCGACATTTCGAACCTTGTTCGCCTTGCCGCAGGAACGGTAGGAGGAAAGCGCTTTCACAGTCAATCCCCGTGCTGAGACTGCTTCTTGGGCTTCCTGTGTCAGGTGAGGGGAGCGGGGCCTATGCGGGCGAGGGCCGGCCCAAGTGGGATGTCAGTACGCGATCGAGCGCCGCCCGGCCCGCGGGTCCCCATGTCGGCTTGCCGCCAGGCAGGCCCCGATCTCCGGCCTGGCCCATGAGGATGAGGAAAAGGCTCTTCATGGCAGCCAGCCCTCGGGCGCGCCGGACCGTCGCCTCGTCCGCATGTGCGTACGCCTCGAAGAACCGTGAGGCCGCGCCCGCGGGAAGGAGCAGCCATGCGGCCGCGAGGTCCCACGCCGGATCACCGGCGAAGAGGTCACCGAAATCGACCACGCCCGAGAGCGTCCCGTCCGAGACCACGACATTCGCGGGATGGAGATCACCGTGCAGCCATACCGGCGGGCCCTCCCACTCGGGCGCCGCGACGGCGTCGTCCCAGACGTCCCGGACGGCCCGGACGTCGGCGCCAAGGCCGCCGGGGGCAATGCCTTGCAGGAACTCCTCGAAGCCGCCCGTGCACTCCTTGGGGTGAGCGCCGCGGTCCGAACTGGCCGGCGCCTCGGCGGGCGCCTCCACATGGAGCGCCCTGAGGAAGCCCGCCAGAGTGTCGGCCGCGTGCTCGCCGCGGCTGATCGAGGCGTAGTCGAGTGGCTCGCCGGGAACCCACGTCATCACGGTCCAGTGCTTGGGGAAGCGCTCGGACGGTTCGCCGAACCGCACCGGGGTCGGCACCGGGAGCGGCAGGCGCGGGGCCAGCACGGGCAGCCACCGCCGCTCCTTGAGCTGGAGCTCCGGGGTGGGGTCCATGCGCTGCATGCGTACGGCCAACTCGTCCCCGAGGCGCCACATTTGGTTGCCCCAGCCGCCCGCCACCTCGCGGATGGCCAGCCCCGCGAGGTCTGGATGCTGCTCCTGCAGCAGGTCGCGGACCAGCTCTGCGGTGATCTCGATCTCGGAGTCGGTCATGCGAAGCCACGGTACGTGAGGCAGGCGGAGCGAACGCTCACTCTCCGGAATCGGGTGCGCATGACGACGCCCCACCCTGGCTGTGAGTGGGGCGTCGTGTCCGTTGCGCTGTCGGACGTCGGGCGGCCCCGGCCCCCGGGCGCGGGCGCGGACGTGGTCGTCACCGGTGTTGCGGTTCCTTCCGCGTCCGTCCCACGCACTACGCCGGGGCTATGCCGTGGCGGCGGGGGCGGTTGCCGTGAAGGTGTCCGCGTGCTGCGCCGCCCACTGGGCGAAAGTGCGGGCCGGGTGGCCGGTGACCTTCTCGACGGTGTCGACGACCGTACGGCCCACCTCCGGGGTGTTCCCGTACGCCTCGAGCAGGAAGCCGATCACCTCTTCCGGGTGGCCCGCCGCCCGCCACCGCGCGACGGCCTCGTCCTCGGTCAGCTCGACCAGAGCGATCTCCCGGCCGCAGGCGGCGGCGATCGTCGCCACCTTGTCGCCGACGGTCAGCAGTTCGGGGCCGGTGATCACGTACTCCTGGCCGCCGTGGCCCTCCTCGGTGAGCGCGACCGCGGCGACGGCGCCGATGTCGCCCTCGTGGACCATGGCGCTGAGCCGGGAGACGAACGGCTCGCGGACTTCGCCCGAGGCCACGATCTGGTCCGCCCACTCCAGGGCGTTGGCCATGAACTCGACCGGCATGAGCACGGTCCAGTCGACACCGTCGTCGGCCCGCACGGCGTCCTCCAGCAGGGACGGCCCGCCGCCGTGCAGCACGGTGATCCGGCGTACGCCGGCCGCGCGGGCCAGCTCGAGGATCCGCAGGCCGCTCTCCAGTGGAGCGAAGTAGGGCCCGCCGAAGGTGATCAGATGGAGACCGGTGACGCCCTCCAGGGCCGGGATCAGGCTGTCGGGTGCGGTCAGGTCGCCCTGGACGACCTCGACGCCGGCCGGGAGGTTGGCCGTCGCCGGATCCCGGGTGAGGGCGCGGACCGCGTGGCCGCGGGCGAGCAGTTCGGCGACGACCTGACGGCCGACGGTTCCGGTGGCGCCGGTGACAAGAATCTTCTGCGTTTGCGTCATGGCACGACCGTAGGCGTCATATAGGTCAGGTCCTGTCCGCGATGCTTGGCCCAGGAGTGACGGCGGACGCCGGTATCCCTACCTACGCCTTCGTCGGCCCGCTGGCCGGTCGCGGGTAGGAGTCAGGACCCCTCGGGCCAGCCGAGCAGCTGTGCCCCGAGGACTGCGACCTGCAGTGTGAAGCTCTGTTGCGGGTCGTGCACCGAGTACCCGGTCAGTTTCTCGACCCGGTCGAGGCGGTACGTCACGGTCCGTACCCCGACGTGCAGTTCACGCGCCGCTGCGGTCGCCACCCTGTCCGCCGCGTAGTACGTCGCCAGCGTGTGCAGCAGGGTGCCAGGGCCGGTGCGTGCCTTTCTGATCGGCTCCAGGACCTCCTCGACGAGGTCGGCGAGCGCGCTCCTGTCCCGGATCAGTACCTGGTAGACGAGCAGGTCGGACGCTCGGTGCACGTGGCCGGGCAGTTGCAGGCGCTGGCCGATCTGCAGGGCCTGCCGGGCCTGCTCGAAGGACCGGACCGCACCGCCGGGCCCACGTTGCGGGCGTCCGACGCCGACGCGCCAGGCGCCGTCGGGCCCCAGGTTCTCCATGACGCGCGTGACGAACTCCTCTACGGTGCGGCGCACGTCGGGCACGATGCACACCAGCAGACTGTCCCTCGTCGTCACGAGTACGTCTCTGCTCGCGGGGTCGAGGCCGACGAGGGACTCGACCTGGCGGGTCATCGGGCCGCCGTCGACGAACGGCTGCGGGCCCGCCGCCACGATCACCACATAGCTGCCGGCGAGCCGCAGGCCGTACCGTTCGGCGCGTCCCACCAGGGTCTCGACATTGCGCCCGTCGAGGAGGTCGTCGACGAACTCACGCCGGAACGACTCCTCCTGGCGCAGTGACCAGCGCTGGGCCTCTTCGTACCCTTCAGCCACCGTCGTGATCGCCGCGTCGGCGGCGCGGAAGACCGCCTCGCCGATCCGGCGCAGTGCGTCCGCGCCTGAGGCCTCCCGCACACCGGGCAAGGAGGGCCAGGCGAGCCACGTCGCGCTCAGGTAGAGGTCGACGACTCCGCGGATGGGCACGTTCTGCTCGGCCGCGCGGGCGCCGATGTCGCGCCGACGGCGGAGCTCGTCCGGGCGGAGCCGTCCTCCCGTGCTGACCTTGGCCAGCATGGGCAGGTACCCCTCCAGGAGATCCGCCGGTACGCCGCGCGCCTCATCGCTCGCCCGTCCGGCGAGGGCTGCCACGGCGAGGTCTGCCGCACTGGGCGGCTCTGCACCGGCGGGGACCGATGACGTTCCCCTCGTCATGGTTGGCTCGATTCGTTTCTCATGCTGTGGCACACCGGCCAGCTTGCTATGTCGCGCGCCCGACCACTACCGGCTGTCCGGCAGGAGAGCGCTGCCTGCGGCGTGGCAAAGCCCTTCTTGCCGGTCGTCGGCAAAGAATGTGGGCCACTGATTGACCACGTCGGACGTTGGCCATGTTCACGACGTCCCAGATAATCGTGGTAATCGAGGTGCCCGCGCCGATGTTTCGATGACGGGAGACACGCATGCATGCCGCCGATGTCATCGAGACCTTGCCGACCGCGCTCCCGGACGACGACATCCTGTCCGCCGTACAGATGGTCTCCCGACACGGTCTGCCCGGCCTCGTCGTCGCTGACGAACAGGGCGAACTGATCGGCTGTATGTCGTCGGTCGACCTGCTCCGGGCAGCGCTTCCCCACTATTTACTGGACGATCCCGGCCTCACCCACGTCATCGACGAGGGCCATGCCGACCGGATAGCCGCAACGATGGTCGGCACCCGCGTCCGCGACGTCCTCACCTGGGTTGCGCTGCGCATTCCGAGGGTCGGGCCGCGAGCGACGGCCGTGGAGATCGCCGAGTTGATGGTACGGCGACAGTGCCCCTTCGCCCTGGTCGAACGGGAAGGAGGCGGGATCCTCGGGATCGTCACCGCCAACCGCCTGCTCGGCCTGCTCGCCACCGCGGCCGAGGGCACGCCCCGATGACCAGGAATGTGCACGCCGAATGGCCATCGTCGCGGGAGCTCGCAGGCGGCCTTCCCGACCGGCGCACACCGGCGGTCCACGCTCTCCCGCCCGCTGCGGGGTGCGCGCTGTCGTCCGTCGGCGCCCGGCACGTGTACGCCGGGCCCAACCAGCAGATCACCGTCCTCGGCACCCGGCCGACCGGTCGGCGCGACCGTGAGGGAGCTGTGTGAGCCTGCTCGACCATGACTCCGCCGGCGCCGCGAGCGCGCAGCAGCAACCCCGGCGCAAGAACACCATGCGCTTCCTCCGGACCGCTCCGCTTCCCGTCGTGTTCTGGCTGCTGCTCTCCGGTCACTACGAGCCGCTGCTGCTGGCGCTCGGTGCGCTCTCGGTCGCCGTGGTCTGCTGGCTGACCCGGCGAGCCGGTCTCGACCACCGGAGCGTGACGTTCGCCTTCGCCCTGCGGCTGCCGCGGTATTTCCTGTGGCTGAGTGGGAGCGTGCTCGTCTCGACGTTCGCGGTGGCGCGGAAGGTCTGGTCGCCGCGCCCGGACCTGCGGCCCGTGGTGGAGCCGATTCCGACGCCGCACCTGCAGGAGCTGTCGCAGGTGGTCTACGCGAACTCGATCACGCTGACCCCGGGCACGCTGTCGCTGGATGTCGAGGCGAACCACATAGAGGTGCACAGCCTGGAACGGTCCGGCGTCGACGAGCTCCGCAAAGGGCTCATGCTGAGGCGGGTGCGGCAGACGGAGGCGCAACGATGATCTTCGCCGTCATGGCGGCGTTGCTGGTCACGATGGTGCTCACGCTGCTGCGCGCCTTCATGGGCCCCGGCCGCTACAACCGCATCCTCGCGGTCAACACGTTCGGCACCAAGACCGTGCTGTTCGTCGCGGTGGCCGGTTTCCTCTTCGGAAGGCCCGAGTTCCTCGACATCGGCATCCTCTACGCGTTGGTCAACTTCGTCGCCACCGTCGCGGTGCTCCGCCTGACCCACTACCAGGAACTCGTGAGCGACACGGAGAGGGGCGAGGGAAAGTGAGTGTCCTCGAGGTGCTGAGCGGCGCGCTGTTGATCGCCGGCGCCCTGGCCGTACTCACCGGCGGGGTGGGCATGCTGCGCTTCCCGGACTTCTACACCCGCATCCACGCCGCCGGCATCACCGACTCCGCCGGTGCCGGATTGATCCTGCTGGGCCTGCTGCTGCGGGTGGACACCTGGAACACCGCGGTCCGCCTGCTGATCATTCTGCTGTTCCTGGCGCTGACCAGTCCGACCGCGACGCACATCCTGGCGCACGCCGCGCGACGGGACGGCGTGCCCATGTGGCGGAAGGGTGACCCGCGCCGGTGACGACGACCTTCACCCTGATCAACGTATCGCTGCTCGCCATCCTCACGGCGACCGCGGTGACCATCACGCGGCTGCGCGCGCTGTACGAGGCCACGATGCTGGCGGCGCTGTTCAGCCTGGCCACCGCATGCCTCTTCGTCCTCCTCGACGCCGTGGACGTGGCGTTCACGGAAGCCGCGGTCGGCGTCGGCATCAGCACGGTGCTGCTCCTCGGTGTGCTCGCGCTGACCCGCTCCTCGGAGTCCGTCACACCCCGTCGGCGGCGCCTGCCCGGCGCGATCGCCGTGCTGCTGGTCGGCGGCACGCTCGGCTACGCCAGCCTCGATCTGCCCGAGTTCGGCAGCGCCGACAGCCCCGTGCAACGCCACCCGGTCACCGACGAGTACCTGCACCAGTCCCAGGAGGACATCGGCATCCCCAACACCGTCACCTCAGTGCTGGCCAGTTACCGAGGGCTCGACACCCTGGGTGAGCTGGTCGTCGTCTTCACCGCGGGCCTGGCCGTACTGTCGCTGCTCGGCCCGCTGGCGCGGCCGGAGCAGACCCGGCCGGCCGCGGACTTCCATCTCGCCGACTACCGCGTCATCCGCGTCGTCAGCGGCACGCTCATGCCGTTCATCCTGCTGTTCGCGCTCTACGTGCTCTTCCACGGCGACTACGGCCCCGGCGGCGGCTTCCAGGCCGGCGTGATCTTCGCGTCCGGCTTCGTGCTCTACGGTCTGGTGTTCGGCCTTGACCGGGCGCAGCGCGTGGTGCCGCGTGCCGCGCTGTGGTTCCTGGTCTCGCTCGGCCTGCTGCTCTACATCGGGGTCGGTGTGACCACCATGCTGCTCGGCGGCTCCTTCCTGGACTACGACGTCCTCGCGAGCCACCCCGAGACCGGGCAGCATCTCGGGATCCTGGTGGTCGAGACGGCCATCGGCATCACCGTCGCATCCGTCATGACGACGATCTTCTTCGGCTTCGCGGGCCGGGGGGTGGCACGGTGATCGCCTCCCACTACGTCTACTGGACGTTCTTCGCCCTGATGCTGATCGGGCTCTACGTCGTCATCAGCCACGGCAACCTGCTGAAGAAACTGATCGGCCTCAGCCTCTTCCAGGTCGGGGTCTTCCTCTTCTACATCAGCCTCGGCAAGCGGGACGGCGGCAGCGCGCCGATCATCTCTGACGACGTCGAGACCTACTCCCACCCGCTGCCGCAGGTGCTGATACTCACCGCCATCGTGGTCGGCGTCGCCACGCTCGCGGTGGGGCTGGCCCTGGCCGTCCGGATCTTCGAGGCCTACGGCACGGTCGAGGAGGACGAGGTACTCGAAATCGACAGCACCGAACGCGTCGCCGAGCAGGACCGTGAGCGGGCAGCCGAGCAGGACGGCGGTGGCTCATGACGGGTCAGCTGCCGGTGCTTCAGGTGGCGGTCCCACTGCTCTGCGCGCCGCTGTGTGTGCTGCTGCGCTCCCGGCTCGTGGCGTGGCTGCTGTTCCTCGCCGCCGCCGTGGCCTCGCTGACCTGTGCCGTCTGGCTGGCCGAGCGTGTGGACGAGGCCGGGGCGCTGCGGTACGCGATGGGCGACTGGCAGCCGCCGTACGGCATCGAATTCGTGGTGAACGGCTTCAACACCCCGGTGCTGCTGCTGGTGTCGCTGACCGCCGTGGTCGTCGCGGTCTACGGCCGTCGCAGTGTCGCGGCCGAGCTCGATTCCCGGCGGGCCACGCTGCTGTACGCCTGCCTGTGTCTCACCCTGGCCGGGCTGCTGGGACTGACGATCACCGGGGACGTGTTCAACGCGTTCGTGTTCCTGGAGATCAGCTCCCTGTCGACGTACACGATGATCGCCATGGGGCGTCGCAGACAGGCGCTGCTGGCAGGTTTCCGCTACCTGGTGATCGGCACCATCGGGGCGACGTTCATGCTGATCGGCATCGGCCTGGCGTACGCGGTCACCGGCACCCTGAACATGGACGACCTGGCCGGGCGGCTGACCGGCAGCCACGACAACCGTGCGCTGCAGGCCGCCGTGGTCTTCGTCTTCGTCGGCCTCGCGGTCAAGATGGCCGTCTTCCCGCTGCACGCCTGGCTGCCCGCGGCCTACGGGGAAGCCCCGTCCGCGGTGAGCACGTTCGTCGCCGCCACCGGAACCAAGGTCGCGATCTACGTGTTCTGCCGGTTCGCCTTCACCGTCTTCGGCGCCTCGCTGGTGTTCGGGAAGATGCCCGTCGACCGGATCGGCCTGCTCCTGGCCGCCCTCGGGATCCTGGCGGGCTCCGCCGCCGCATGCTTCCAGGACGACCTGCGGTATGTGCTGGCCTGGTCCAGCGTCGCGCAGGTCGGCTACATCGTGGCCGGAGTCAGCCTGGCCACCACGGCCGGCGTCTCCGCCGCGTACCTGCACATGATCACGCACTCGGTGACCAAGGCCGCGCTGTTCGCGATCGCCGGGCTGCTGCTGCTCAGGCTCGGCTCGGTCCGCCTTTCGGCGCTGGCCGGGATCGGCCGCCGGATGCCCTGGACGTTCGCCGCGTTCGTGGTCGCCGGCCTCGGCCTGGTCGGGGTGCCGCCGGCCGCGGGATTCGTCAGCAAATGGGCACTGGTGACGGCACTGGTCGAGCGCGACCAGTGGCCCGTGCTCGTGGCCATGCTGGCCGGCTCGCTGCTCGCCCTGGTCTACGTCGGCCGCGTGGTCGAGGTCGCCTGGTTCCGCGAACCGCCCGACGGAGCCGAACCGCCGCGCCCACCGGCGTCCATGGTCGCGGCCATCTGGTTCCTCGTCCTGCTGTCCCTCTACTTCGGGATCGACGCCTCCCTGCCGGCCCACCTCGCCGACGCCGCGGCCGAAGCGCTGCTCGGCAAGGGAGGTGGCTGAGCTGACCGCCGCCTGGACCTCCCCCGACCGGGCCGCCGCCCTGCCGACCGCGGTGGCCATCCCCCTGCTGGCCTGCGCTGCCGTACTGCTCCTGCGGCACCGGCCCCTCGCACGTGAGGCGGCCTCGGTGGCCTGCGGCCTCGCGCTGACGGGCGTGGTGCTCACCCTGTGGCCGGCGGCCGACGACGGGCTGCGCTTCGAGCTGTGGACGTGGCTGCCCGGCCTGTCACTGGAGTTCGCCCTCGAACCGCTGGGCCTGCTGTTCGCCTCGGTCGCCGCCGTGCTCTGGCCGGTCAGCACCGTCTACGCCGCCGGTTACCTGCGCGCCGCGCGGGAGCCCGCCCTGGACAGGTTCTTCGCCTTCTTCGCGCTGACGATCGCGTCCGCGATGTGGATCGCCCTGTCGGCCAACCTGGTCACCCTGCTCATCGGCTACGAGCTGATGACCCTGGCGACCTGGCCGCTGGTGGCGCACCACGGCGACAAGGAGGCCCGGCGCGGGGCACGTACGTACGTGGTGGTGCTGCTCGTCACGTCCATCGGGCTGCTGCTGCCCGCGATCATCTGGACCTGGGTCCTGGCCGGCACCACCGACTTCCGTCCCGATGGCATCCTGGCGGGCCAGGCAGGATCCGGGGTGCTCACCCTGCTCTTCGCGCTCTACCTGTTCGGCATCGGCAAGGCGGCGCTGATGCCGGTACACCGCTGGCTGCCCGCGGCCATGGTGGCACCCGCCCCGGTGTCGGCGCTGCTGCACGCGGTGGCCGTGGTCAAGGCCGGGGTCTTCACGGTCCTGAAGGTCGCGGTGTACGTGTTCGGCCTGGACACGCTGCGCGAGAGCGGTGCCGCGGTGCCGATGACGTGGGTGGCGGCGTTCACGCTGATCGCCGCCGCCATCGTGGCGATACGGTCGGACAACCTCAAGCGCCGGCTGGCCTACTCGACGGTCAGCCAGCTCGCCTACATCGTGCTGGCCGCGACGCTGGCCCACGAGGTCGCCGCCGCGGGCGGCGCCCTGCACATGGTCACCCACGCGGTCGGCAAGATCACCCTGTTCCTGTGCGCGGGCGCGATCGCGGTCACGGCCGGGAAGACCCGCGTCAGCGAGCTGGACGGGCTCGGCCGCGCGATGCCGTGGACGTTCGCGGCGTTCCTGACGGCCACGGTCTCGATCATCGGCCTGCCTCCGACGGGCGGCACCTGGAGCAAGTGGCTAATGCTTCTCGGCACCGCCGAGGCGGACCAGGTCGTACCGCTCGTAGTGCTGCTCGCCGGCTCGCTGCTCGCCGTGGCCTACCTGATGCCGATCGCGGTGCGCGCGTTCCTGCGGCCGCCGGCCGGCCTGGCGGCGCACGGTGAGGCCCCGCTCGTGATGACCGGGCCGCTGACCCTGACCGCACTCGGCTGCGTCGCCCTCTTCTTCGGTGCGGACGCCGTGCTCGCCCCCCTGGCCAGGACCCTGGAGCTGCCGTGAGCGACGACCGACACCGGCCCGACAACGATCGCGCGCCCGACGACCACCGCGCGCCCGACAACGATCGCGCGCCCGACGACCGCCGCTGGCTGGACGAGCCGCGCAACGTGACCCGCCTCGTGTACGGCTTGGCCGTGCTGTGCGCGCTGTCCCTGCTGGCCGACTTCCTCTACACCAAGCACCCCCACTTCTCCGTCGAAGGGTGGCCCGGCTTCTACGCCGTCTACGGCTTTGTGGGCAGCGTGACGCTGGTGCTCGTGGCCAAGGAGCTGCGGCGGCTGCTGCGGCGCGACGAGGACTACTACGACCCGCCGGAACAGGACCGCCACGAACCCCCCGCTACGGGACCGCGATGATGACCAGCCCCGCTCTGCTGCTGATGCTCGGCGCGGCCGGCGTGCCGCTGCTGCGCGGCCTGCCACGCCGCGCCCTCATGCTGCTGCTCCCGGTGGCGGGCCTGATCATGCTGTGGCTGCTGCCCGAAGGACCCGGAGCCACCTTCGCGCTCTTCGGCCTGGAGCTGACCCCGGTACGGATCGACGCCCTGTCCCGTCTGTTCGCCACAGGCTTCCTGGTCGCCGCCCTGCTGACCTCGATCTACGCCCTGCACCTGCGGAGCCCCCTGGAGCAGGCGCTCATCCTGCTCTACTCCGGCACCGCGATCGGCGGCGCACTCGCCGGTGACCTGGTGACCCTGTTCGTGTTCTGGGAGCTCGCCGGCCTGTCCTCTGCCTTCCTGATCTGGGCGGGCCGCACCGAACGCAGCTACCGCGCGGGAATGCGTTACCTGGTCGCGCAACTGATCTCCGGCCTGCTGATGCTGGCCGGAATCGCGCTGCGGGTCCAGGCCGGCGAAGGCATCGAATTCGGCTACCTCGGGCTGAACGGCCCCGGCGACGCCCTGATCCTCCTCGCGGTGGGCATCAAGTGCGCCTTCCCGCTCCTGCACGCCTGGCTGACCGACACCTACCCCGAGGCGACCGTCGTCGGCGCGGTGGCACTGTCCCCGTTCACGACCAAGCTCGCGGTCTACGTACTGGCCCGCGGCTTCCCGGGCACCGACCTGCTGATCTGGGTCGGCGCGGCCATGACGGTCTTCCCGATCTTCTACGCCGTGATCGAGAACGACCTGCGCCGGGTGCTCGCCTACAGCATGATCAACCAGCTGGGGTTCATGGTCGCGGGCGTCGGCATCGGCGGCGCCCTCGGGGTCAACGGCGCGAGCGCGCACGCCGTGGCGGACATGGTGTTCAAGAGCCTGCTGTTCATGGCCATGGGCGCAGTGCTGCTGCGTACGGGCACCACCAAGGGCTCCGAACTCGGCGGCCTCTACAAGTCCATGCCCCAGACGGCGGCCCTGTGCATGGTCGGCGCGGCCTCCATCTCCGCCTTCCCGCTGTTCTCCGCGTTCGCCACCAAATCGATGATCATGGAGGCGGTCGGACAGGAACACCTGACCGTGGTCTGGCTGCTGCTCCTCTTCGCCTCGGCCGGCGTCTTCCACCACGCCGGCATCAAGATCCCGTACTTCGCCTTCTTCGCCCATGACCGCGGCCACCGGGTGGCCGAGGCCCCGGTCAACATGCGCGTGGCCATGACGCTGGCTGCCCTCATCTGCGTGGGCATCGGGGTGGCGCCGAACCTGCTGTACGAACTCCTCCCACACCCAGTGGACTACGTGCCCTACACAACCCCGCACGTGATCAACCAGCTGCAACTGCTCCTGCTCGCCTCGATGGCCTTCACCCTGCTGGTCCGCACCGGCCTGTACCCCCCGGAGCTCCGCTCGGTCAACCTGGACACCGACGTGGTCTACCGCCGGGTGCTGCCGCGCAGCTGGCACGCGCTCTCCCGCGCCGTCCCCCGGCTGCGCCGCACCCTGGGCCCACCGCTGCGCCACCATGGCGGAAATCTGTGGAGCGCGACCACCCGCCCTTTGCGTCCGGAGGCAAAGCTCGCGACGCCATGGCCGACCCACCTGATGGTCTGGTGGGCCGTCTTCCTGCTGGGAGCCGTGCTCTTGCTGGCGCTGCTGTAGCGCGCCCCGGCTCACAGAGCCTGCGCCGATTTCGTGCGGCACGAGTCCGCGACGGTGATCGAGCCCGATGAGACGGGCTCCCTCCGCGGCGCCGTTCTCGCAGCCGTTCTCACAACAGGGTCTCGATCCGGCGAAGTTCCTGGCGCGCGGTGTCCGGCTCGGCGCGCTCGCGGTCCAGGACCAGCAGGAGGAAGAGCCCCTCGTGGGTCCGGCGGGTCAGCGGGCGGAGGAGGTGGTACTCGCCGTCGAGGGTGATCAGGATGTCCTCGAGCTGTTCCGGCTTGCGGCCCATCAGGTTCAGGGCGGAGAGATGGGCGCGTACGACATCGGTGGCGCCGTGGGCCACCCGGTTCAGGTCGAGATCCTTCCGGTGGCTCAGGGCGCCGAGCGGCATGCGGCTGATGTAGTCGACGACGGCGGCGCCGAGCGCACCTTCGAGGAGCATCGACCGGTTGAGCGCGACCTGGATGGCTGACACGGCCGAGTCCCCTCTTGGCGTACGGCGATCTTCCGTGCCGACCAGGCTTCCCGGCGCTCCAGCCCCGGACGACGTCCTCTTCGCGGACGCCTGCGGCGGAGCACCTTTGCATAGTGCCATGGTTCGCGGCTGTCGGCTCCCTCCACGCGGCGGTTGGGCTACCGACTGCTGGGTCAGGCGGGTCCGGTTGGGAAACGGGTTGCCGGGGACTGCCCGGGGGGTGCGTCCTCCACCTGCTGCACGATGGTGCCGTCCGGCCGTCCGTCCGGGGTGTCCGCGCTGGTGGAAAGCCAGGACCAGGCGCCCAAGGCCAAAGTGATCGCGGCAGCCGTGACCATTACGCGGCTGACGCGCCGGAGCCTGGCGCGGCCGTCCAGCTCCCGCCAGGTCGGGCCGGCCCACGGGTCGTCCGGCTGCCACATTTCGCCCACCGCGTCCGTCTCACAGTAGGCCGGCTTTTCATACGGATGCCGCGACCGCCGCTCCGCACTGTCCGCGTCGATAGTTCCGGGGTGCCGCCGCGTCGCGCGCTCCCGGGCGGAGGGTTCCCTGGGAGCGGAACGACGAATGGCGCCCTCGCTGTCCGCGAGGAACTTCAGCCAGACCTCCTCGGAGCCGGACAGCGTGCCGTCCCTCTCTTCGGGCGTCCCCTGGCCGCCGCCTGGCCCTTGGGTGGTCATGATCCCCCCTTCCCCTCCTGTTCACGTTTGTGGACAGTGCCCGCCTCACCCCTGAACATTCCGCGCGACTCCGCGCTCGGCGGGGGGCCGACGGCCTGCCGGTGCCGTCCTGTGCCGCATTGCCTTGCCGGTTCCCTCCTGGGCGCCGGACAGCAGTCGGCCGTCGGCTCCCCTGCCTGATCATTGCATGGTGCAAAATGAGATCGCCAGGCTTTGGGTCACTTTCCGCTACGCCTCGGGCGGCGGGGCGTGTGCCGCGGTGGCTGTCTGTGGATGTCGCGCCGGACGCATGGCCCGCATCCCCGGTGGTGTGAGAGGTAGGTGGGCCGGGCGACTCGACCCACCTACTCGATTCCGCGTCGGGGGCGGCGGCTTCCGTAGGCGTCGTCGAGCCGGACGAAGGGGATGGTTCGCCCCGCCTCGCGGAACGACGCCTCACCGCCGTCCGCAGGAAGGCCCATGAAGGCGCACAGGCGGCGGGCCGTACGGGGGTGCCGCCGGGCGTAGTCGGCCATGGCCTCGGCGCCTTCGTCGGGTGAGAGGAAGCGGGCGGTGACGGCGCGCAGGCGGTTGCCGGACTGGATGAGGGTCTTCGGCTGCCGACGCAGGTTCTGGTACCAGTCGGCCTTCGGCCCGAAGCCGGAGGCGACGGTCCAGCTCGCACCGGCCGGGTCGTGGGACACCACTTCCAGGATCACCCGGCGGTCGAGGCCGCTGAAACGGCCGACGTGGTGCAGCAGGAGGAACCGTTTCCCGAAGAGCGGCCCCAGCCCCACGCGGAAGAGCAGGATCGGCAGCCGCACGGCCAGGCGCCGCCACCCGGTGGGGAGTTGGGTACGGCGAGGTGCGCTGTCGCTGTGCGCCATGGTCACCTTCCGCATATCGGGAATGTCGGCTCACGGACTCGATTGGATAAAGGCCCCGGGTCGGGAGCCTCCTCACTCGGGCAACCTTTGCATAGTCTAAAGGTGGGGGAGGCGCGCCTGCGGAGGAAAGGGGCGGCTCTCGAGCGCCTCGACACCGCTGGAGTACGCCATGACCGACCACAAGCCGCCATCGAGCTTGACGGTGCTCTCCTGGATGCCGGTGCTGGTGATGGCCGCGGTGGCGGTCGCGGACGTCGTGTCCGGGCCGGGGGTGGGATTTCTCCCGCTCGTGTCGCTCGGGCCCGCGTTCTCCGGGCTGGTCGGAGGGTGGCGTCGTACGGCGGTGTTCGGACTGGCGGCACTGGTGCTGTGCGTGGCACTCGGGCTGTACGACGGGCTGCTGTTCGAGGAGCGACGCGGTTTCACGGCTCTGGCGTCGGTGGCGGGCGTGACGGGGGTGGGCATCGCGGCAGCCGTGATGCGCTCGCGGCGCGAGGAGGAGCTGGCCAGTGTCCGGTCGATCGCGGAGGTGGCCCAGCGGGTGCTGCTGCGGCCGGTGCCGCTGACGGCGGGGCCGCTGCAGGCAGCGGTGTCGTACACCTCGGCCGTCGCAGAGGCGCGCATCGGCGGAGATCTGTACGAGGTGGTCGCCTCGCCGCACGGCATCCGGGTGATCGTGGGCGATGTGCAGGGCAAGGGCCTGGCCGCCGTGGAGACGGCGGCCGTCGTCCTCGGTGCCTTCCGGGAGGCGGCGCACGACGAGCCGGACCTGGCGGGGCTCGGTGAGCGCCTGGAGCGGAGCGTGGCCCGGGAGCTGGAGGGCGAGAAGTTCGTCACCGCGATCCTCGCCGAGATCGGCGCACGCCACGAGGCCGTCTTCCTCAACTACGGCCATCCGGCCCCGATGGTCGTACGCCGTAACGGCACCGCCGACTTCCCGCAGCCGCCCGCCTACGCCCTTCCGCTGGGGCTGGGCGCTCACGGAGGCGAGGGCCCGAAGCCTTATCGGGTGGACTTCGCCCCCGGCGAGCAGCTCTTGCTGTACACCGACGGCGTCACCGAGGCCCGCGACGAGGAGGGCCGCTTCTATCCCGTCGGCGAGCGCGCGCACCTGCTGAAGGATCCCGACGCGCACCGTGCCCTGGAGGCGCTGCGTGCGGACCTTGCCCAGCATGCTGACGGGCCGCCCCACGACGACGCCGCGATGCTCCTGCTCCGGTACCACGGTCATGGGTAGGGGAAATCGGTTCCCATCGCAGGGATGAGCGGTGACTTCGGCGCGGTAGAAAGGACGTATGCCGGAGCGCGAGACCCCCGCGGGGGCGATGGAAGATGTTGACGCGGTGACCCGTGCGGTGCTGACGGCGTCACGGCTGCTGGTGGCGGTCTCCGCTCGCTCCCTCGCCGAGGTCGAGGAGAGAGTGACGCTCCCGCAGTTCAGGATGCTGGTGGTGCTGTCCACACGCGGGGCCACGAAGCTGGTTACGCTCGCCGACCTGCTCCAGGTGGCGCCGTCCACCGCGATGCGGATGGTCGACCGGCTGATCGCGACCGGGCTCGCGGACCGGCACCTCAACCCCGGCAACCGCCGCGAGACCCTCCTGCAGCTCACCGCGGAGGGGAGCCGTACGGTCGAGGACGTCACCGCCCGGCGCCGCGCCGAGATCGCCGCGATCGTCGAGCGGCTCACCCCTACGCAGCGGCTGGCCCTCATCGAGGCCCTCAACGCCTTCAACGAGGCCGGCGGAGAGCCGCTCGTGACGGCTCTGGATGATGCGGAACCGCACCCGTTGGGCTGGGCGGTGGACGTCCCGGTGGCCCGGGACGCCTGACAAAACCGCCCCGGCACTCCGGCCGGATGGCCCGAGGCACTCCGGCCGGACGGTCTGAAACCGGCGCGCAGGCGGACGGAGCCCTCGAGGCACCGTCGTATTCGAGTACCGCTTCTCAGTGCCTGGCGGGTTTTGCATAATGCAAGGGAGCCGGGCAACGCTGGGAGGGGAGACGCGCATGCGCCGAAGACGTCGCCCCGGGCCCATGCCGGAAGCGCACCTGATGGCGCATCTGCGGAGCACGGTGTGGGGGCCCGCCGAATTCGTCGGCCTGCCGCCGTGGTGGCTGGCAGCTGAAGGGCTCCTGGTCGGATGTCTTGGAGCGGGGGCGATCGTCGGGGCTGCGGTCGTCGGTGCCTGGTACGGGATTCCCGGGCTGGCGGGCGGCGAGGGCGGCCTGGTGTGTGCTGTCGCGCTCGTTCTGTATCTCTGCGTGGTGCGGGCCGGACGCGCGCTGGTCGGCATCGTCGCCCTGCTCGGGGTCTGCCTCGCGCTTCAGGCGCCCCAGGCGGCCGTGGGCCTGGTTCTGGCGGAGCGGGGGCGAGTCGAGTCCGCAGTGGTGACGGCGGTCGAGGGCGGGCCGGGAGCCCTCTCCGGCCGCGGACGCTACCTCTGCTCGGTGGCCGACAGTGACGGCGTACCGCTGAAGGTCCGCATCTGGCGCGGTTGCGGCCAGGCCACCCAGCCCGGCGACGAGCTCGCCGTCGTGTGCGACGCGAAGGGGCACGTGCCGCCGCGCGGCATGGAGGCCGGAACGTCCCCGTCGGGCCCCCTGCGAGGCCTGGGCGGCTGGGCGGCCACGCTCGTCACCGCGTGTGTGGTCGCCGTCGTGCGCTCCTATCGGCTCTCCCGCACCTCATCCGGCCCTCCTGGCCGGCAGGCCTCCGCGGCGGGACCGGACAGGGCGGCTCAGCCGCCGCCTTGCTGATCATTCGGCAGTCGGGCCGGGCGGCGCCGGGTGCCGAGCCGCTCACCCGTCCGGACGCGCCGGCAGGGCATGGCGGCGGGCGGCGGCCAGGATGGAGGGTGCTGTCCGAGGTACGAGGGAGAGGCATGACCGAGGCCGACGCCGACAGGTCCGGGAGCAGTCCGCCCTCGGGGTATCGCGATCCAAGGTCCGCCGTGGACGACCTTCGGCGCGTCGGAGCGAACCCGGATTTCTGGTACCCGGTCGCACTGTCCCGGAGTGTGCGCACAGGACGGGTGCTCGCGACCGCGTTCGCAAGCGAGAGCATCGCCCTCTACCGCGGGGCGAGCGGAACCGTCCACGCGCTGGAGGACCGGTGCGCCCACCGGCAGGTGCCGCTGAGTATGGGTGTCGTGGAGGGCGAGACACTCCGCTGCTGCTATCACGCGTGGGCCTATCGCGGCGACGGCCGCATCTCTCAGATCCCGTACCTGTCCAAAGGCGATGGCCGGCCGCCGCGCGGCGTGCGCGGCTACCCGGTCCGCGAGGCGTACGGCCTCGTGTTCGTCTTCCCGGGCGACCCGGAGAAAGCAGCGGTCACCGCGCTGCCCGACCTGCCGGCCTTCCGCTCACCGAAGTACAGGACCATGACCTTCTCCCGGACGGTGCGCTGCCACTACTCGTTCATGCACGAGAACCTGCTCGACATGAACCACCAGTTCCTCCACCGGGGCGTCGTCGGCAGGCTCCACCCGGAGTTGCTGGAGTACCGGACCGGCCCACGGTCGGTGGAGGCCACGTACCTGTTCACCCATGCCGGCGGGAAGCGGAACCGCGGCGCCTCCCTGCTGGCCGCCGAAGGCATGGGCGGCGGGGACTCCCGCGACGTCATGACGATCCGCACCGCATACCCGTACCAGACACTCGACCTCGTCCCGGAGAACGCCGAGCGTCCGGCCTTCAGCCTCTGGGCCGCGTACGTGCCCGAGGACGCCGAGCAGCGCAGCTGTCACGCCTACGGCCTCCTCATGATCGAGAGGCCCGGGATTCCCGGCGCCCTTCATCTCGCCTGGCCGCTCATCAGGCGCTTTGCCGAGCGCGTGTTCGCCGAGGACCGCATGGCCGTTGAAGCCGAGCAGCGGGCCTGGGAGCAACAGGGCGAGGACCGCAACCACGAGGTCTCCCCCCTGATCCTCGACGTACGCGAGGTGCTGCGCGCCAACGGCATCCCTGTCCGCCTTCAAGCCGCCGCGAGCAGCACCGCCGAGGCCCGCAGCACCGCTGGGGCCTGCGACGGCCCGGAGCCAGTGTCCGGCCACGACTGACTCCCGAGGCGGCGGGCGCGGAGCCGGGCGGGCATCGGAAGCCGGACGTGTTCGTCGCCGACGACGTCCCGCTGCCTACGCCTGATGTTCCTCGTCGGTCTTGAACAGCGACTCGACAAGTTCCAGGCGCAGTTGTTCCGGGTCCTTGCTGACCAGCTCCGGTACCTGCCGGTTCCACTCCTCCGCCGCTTCGTCCAGCGCCTCGGCGAAGGCTGCGCGGGCCCGCCGTCGGAAGACGGCCATGGCGACGGGGAGCAGCAGACGGGCGAAGGAGCGGCCCGTGACTCGTACCTTGACGGTGACTCGCCACCGCCCGTCCTGTGCCGGACGCGGTACGACCGTCGCCGTGGCGCGGGTGAGTGGGTGGTCGAGGGTGCCGGTGACGGGTGGCCCCGTGCGGCGGCCGCGGCCCGCTGCGGACGGCCACCACGCGCCGAGGTCAAGGTGGAGGCGTCCGCTGCCGCTGGTGTACCTCGTCCATCTGCCGCCGCTTGCCTGCGCCTTCCCCGAGAGCTCCGCTTCCCGTGGCCGTTCGACGCTGGTGAGTCTGAGCGTGCAGACCATATGCGTGGGTTTGTGGGGGTTGTCGTCGAGGGCGACCATCTCCAGGGCCGTCTCCCGCCGCCGGTCCCAGGCCAGGACCGTGAGCGCCGCGTCGAGATCCGGCCCCTCCTCGTCGCTCTCGGGGTGGTAACGGGCGCCTCGCTGCAGATGGCGTCCCTTGTCCAGGAACAGTTCGGGCAGGTGACGTCCGTCGGGCAGCCGCAGCCGTGCCCCGTCCTCTTCGAGACTCTCTGCGAGGTCGTGGAGCATGACGACGCACGACTCGAACCAGCGGCGGGGTACGGGGGTGAGTGTCACCGTGTGCTGAAAGCGGGCCATGCGCCAATGGTGGCCGTCCGACGGTGCCGAGTCAGGGGGTGACCCGGCAGCGACGAGCCCGGTCTGGTTGCCGGTTTCCGGGCCATCCCTCTGGTGCATCAGGAGGACGACGTTCGTTTCCTGGAGTGCCCCGCCTCTTGATGCGCCAGTGACGCCCTCTTAGCGGGAACCGGCATGGAGGCCCGGGTGAATGCTGCCGGGATCCGGCAATGCGAGGGCGGGTCTCCCGCAGGGAAGATGTCCTCGGGGGAAGCCGCAGGTAGCCCTGGTGCCGGGTATCGGCAGGGACGCCGATACCCGGCACCAGGGCCTGTTCCTCTCCACAGACCAGATGCGATGACGTGATGAGCGGGGGTGGACATGCGGGCCTTTCTCGAAGCGGCCAGCGGCTTTCCCACCCTCCTGTTCACCGCCGCCCTCGTCGTGGCCGTCGGATTCTGGGTTCTCGTCGCCTTCGGCGCGGCCGGCTCCGACAGCTTCGACGCGGAGGCGGACCTCGACGCCTGGGGCATGGGCGGGGTGCCGGTCGCGGTCGCATTCTCATTGCTGACGGTGCTTGCCTGGTTCCTCAGCCTGGGGGCGGCGATCCTGCTGGACGCGTACGTGCCCTCGGGAATCCTCGGCGGACTGCTGCGCCTGGTGGTGCCGATCGGGGTGCTGCTCGCCGCCTGGCGGCTGACCTGCCTGTTCGTACGGCCGCTGCACCGCCTCTGCCCCGATGAACCCGAGCCGCCCCGGCGCACCGAGGTCACCGAGGCCCGCGTCGGCGACGGCGCGACCTCGCCGCATGCCGCCCCCGACGTCGAGGAACCCGTCCGCCCCATGCCGCGTGCCGCCGTGCTCGACCCGCGGGATCGCGCCGACGCGCTCAGTCCGCGGGACCGCGCTGCCTGAGCCGCGCCGCCACCCGGATACACCCCGGCGCCTTCCACCCTCACCACTCAACTCCCTTACGCCTCAAGGACGTATGCCATGGATGCCACCACTGTGGGCATCGGCGTGCTCGTCGCCGTTGTCCTGCTCGCCACACTCGCCCTGCTGTTCGTCTTCTCCCGGCTGTTCCGCAAGGTGGAGCAGGGCAAGGCGCTGATCGTCTCGAAGATGCGGAAGGTCGATGTGACCTTCACCGGGCAGGTCGTGCTGCCCGTGCTGCACAAGGCCGAGGTGATGGACATCTCGGTGAAGACCATCGAGATCATGCGGGCCGGCCGGGACGGGCTGATCTGCCGGGACAACATCCGTGCCGACATCCGGATCTCGTTCTTCGTACGGGTCAACAAGACCGCCGAGGACGTCATCAGGGTCGCCCAGGCGATCGGCACGGCGCGGGCCAGCGACAAGGACACGCTGCAGGAGCTGTTCAACGCCAAGTTCTCCGAGGCGCTGAAGACCGTCGGCAAGCAGCTGGACTTCGCCGACCTCTACACCAAGCGCGAGGAACTGCGCTTCCGGATCATCGAGATCATCGGTATCGACCTCAACGGCTACAGCCTGGAGGACGCGGCGATCGACTACCTGGAGCAGACGCCGCTGACCCAGCTCGACCCGGCCAACGTCCTGGACGCGCAGGGCATCCGCAAGATCACCGAGCTGACGGCCATCGAGCACGTACGCACCAACGAGTTCCAGCGCACCGAGGAGAAGGAGATCACCCGGCAGAACGTCGACGCCCGGGAGGCCATCCTCGAACTGGAGCGCCGCCAGGCCGACGCGGAGATCAAGCAGAAGCGGGAGATCGACACCGTACGGGCCCGGGAAGAGGCCGAGACGGCACGGGTGATGGAGGAGGAGCGGCTGCGGTCGCAGGGCGCGTTCCTCAAGACCGAGGAGCAGCTGGGCATCCAGCGTGAGAACCAGGCCCGTGAGGTGGCCGTCGCGCAGAAGAACCGCGAGCGGGTCATCGCCATCGAGAACGAGCGCATCGAGAAGGACCGCCTCCTCGAAGTCATCGCCCGGGAGCGGGAGACCGAGCTGACGCGGATCTCCGCCGAGAAGGAGGTCGAGGCGGAGAAGCGGGAGATCGCCGAGGTCATCCGGGAGCGGGTCGCGGTGGACCGTACGGTCGCCGAGCAGGAGGAGTCCATCAAGAAGCTGCGCGCCGTGGAGGAGGCCGAGCGCGGCCGGCAGGCCGTGATCATCGCCGCCGAGGCGGAGGCGCAGGAGAAGCTGGTCAAGGACATCAAGGCGGCGGAGGCGGCCGAGCAGGCGGCCACGCACCGCGCGGCGGAGCAACTCACGCTCGCGGAAGCGGGGTTGAAGGCCGCCGACCTGGACGCGCGGGCCAAGCTGCGGCTCGCCGAGGGCATCCAGGCCGAGGCGGCGGCCGAAGGACTCGCGGCCGTCCAGGTCCGCGACAAGGAGGCCGAGGTCATCGAGAAGGCCGGCCTCGCGGAGGCGGAGGCCACCCAGGCACGCCTCAAGGCGGAGGCCGAGGGGGCACGGGCGAAGGCCCACGCGGAGGCCGAGGCGATCGGCGGCAAGCTGAAGGCCGAGGCGGCCGGTCTGACCGAGAAGGCCGCCGCGATGGCCGCCCTCGACGACGCGTCCCGCGGCCACGAGGAGTACCGGCTGCGTCTGGAGGCCGAGAAGGACATCCGGCTGGCCGGTCTGGACGTGCAGCGGCAGGTCGCCGAGGCACAGGCCACGGTGCTGGCGACCGGCCTGGAGAACGCTGACATCAACATCGTCGGCGGGGAGTCCGTCTTCTTCGACCGTCTCGTTTCCTCGATCGCGCTCGGCAAGAGCGTCGACGGCTTCGTCCAGCACTCCGAGACCGCGCAGGCGCTCGCCGGGCCCTGGCTGGACGGCACGTCGAGCTTCACCGACGACCTGAGCCGCGTCCTTGGCTCGGTCTCCACGGCCGACGTGCAGAACCTGACCGTCTCCGCGCTCCTGATGAAGCTGATGAACACGGGCGGAGCCAACGCAGGCCGACTGGAGCAACTCATGGACCGGGCGGGCGAACTGGGCCTGGCCGACCTGCCGCTCGCCGAACTCAACGGCGGCGTCAAGGCCTGATCACCCGCCCCAACGGGTCCGGAGCCGCCGCACAGGGGACGGCGGCTCCGGACCCCCTCTTTCGCGAACTGCGTGAATGTGAAGGGAAGCTGGAGCATGGCAACCGGCCTGGACACCGGTACGTACGACACGCTCGACACCGGTACGCACGAAGTACTCGACACCGGTACGTACGAAGTGCTGCGCGACCGTCTCGCCGCGCAGGCCGGCGAGCTCGCCCGGCGCGCCGAGGCGCTCAACGCCCGCCGCACCGAGGAGTTCGGCTCGACGCGGCTCGAACTCACCGGCACCGAGCGCATCCGCACCGAGCACAACTGCGTGCCGCGCGACATCGTCGCCGTCGGCGACCACCTGCTGTTCGGCTACAACGTGTTCCTCGGCCTCAAGCCGGAGACGACGGTGGGCGACGTCTTCGCGCTGCACGACCACGACCTGAACCGGCTGCCCGAAGACGTCGTCCCAGGTCTCCTCGACGACCCCGCGTTCGTACGGGAGTTCGCAGCCCTCTACCGCTACTACCGTCAGGCCCACCTCCTCCAACTACGCCGAATCGACGGCAAGTTGCTGGCGGTGTTCCAGACCGGGGAGAAGACCGACGACATCCGCGTCCTGCGCTGGGCGCTGTCCGACGACGGCCGGGCGACCTTCCTCGACGCACGCGGCGAGCGCGACCACGTCTTCCCGCCGTCCCACGACTTCGAGTGGACCGACGCGACGCGCGAGGACCACGTCCTCGGCCGCCACCCGCACGTGTCCGTGCAGGGCGAGCTCTTCGTCGAGACGGTCGGCGGCACCCTCACCGTCAAGGTCGAGGACAACACCGAGACCGGGGAGGGGATCTACGCCGAGCCGGTCGACGAGCCGCTGCAGTCGCTGGCCGACGCGGACATCGCCCACGCGCGCGTGGGGGCCCTGATCCTGCTGCGGATCCGCCCCTACAAGGAGGACGCCCACCGGTACCTGGTGTTCAACACGCTCACCAAGGCGGTCGTACGCCTCGACGGCATCGGGCAGGCCTGCCGCCGCCTGCCCGAGGACCAGGGCATCGTCTTCCCGGGCGGCTACTGCCTGGCCACGGGCGCGTACAAGACCTTCGACGGCACGGATACGGCCGACCTGGAGTACGAGCGCGTGGTCCGCTCTCCCAACGGCGAGGACGTGCTGTTCGCGTTCCACGCGCGCGTGGAGGGCCGCAGCCTCCTCCTGCCGTACAACATGATCCGCAAGGAGGTCGCCACCCCGCTGTCCTGCCACGGCTGGGCCCTGTTCGACGACGGCACACTCATGGTCCTGCGGGCCGACAGTGACGAACCGGCCCGCGTGCATCCTCTGCAGATCTGGCAGTCCCCGTATGTCTCCGACACGCACGCCGCCACCGCCCCCACCGGCACCGGACCGCTGGCCCGCGTCGGCAACGCCGACCTCGTACGCGGCATCTCCGACTGCCTGTCCGTCACGCGCGCCGTCACCGAGACGACCCCGACGACCGAGGTGTACGCGGCGCTGGCCGCTGCCTGCGTCCGGGCGGCGGACTCGTACCACTGGCTGGGCGACCCCGAACTGGGCGATCTGCGCGCTCCGTTGGAGCAGGTGCGGGTCACCGCCGAGCAGGTGCTGGCCGAGTTCGAGACCGTGCAGGCCCTGACCCGGCAGGCCTCCGACGCGCTGGGCGAGGCAGCCACACGCATCGCCTCGCTCGTGCGGCGCCTGCGGGGCGAGGCACCGCGGGACGCCGCCGCCTGGGTGAGCGGTCTGACCGAACTGCGCCACGCCCAGGGGCATCTGCTGACCCTGAAGGAGATGCGGTACGCGGACACCGCCCGTATCGACGAACTCGCCGCCGGCGCCGAGGCGGACCTGGCCACCTTCGGGCAGCGTGCCGTCGCTTTCCTGGCTCGCGAGGACGCCTTCACCGGCCACCACCAGGACCTCGAACAACTCGTCGCGGACGCCGAGTCGCTCGCCACCGTCGTCGAGGCCGCACCCGTAACGGCCCGCCTCGACGAACTGACAGACGGGCTGCAGACCGTCACCGAGGTCGTCGCCGGAATCGACATCGGCGACGCCACGGTCCGTACGTCCATCCTGGAACGCATCGCCGAGGTCCTGGGCGGCGTCAACCGTGCCCGCGCCACGCTCGACGCCCGCCGCCGCGAACTCCTCGACCACGAGGGGCGCGCCGAGTTCGCTGCCGAGTTCGCCCTCCTCGGCCAGTCCGCCGCCGGCGCGCTCACCGCCGCCGACAGCGTGGAGTCCTGCGACGAGCAACTCGCCCGTCTGCTGGTCCAGTTGGAGAACCTGGAAGCACGCTTCGCCGACTTCGACGACTTCCTCGGCGAGCTGGCGGACAAGCGCACCGAGGTCTACGAGGCGTTCTCCGCACGCAAGCAGACCCTCGCCGACGCCCGCGCCCGCCGGGCCGAACAGCTCGCCGCCTCGGCCTCCCGGGTCCTTCAGACCGTGGCACGCCGCGCCGCCACGCTCGCCGACACCGAGGCGGTCAGCACGTACTTCGCCTCCGACCCGATGGTCGCCAAGGTCCGGCGTACGGCGGACGAGCTGCGCGAACTGGGCGACCAGGTGCGTGCGGAGGAGCTGGACGGCCGACTGAAGGCCGCCCGTCAGGAGGCGTCCCGCGCTCTGCGTGACCGCACCGACCTGTACGCGGACGGAGGCCGCACCCTCCGCCTGGGCCGCCACCGCTTCGCCGTCAACACCCAGCCGCTCGACCTCACGCTGGTCCCGCACGGAGATGGTCTCGCCTTCGCGCTCACCGGCACGGACTACCGCTCGCCGGTGACGGACCCGGGGTTCGCGGCCACTCGCCCGTACTGGGACCGGCCGCTGCCCTCGGAGTCCCCCGACGTCTACCGGGCCGAACACCTCGCCGCCCGGCTCCTGGACGAGCACGGCCCGGCCGCGCTGGCCGAGACCGATGACCTGGCCGCCCTGGTACGACAGGCCGCGGAGGCGTCGTACGACGAGGGCTACGAGCGCGGCGTCCACGACCACGACGCGACCGCGATCCTCGCCGTGCTGCTGCGGCTGCACGAGGCGGCGGGCCCGCTGCGGCACCGGCCAGCCGCCCGCGCCGCCGCACAGCTCTTCTGGGCCCACGGCACCACCGACGACGAGCGCGCGGCCTGGACTCGCCGCGCTGTGTCGCTGGCCCGCGCCCGGGACACGTTCGGGCTCGCCCCGGCGATCGCCGACTTCCAGGCGGAGCTGGCGACCGCAATGGGCCAGGAGAAGACCGGCGCTCTCGCCGCCGCGTACCTCTTCGAGGAGCTGACGGCCGGACCCGAAGGGTTCGTCATCAGCTCGGCCGCGCGCACACTGCTCGACAAGTTCCGCCGCACGGTGGGCACTTCGGCGTACGACGAGGACCTCGCCGCACTCGACGACCTCGCCGCACGCCGCCAGCTGGTGGAGGCGTGGCTGTCCGCGTACACCTCCGTCACCGGCACGGACCTCGACCCCGGCGACCTCGCCGAAGCCGTGGCCGCCGAACTCTGCCCGGACCTGACGCGCTACGAGTCCGACGCGCCGCTGACCGAGACGGTCGGGGGACTTCTGGGCGCCCACCCGCGCCTCACCGGCCGTACGCTCACGGTCCGCATCGACGAACTCCTCGCGCGCACCGGCGACTTCCGCGCCCACGACGTGCCCGGACACCGCACCTACCAGCGGCAGCGCACGGCCCTGGTCGCCGCCGAGCGGTCCCGTGTCCGACTGGACGAGTACTGCCCGCGAGTGATGACCGAGTTCGTCCGCAACCGCCTCATCGACGAGGTCTACCTCCCCCTCATCGGCGACAACCTCGCCAAACAGCTCGGCACGACCGGCGACGGCAAGCGCACCGACAGCGGCGGTCTGCTGCTGCTCATCTCGCCGCCCGGCTACGGCAAGACGACGCTCATGGAGTACGTCGCCGACCGCCTCGGTCTCGTCCTGGTCAAGGTCAACGGCCCGGCCCTCGGGCACACGGTCACCTCGCTCGACCCGGCCGAGGCCCCGAACGTCACCGCCCGCCAGGAGATCGAGAAGATCAACTTCGCCCTGGAGGCGGGCAACAACACGCTCCTCCACCTCGACGACATCCAGCACACCTCGCCCGAGCTGCTGCAGAAGTTCATCCCACTGTGCGACGCCACACGCCGCATCGAGGGCGTACGGGACGGCGAGCCCCGCACCTACGACCTGCGCGGCAAGCGCTTCGCGGTCTGCATGACCGGCAACCCCTACACCGAGTCGGGCAGCCGCTTCCGCGTCCCGGACATGCTGGCCAACCGTGCCGACGTATGGAACCTCGGTGACGTCCTGACCGGCAAGGAGAACGCCTTCGCGGTCAGCTTCATCGAGAACGCCCTGACCGCGAACGCGTTCCTGGCTCCCCTCGCGGGCCGCGACCGCGCCGACCTCGACCTGCTGATCCGGCTGGCCGAAGGCGACTCCACGGCCAGGGCCGACCAGCTCACCCACCCGTACGCCCCCGCCGAACTGGAGCAGATCCTCGCGGTCCTGCGCCACCTGCTCACCGCTCGCGAGACGGTCCTCGCGGTGAACGCGGCCTACATCGCCTCCGCCGCCCAGACCGACAGCACACGCACCGAGCCGCCCTTCCAACTCCAGGGCTCCTACCGCAACATGAACAAGATCACCCAGCGCATCCAGCCCGTCATGAACGACGCGGAGCTGGCCGCCGTCCTGGACGACCACTACGCGGCCGAGGCCCAGACTCTCACCACCGGAGCCGAGGCCAACCTGCTGAAACTGGCCGAACTCCGCGGCATGCTGACCGCCGAACAGACGGCGCGCTGGGCGGAATTGAGGGCCACGTACGTCCGCACACAGACCCTCGGCGGCCCGGACGGCGACCCCCTCACCAGGGCCGTCGCCGCCCTCGGCCTCCTCGCCGACCGCGTCGCCGCCGTCGAGTCCGCCATCACCCGCGCCACCGACCCTCGCCACCTCATGGCCAACCCAGGGGCCCGCCATGCGGTACGCCCGGCCCCTGGTCCCGGGGAGCGCTGAGCCGCCCGACGTGCAGGCGCAACCGTGCGTACTGGCCGCCGCGCTGGTGGGTCAGCCCAGGGTGTCGAGGGCGGTGAGGATGTCGGCCGGTTCGGCGCGGCGGGTGTAGTCGGTGTCGGCGAAGGCCCAGCGGATGGTGCCGGCGCGGTCGATGACGTACGTGGCGGGCAGTGGGAGCGTGCGAGGGTGGCCGGCGTTGACGCGCTGGAGGTCGAAGCCGAGCTTGTCGTAGACGGCGGCGAGGTCGTCGGGGAGGTCGAAGGCGAGGCCGTACTGCTTGGCGATGTCGGAGCCGAGGTCGCTGAGGACGTCGAAGGTGAGGGCGTGCTTCTCGGTCAGGGTGAGGGACTCGTCGGGGATCTGCGGGGAGACGGCCACCAGGCGGGCGCCGCGTGCGGTGATGGCGTCGTGGTGCTGCTGGAGGGCGCGCAGCGCGATGTTGCAGTACGGGCACCAGGCGCCGCGGTAGAAGGTCAGCACGACGGGGCCCTCGGCGAGCAGGTCGTCCAGGCACAGGGTGTGTCCGGTCGCCGTGGGGAGGGTGAAGCGGGGGGCCTGGGTACCGACGGTCAGGGCGCGGTCGGACTGGCCGGAGTCGGCGAGTTCCTGGCCGGCCCGGCGCATGATCTCGCGTATCTCGGCGGGGATCTGCTGCTGGCGGGCTTGGTAGAAGGCGTGCAGCTCGGCGTTGAGGTTCATGGGGATGGGCCTCCTGGGGCACGACTCAACTCGGAACGATCGTTCCAAGATAATGGAGGCGAAGGTATCCTGGAACCCTCGTTTCAAGTTGGCGGTGAGGCATGCCGGACATCAAGCA
Source organism: Streptomyces ureilyticus (assembly GCF_011045025.1). Classification (GTDB taxonomy): domain Bacteria; phylum Actinomycetota; class Actinomycetes; order Streptomycetales; family Streptomycetaceae; genus Streptomyces; species Streptomyces ureilyticus. The sequence goes on from NZ_JAAKZX010000040.1 coordinate 32,239, forward strand.
CTTCGACCCGGACGCGGCCCTGGAGGCTGTGGTCCGCCTCTTCTGGCGGCAAGGCGCCGCCTCGACCGGCATCCAGGACGTGGTCACCGCGACCGGTCTCAACCGCTCCAGCCTGTACGCCACGTTCGGCGGCAAGCAGGAGCTCTACCGCGCCGCGCTGCGCCGCTACGTGGAACAGCGGTCCGAGCCGGCGTTCCGGCGGCTGGCCGAGGACGAGCGGGGACTGCCCGCCATCGCCGACTTCTTCACCGGCCTGATCGATGCGCGCTGCTCGGGCGAGTACGCCCGCTGGGGCTGCATGGTCTCCAACGCGCATGCCGGGGCCGAGAACAGTGATCCCGGGGTACGCGCCGTCCTGGACCGGCACCACGAGCAGCTGCGGGAGGCGATGAACGCGGCACTGGTCACCGCCGATGCCCGGGAAGGGCTCGCCCCCGGCTGCGACCCCGGCACCTGGGCCGACCTGCTGGCGCTGCTCGCGTACGGCGTCAACCTCCGCTCCCGCGCCGGAGCGGACGCCCGCGACCTGAGCAGAACGGTGACCGCAACCCTCGCCTCGCTCGGCAGCCCGGCGGCACCCTGACGGCTCCTACCCATCAGCGCCGGGCCAAAGCGCGTACAGATGCTGTGGGCGCCCCCAACTTGTCAGAACGCGAAAACCGAGGTCCTCGTCGAAGGGCCGCCGGTCAGTCTTCTCCCGGCGCACGCGCTGAACTGCAGGGAGCGCGGCCGGGATGCGCTCCAGGACGCCTCCCGCGAACACGTCGTACAGGTTGCCCAGTTCCGAGCGGACGAAATGGCAGCGGTGCACCGTGCCCTCGCCGTTCACGGATTTGACGGACTCGCCCGTCCGGCAGGGCAGGCCCGCGCTGCGGTGCGGGTGGCGGCTGTACGGGAAGAGCGGGTCGAGGGCGGACCACTGCTCGGCCTCGGCGGCCGTGTACGTGTGCTCGGCAGGGAGGAGTGCGACAGCAAACCGAGGAATCGCCGAGAGTCTGCTGGGGGTGAGCTGAGAGAGGGGTCGGCTGTCTCAGGAAGTGCCACTCGGGATCACGCAGTTCTTCGGCTGTTCCTTGCCGGTGGGCCAGCCCAGACCGACGAACTTCAGGGTCCCGCGCACGCCCTGGCCCGGGTTCAGTTCGACCACCGCGACCGGCTTGTCGTACGGATTCCCGCCGCTGGTCAGGCAGATCAGGCCACTCGTGCCCTTCACCCGGTGCACCGACTGGAGTTTCGACCACTCCTGGCGGACGTCCGCGAGGCTGGGCGCCTGCTCGGCGTCGTTGCCCTGTACCTCGTGCAGAGCCGTGCCGATGGTGACAAGGCCGTCGTAGACGAGCATGGTGCGGGAGTCCTCCAGGTTCGGGGCGGAGCCGAGGTCTGTGCCCGCCTTGCTCGTGCTCTTGATCAGGTCGCTGAGGGCGTCCAGGGCTGCCTTGGGCTCCGTGAGGTACTGGGGGAGTTCGTTCGCGGTGGGCTCGCGGTGGTGGGTCTCCTTCCACTGCTTGGCCCAGGCGGCCAGTTCGGTGTCCCAGGCGGCCGGGTGCGCGGGGGCGGCGTACTGGACCGTCACCTTCGCCCCGCCGTCCTCGCCGCGCAACTGCGCCCAGTCCTTCTCGGACGTGGCCTGCCGCAGCGAGGCGGCGTCGGAGCCGCTGACCAGGGTGAAGTGCCGGTTCGCGCAGGTCTGTTTGGCGAGCGTGAGCGCGAAGATCCGCAGATGCAGCGTGCGCCCCGCGAAGTAGACGGTGTCGGCCGCGGAACCGCAGATGTTGTTGGCGACCTGCTCGAACTGGTTGCCGGTCGAGCCGGCCTCGTCGATCCCCGGGGATTCGAAGGGCATATCGGCGGGACCGGCCGGACCCGTCTCCTTGATCCCCCGGAACGCGTTCGCCAGCGACTCGGCGTAGGCGTCCGGGCGGGTGTCGTAGACCAGCACCGTCCTGGCGTTCTCCCGGCCCCGCTCGCCGTTGAAGTTGGCCAGGGCCTCGGCCGCGTTGCCGTTGGTGGGGATGATCCGGGCCAGGCCGGGGAATCGTTGCTTCTCCCCGTCGACGTTCGCGATCCCGTCTCCGCTGATCCGGGAGGCGAGCACCGGGACACCGTTTTCCGTCAGACGTTCTACGGCCTCCTCGGTGGCGTCGAGGGTGAGGTTGAAGCCCGTGACGGCTCGCAGCTTGTCCTTGTCTGATTCGGCCATGTCGAGCAGCGTGCTCACGACGTTGTCCTGATGGCCGTAGTTCAGCCCGGGGTTGGCCAGCACCAGCCGGATCCTGGGCACTTGGCCCTCGCCCGAGTTGGCCCGTCGCTGTCCCAGATACGCGCCCTGGAGGTCGCTGCGCATCTGCCGCCGCAGCCCCGCCGTGTCCGACTGGAGAGGCAGCATCATCGCCACGGTGACGTGGGGCTGGTTCGCGATCCTCTCGTTCTCCTCCGAGATGGCCTTGGCCACGGCGCTGATCTCCGGTGTGCCGAAGTCGTAGCCCGCGCCGTCGACGCCGATGCACTCGCCGCCGATCTTCTCGATGCCGTCGTGGCAGGTGTCCGGCTTCTGGAGGGCGGGAACGCCGTATACGCCGGCGGCCACGAGCACCGCCACGCCCGCCAGCGCGTAGAGGATCTTTCCCCACCTGGGCAGTCTGTTCCACCTGGGTATCCAGCTGGGCATCCCGTTACCTCCTTCGGCCGAGCTCATCGGTGCAGTCGCAGCGGAGCAACGGCTGCTCGTTCGCGGCCAGGTGGCTCCACTCGGTGGCTGTCGGGCCGAGTTCTCCGGCGCCGTCGAAGTACATGGTCGACAGTTGCCTCAGCAACTGCTCCAGCGTGCGGGCCATTTCGCTCCCGGTCGGCCTCGTGCGCTCCTCGCACAGCCATACGGCGTGCAGCAGTTGGTCGACGGTGCGGCGCAGCGGCGGTCCGTCGTCCCGTACCAGACCCTGGGCGCGCTTGCGGCGCTCGTCCGCCCCGCCCGGATACGGCGCCTGGGCGATCTCCAGCAGTTCCTCGCACCACTGACGAGAGCGGCCGGGAAGGGTGGCGGCGAGGTGGCGAACCACGTCGTCGACGCCGCCGGAGACAAGGTGGTGGTTCATCCGGTGGGTCGTCACCGAGTGGAACGCACCGCCGCGCCGCCCACTCACGGCGTAGTGGTCGCGCAGCAGATGGTGGTCGGCGTACCAGGCGGCACCGTCGCGCGACAGTCCGTACAGCCGGTGCACCAGCAGCTGGCGCAGGCCGAAGTCCCCGATGAAGTGCCGCTCGCAGCTGGGCCACCCGGTGTCGTTGAGATACCGCGCGACCTCATCTGCCGTCAGGCGCAGGGTATGGCCCGCCTGGTGATGGCGCAGCAGGACGTCCGCGCACTCCGGGTCGTGCGCCACCGACAGATGGGTGAGGAGATCGAGCCACTGGTCATGGTGCTCGTCCGGAAGCCGCACCGGCAGCTGGTCGAGGATCAGCTCCTGAAGCAGTACGTCCGTCACCGGCCGCTCGGGGGCGCCGTCCGGGTGGTGCAGCTTGGCGTCCAGGATGGCCCGGTCGTTGGCGTCCGTCTCCATCCGGTGGTCGGCGGCAGCGGTGGCCAGCCGGATCACCGTGTGTGGCCGTCCGCCGCTCAGCTGGGCCACGGCGGCTGTGATACGGCGGCGATGCGCACCGTCTTCCCGCTCCGCGCCCAGCTGTATGCGCTCGGTCGCCTTGCGGAGCTGGTCGCCGGTGAGGAAAGGCATCCGCAGCATGAGCACCCCCGCGGACAGTGGGCCCCGGTCCCCCTCCGGGTCCCTGCGGCGGGACCAGGTGGCCGGCACCCCGTCGGCGGGCCGGAACGCCGCCACCTCCCTCGGTGGCAGACCCCCGTGCAGGAAGTCGCCGCCGTCCGCCCGGCGCGCCGTGCCCACGATCACCACGCGGTCGCGCTGCCCGTCCCGGCGGTCGGTGAGCACGGCGCGCAGCAGCCGCTCGCCCAGCGGTTGTTCGGCGTGGTCCAGCAGCAGTCCTGGGCGGCCGACCCGGCCCAGCCAGCCGCCCAGTCCGCCGTACGCCGCCTCCAGATCCTCGCGCAGCGCCCGGAACAGGAAGCGCTCCGCGTCCTTCCGCCGCTCGCCGCCCGTCTGGAAGTCGGTGGCGAGCTTGCGCAGCCCGTGCTTGGGCTGGCCGGCCGCGCCGGGATACTCGCCGTAGATCCGGGTCAGTTCCGCCTCGGCCCGGGGCGTCACGCGCTCGAAGAGGGCGTCGAGCAGCGCGGTGAGCGCGGCGGCCCCGTACGGGCCGAGCGTCTGTCCGGCCAGGACCTCCAGCATTTTCCGTACGGCCCCGAGGAGCACGCCGCGCCAGAAGTCGCGCGCCCCCAGACCGCGCAGGCGCGGCTGCTGGATCAGCTCCTCGTACCGCTCGACCTCTGTCCTGATCGCCTGACCGGTGTCGTCCGCGACGCCGGTCGCGATCACCGCCAGGCCCGCGAAGAACCGCGGGAAGGTGAACGCGCCGCCCGTTCCCCGCCAGGTGTGCAGCAGCAGGGCGGCCTCGACCAGGGCTTCGGTCACCGCCGAGCGGGCACCGGGCTCCGGCCTGGCCCGGTCCGCGTACACCAGTGAGGCGCAGTCCAGGCGGATCACCGGCACCTGGCGGGCGAAACGGTCGTGCACCGCCCGCAGCAGCCGCCCCTTGCCCATCCCCGGGCCGCCGGTGAGCAGCACCACGGGCAGGTCGGGGCCGTACAACGGCTTGCAGTCGGCACCCGACGGCGACCGCCCTAACAGGCGTGCGAAGAAACCGTCCGCGTTGAGGAGTTTCTCGAAGCCAAGGTCCTCATACACGCATCTCCCCCGTGGATGCTCTCCCGCCCGGGAGCGGGTGGTCGATGTGGTGGATGGAAATTAGTGGAACACGAGACCTTCAGCCAGGACAACGGCTGTTATGTGAAAGGAAGTTGGTGGTGGGGATCCTTGGTGCCTCGTGTCGTTGCTTCATGGCGTGGTGGGGGGGCGACGTGCCTGAGCTCCAGAGGGTATGAGTACGGCCGCCCAGCGTGGCGTAGTACGTGACGGTGTCGCCGCGGTCGGCTTCCTTCGCGTCCAGCGATTGATTCACTCGTCTAGGTTATGGAGTGTCATCCGCCCAACTCGGGGAGTTCCCATGCCACTTGAGCGCCCGCTCATCAACAGCAGCGTGCCGCACTCCGCCCGGATCTGGAATTACTGGCTCGGCGGGAAGGACTGCTACGAGATCGACCGGGAGGTCGGCGACCAGATCGCGGGCGCCAACCCGGCGATCCTCGACATCGCCGTGGCGCAGCGGGCGTTTCTCGTCCGGGCGGTGGAGTACCTCGTCGGCGAGGTCGGCATCCGCCAGTTCCTGGACGTGGGTACCGGCCTGCCCACCGCGAACAACACCCACGAAGTCGCCCAACGGCTGATCCCCGAGACCCGGATCGTCTACGTCGATCACGACCCGGTCGTCCTGGCCCACGCCGAGGCGCTGCTCACCAGCACGCCCGAAGGAGCGACGGACTACATCGACGCCGACCTGAGCGAGCCCACCGCCATCCTGGAACAGGCCGCCAAAACACTGGACTTCACCCAGCCGGTAGCGCTGATACTGCTGGGGATCACCGCCCACATCACCGACGACACCGTCTATGACATCGTCGGCCGCCTGATGGACGCTCTGCCCTCCGGCAGCTACCTCGTGCTGTGCGACGACACCGAGGTACTCAACCCACAGCAGATGCGCGAGATGATCGAGCAGTGGAATGAGGCGAGCGACAACCCCCGTATCAACCGCAGCCCGGAAGAACTCGCCCGGTTCTTCGAGGGCCTGGAACTGCTGGAGCCCGGCCTGGTCTCCGTCTCCCGGTGGCGCCCCAGCCAGTCCGGCGAGCAACCACCCACCGAGGTCGACGACTTCGGCGGTGTGGCGCGCAAGCAGTAGTCACTGGTCCAGAGGCCTGCCGTCCCCGCGACACAGGCGAATCAGCATTTTGCCGGGAGGGTGTGGGCGTGGCTGAGGCCCCGGCGCACCCAAGGCGGCCAGGCGTGGGGAGGCCGCGCAGGTTCGGGAGTCCACGGTGATCCAGCCACGCATCCCCAGGGTCCCGTGCACCCCTGGCCCCTGCAGCAGCCGGTGGACACGGCTGCCCTTGGCCGGCCCGGGCAGGCGGGGGTCGTGTGTGCGTCGGCTGAGCGGAGCAGCCGGGCCCCCGCACTGCCTCTCCGCGCCAAGAGCGCCCGGGCTCTGGACGCGGTCGGCAAGGGGCGTGCCCACTCTGTGCCGCGACGGTGTGATGAGGGGCATGAAGAAACCACGAACAGCAGCGACGACGCCCCCACGCGGCAAGGGCTCGCGCACACAGCCAGTCACCGTGGCCGCTCCGCGCTTCGTACCGCTCAGCGCCGAGCAGGAACGGCACGCCGTCGATGCCCTGACCCAGTTGCTTCTCGACTGGTCGGTCAAGCGCTCAGCTGTGGGCCGACCAGGATCAGTCGACCGATGGGCGCGACTGGCGGCTGACCAGGCACCGACGGGCACATTTCGCGTACTGACAAGTGAGTACCTTCACCCAGAAGATCAGAAACCATAGGTTCCTGCAGGTCAGGGCGGTGTGCGTGCCCTGACGGGAAGAGTGCGCCCCCGGCAGGACTCGAACCTGCGGCCAAGCGCTTAGAAGGCGCCTGCTCTATCCACTGAGCTACGGGGGCCAGGTGTGGTTGCCTGGGGCACTGATGCCCGGTGTGGGCGGATCCGTGACCTTGCCGGGGACAAGGATAGGGCTCCCTTGCCCTGGTCCCCGGTGCTTCGCCTCCGTGGCTCAATGTGGAGGTTCGGTGAAGCGGTCCTGATAATCGCAGGCAGGTGCGAATCGTGCATCGCTTTTGGCGTCTCGTGTCCCTGGTGTTGTGTACTCGTTATGCCTGCGCCCCAGTCGTCCCTTCCGCCCCGTGTGTCCGATCGGCGCGCAGATGTAGTCATATGCTTCAGAAAGCCTCCAAAATTGGGCATTCTTCGCATGTGGTGACCTTGGACGTACGGCCTCAGCTGCTCGACGCACTCTCCGCCCTGCGCGACCGTGTCGCCGCCGCACGCTTCCCGCTGCCCTTGGCGGGGGCCCCACGCGCGCGTGCCAATCGCGACGAACTTCTCGCACAACTCGACGACTACTTGGTGCCCCGCTTGAGGGAACCCGAAGCGCCATTGCTCGCCGTAGTGGGGGGATCCACCGGAGCCGGAAAGTCGACACTCGTCAACTCCCTTGTGGGCCGTCGTGTCAGCGAGGCGGGAGTGCTGCGGCCCACGACCCGCACTCCGGTGCTGGTATGCCACCCGGAGGACCATCACTGGTTCAGCGGTATGCGCGTACTGCCCGACCTCACGCGCGTATGGAGGGCGCAACCTGACCCCAGGGGCGACGTGTTGCAGCCGGCTGGGCCACGCGCGCGCGTGCTGCGTATCGAAACCGCCGACACCCTCCCGCGCGGGCTCGCCCTCCTCGACGCGCCCGACGTCGACTCCCTGGTGGCCGACAACCGCGTCCTCGCCGCCGAGCTGATCTGCGCCGCCGATGTATGGATCATGGTCACCACGGCCGCACGGTACGCCGATGCCGTGCCCTGGCATCTGCTGCGTACCGCCAAGGAACATGACGCCGCCCTCGTCACCGTCCTCGACCGCGTCCCGCACCAGGTGGTCTCCGAGGTGTCGCGGCAGTACGGCGCCCTGCTCACCAAGGCGGGACTCGGCGACGTGCCCCGCTTCACCGTGCCCGAGCTGCCAGAGTCCGCGTGGGGCGGCGGGCTGCTTCCGGCTACCGCCGTGGCGCCGCTGCGGACCTGGCTCATCCATCAGGTGCAGGATCCCGGCGCCCGGCATCAGGTGATGGCGCGTACGGCGTACGGAGTGCTCGACTCGCTGAAGGCGCGGATGCCCGAACTGGCCAGTGCCTCGGCCGCGCAGCATGCCGCCGCGCTGCGGCTCACCGCGGACGTCGACGGGGCGTACAACAGCGAGCACGCGCGCGTGCGGGGTCGTCTGCAGGCCGGAGCGGTGCTCGCCGGGGACGCGTTGAAGCGGTGGCGTGCCTATCCGCTGGACTGCACCGCCGGCGAACTGCTCGACGCGCTCGTGGAGAGCCTGGCCGCCCTGCTGCTGTGCGCCGTTGCCGCCGCAGACGAGCGCATCGACGAGGCCTGGCGCCGCGAACCCGCCGCGAGAGCCCCCGGACTGATGAACCGGGATCCGGGCCCGGAAGACGCCGAGCACCGGATCGGGCTGGCCGTACGGCGGTGGCGTCGGGTCGTCGAGGAATACGCCGAGGACGAGGTACGTCACCTCGACAAGAGCATCGCGCCCGATGCCGAGGTGGTGGCCGCGCTGGTCGCCACCTCGCTTCTGGGTGGTCGCCGGGCGCGGTCCGCGGGCGAGAGCCTCGCCGAGCTGATCGGCGCGCACGGCGCTCTGCGGCTGCGCGACCGGGCCGGGCGACTGCTCACCGACTACCTCGACAAGACGCTGCACGCCGAACGAGAGCGGCGGCTCGCCCCGCTCGACGCCCTCGACGTACGCCCGGAACCCCAGGCCGAACTCATCGCCGCGCTGTCCGTACTGCAGAAGGAGAGGTGACCACGGTGACCGCCGCCACGGATCACAGGGATCACTCCGACCACACCGGAGACGACGAGGGACACGGGGGCGAGGGACAAGGGGACGAGGGGCCTGGGGATGGAGGACACATGGACGGTGGGCACGCGCGCGTGGACGACGCCGAGGAAAGCGCCCTCTTGGAGGCCGTGAATTCCATGGAGTCCGCGAATTCCACGGACGCAGACACAGAGACAGCCGCAGACCCAGGACCAGGCCCAGGCGCAGACACCGACACCGGCGCAGACTCCGAAGGCTTCTGGGACGACGGGCTGATCGCGCGGCGCGTGTCCGCGACAGACGAGGCGCAGGGGCACGGACAGGTCGTACGGGAGCCGGTCGGGGAGCCCTGGACGCCGCCTGTGGCTCCTCTCGCGTACGACAGGACGCTACGGTCCCGTCTCGACGCACTGCGTGAACTGGTCGGCCTGTCCCGGACCCGGCTCGACAGCAAGACGCTCGCCGAGGCGGGGCGGGTCCTCGACGCGGCAGCGGCACGGCGCAGGCTCTCCGGGCAGCACACCGTCGTCGCGATCGCCGGAGCCACCGGCAGCGGCAAGTCCCAGCTCTTCAACGCGCTCGCCGGAGTGGCCATTTCGGAGACCGGCGTACGCAGGCCCACCACCGCCGCGCCCATCACGTGCAGTTGGAGCGACGGCGCCGCGACGCTCATCGACCGGCTCGGCATCCCGGGGCGGCTGCGGCGGCGCCCGTTGCAGAGCCCCGAGGCCGAGGCGCAGCTGCGCGGGCTCGTCCTCGTCGACCTGCCCGACCACGACTCCGCGGCCGTCCAGCACCGCGAGCAGGTAGACCGCATCCTGGGGCTCGTCGACGCGGTCATCTGGGTCGTCGACCCGGAGAAGTACGCCGACGCCGTGCTGCACGAGCGCTATCTGCGGCCCATGGCGGGCCACGCGGAGGTCACCTTCGTAGTGCTCAATCAGATCGACCGACTCCCCGGGGAGGCCGCCGATCTGGTCCTGGACGACCTCAGGCGACTGCTCGACGAGGACGGGATCGCGCTCGGTGAATACGGCGAACCGGGCGCGAACGTGCTCGCGGTGTCCGCCCTCACCGGCAAGGGCATCGGTGAACTCCGCGAGGCGCTCGGCCACTTCGTGGCGGAGCGGGGCGCCGCGGCCCGCCGGATCTCCGCCGACCTGGACTCGGCGGCGGCTCGGCTGTGGCCCGTCTACGCGAACGGGCAGTGGGCCGGGCTCAGCGAGGAGGCGCGCGACGAGTTCGCCGACCGGCTCGCGGACGCGGTGGGCGCCACGGCCGCCGGAGAGGCCGCCGAGCGCGCCTGGCGCCGCCATGCCAACCGCGCCTGCGGTACGCCCTGGCTCCGGTTGTGGCGCTGGTACCAGGACCTGCGTGAACCGCCGACCGGGCGCCAGGCCGTACGGACGTACGCCGAGGAGGAGGCCACGGCGCGCCAGCGGGTGGAGCAGGCGGTGCGTACGGTGGCCGAGCAGGCGTCCGGCGGACTGCCGGGGCCCTGGGCGCAGGCGGTGCGCGAGGCGGCCGTACGAGGGTCGCAGGGGCTGCCCGAGGCGCTGGACGAGCTGGCGGCAGGGGCCGGCAGTCCGGCCGACCGACCGCCGCGGCCCGGCTGGTGGCCGCTGGCCGTGCTGGCGCAGGCCTCCATGACCATCCTTCAAGTCATCGGAGGGCTCTGGCTGTTGGGCCAGATCATCGGATTCATGTCACCGAATCTCGGGGTGCCGGTGCTGCTGATGGCGATCGGCATCGTCGGCGGGCCGGGCATCGAGTGGGCCTGCAAACTGGCGGTACGCGGGCCGGCGCGACGGTACGGGGACGAGGCGGAACGGCGTTTGCGGGAGGCGGCCGCGGCGTGCGGCCGGGCGCGGGTGCTGGATCCGATGGCGGCGGAGCTGCTGCGATATCGGGAGGTACGGGAGCAGTACGTGCGGGTCACGGGGGTCGGAACCCCGATCGGGTGACGGAGTTGTCCACAACCGGGCGGTAGCCCACAGCGCTCAGCGGGCTCGGGCCGGCGGAGGCAGTCTGGGACCGCGGCGATCACAGCGCGATCGCCGCGACAGACGCAGCCGTGCGGGACGGGCCCGCAGGCGTGTGGACACGGGAGGGATTCGACCATGAACGAGATGACGGTGTGTGCGGTGGGGAACGTCGCTACGCAGCCGGTGTACCGGGAGACGGCGGCGGGGGCGTCGGCGAGGTTCCGGCTGGCGGTGACACAGCGGTACTGGGACCGCGAGAAGAACGCGTGGACGGACGGGCACACCAATTTCTTCACGGTATGGGCCAAGCGGTCGCTCGCGACCAATGTGCAGGCGTCCGTGACACTGGGCGATCCGGTGGTCGTCCAGGGCAGGTTGAAGGTCCGCACCGATCAACGCGACGGCAAGACATGGACGTACGCCGACATCGAGGCGACCGCGGTCGGCCACGATCTGTCGCGCGGCACCGCGGCGTTCCGGCGGGCGAACAAGGGGGAGTTGGCATCGGCCGCGCCGCCCCGGCCGGAGCCGAGCTGGGAAACGGAGCCGGGAGGTCAGCCAACCGTGGCTGCTCAACAGCAGGCGGAGCCAGCATTGGTGACGTGACGTCAGGCACGTCGGTCGAAGTGCGGCTTATCGGCGAATGTGTCCCAGGCGGTCCCCCGTGGATTTATCGACACTTCCAACTCGGATGCGATCTTGGCGATAACAATTCCGAGTCGGATCGGTTATCCGATGGGATGCCTGGGGAACGTGGTGCGCCTCGTACCTAGGATGCCGGGCATAGCTCTCGGGGCTTCTGATTCTGCTGGTGGGACCGTAACCCCCCACGTCAACGGGTCCTGCTCGAAGGGGAATTCTGTGCTTTCTTCGTTCTCTGCGTTGTCCCTACGCGGGCGAGGTGCTGCCCGCCTCGCGGCGGCGACGCTGGTGTCCGGGCTCGTCGTGGTGAGCGCGGTGGCCACGGCGGGTACGGCCGTCGCTGCCGCCGACGAGACCCCGCAGAGCCGGGGCGGCGCGACCGCCACCATCGGCGGTCTGAAGACGTCCGGGCTTGCCGTCATCCACGACAACGGCGAGGACAGGCAGGTGCCCGCGGGGCTGTTCGAGATGTCCGTCGACAACGGCGGCACTCTGCAGACCTACTGCGTCGACATGGACCACCCGACGCAGATGTCCGCCAAGTACCAGGAGACGCCCTGGAGCGGTACGTCGCTGAGCGGCAACCCGGACGCGGGCAAGATCCGTTGGATCCTGCAGAACTCCTACCCGCAGGTGAACGACCTCTCGGCGCTGGCCGAGCGGGCCGGCGCCAGTGGTCTCACCGAAGAGGACGCGGCGGTCGGGACGCAGGTGGCGATATGGCGGTACTCGGACGGTGCCGACGTGGACGCGGTGAACCCGAAGGCGGAAAAGCTCGCCGACTACCTGCACAAGAGCGCGCGGAACGTCGCGGAGCCAGAAGCCTCACTGACCCTGGGACCGCCCGCGGTCTCCGGGCGTGCCGGTGAGCTGCTCGGTCCCGTCACGGTCCACACCAACGCGGACAGCGTGCGGGTGACGCCGCCCGCCGACGCGACGAGCGGCGTGAAGGTCGTCGACAAGGACGGCCGGGCCGTCACCTCCGCGACCCACGGCAGTCAGCTGTTCTTCGACGTGCCCGAGGGTGCCGCGGACGGCTCGGCCGCGCTGACGGTGCAGGGCTCGACAACGGTGCCGGTCGGCCGGGCCTTCGTCTCCGAGAGCAGAAGCCAGACGCAGATCCTCGCGGGCTCCAGCGAGTCGACGGTCTCCGCGACGGCGACCGCGAACTGGGCCGAGAAGGGCGCGATACCCGCGCTGTCGGCCGAGAAGAACTGCGCGAAGGGAGCCGTGGACATCACGGCGGCCAACGCGGGGGACGAGCCGTTCACCTTCGAGCTGATGGGGGCCCAGCACACCATAGAGGCGGGCGTGTCGCAGACCGTGACGATTCCGCTGCAGGAGGACCAGGCGTACGACTTCACGATCAGAGGGCCGAACGGCTACGAGAAGCGGTTCAAGGGCGTCCTCGACTGCCAGACGCAGAGCAGCGGCGCGGGCGGTGAGACCACGCAGACGCTGAGCGAACCGAGCCCGGCCACAGTCGGCGGCACCTCCACCGGCGGCACCGACCTCGCCGAGACCGGCGGCTCCAGCGCCACCCCGGTGATGATCGAGATCGCGATCGCCCTGCTCGTGATCGGCGGCACCGCGCTGCTCCTCGTCCACAAGAAGAAGCCTCAGGGCTGAGAGGCGAGTGACTGAATGCCTCCCAGTGCCTCGGGGCTGAGCGATGCATGACCGCACCTTGACAACTGCACAGTGAGGGACCGTGTGCGTCAGCGGCACCGGTTGGGGTGGCTGATGTCGAGGACGAAGCGCTCCGGGGAGTGCAGCTTGAAGGCCTTGTACGTGGGCTTGGTGTGGAACGCGGCTCCGAACGAGACCGTGCCCTCGAAGTCGCCGGTCAGGGCGAGGCCCTTGAGCTTGGGCAGGTGGATCTTCAGCAGCCTTGGCCCCTGGTAGACCGACCGGCCCGCCTCGTTGTGCGCGGCGGCGGGGGAGAGCTTGATCTCCAGGAAGTGCTTGCCGGTGAGCGGGACCTTCGCTCCGGTTCCGTCGTAGCGCAGCTCCCTGACCGGCTTAACGGTGACCGGGGGCATGGTGCCCCGGACGTCGATGACGATCCGGTCGTACGAACAGTGCCCGCCCCAGCGGGCGTTGACGACGAGTGCGGTTGCGGGGGTCTGCCGGGACGCCTCGGCGTGTGCGGAAGCGGAGGCAGGGGCGGAGGCCGAGCCAGAGCCAGCGACAGAGGCTGAGGCTGAGGCTGAGGCTGAGGCGGGAATCGTGGTGCCGACTGCGGCGGTGAGAAGGATGCCTGCGGCGAGGGCCGCGCGCGATGGATGGTGTTGCATGACGCCCCCGATTTCTCCTGGTGAGGGGCAGCGATTTCATTATGTGTGACATCCGGACGGGCCGTACGGTTGCATTGCTTGTGGTGTGATTCGCCGGATTTTCCGAGCCTGGGATTTCCGGGCCTGGGTTTCCGGACGTAGCACCGGACGGGTCAGTCGTCCGAGGCCAGCTCCGCCGGTACGGCGATGACGTCCACGAGGGCGTCGCCGCGCAGCGCGGTCAGTGCGAGTGGCCGTCCGATGGCGTCCTCGAGCATCAGCCGCTGGAGGGCCTGTGCGCTGGTGACCGGCTCGTCGTGAGCGGTGAGCAGCAGGTCGCCGGCGCGCAGCCCGGCGCGGGCGGCGGGCGAGGCGGGTACGACCTCGACGATGCGCAGGCCGGTGCGCTGGTCCAGCCGTGCCCGGAGTGGTGGCGGCAGCGGTGCGGGCGTACCGGCGAGGCCGAGGTAGGCGCGGCGGACCCGGCCGTCGGCGAGCAGGGCGGCGACGATCCGCCGGCTGGTGTCGTTCACCGGGATCGCGAGGCCGAGGCCGATTTCGGCTGTAGCGCCGGTGCGCGACGTTCAGGGCCGCCATCTTCGGAGTGAGCTCGGCGGCGACCGAGACGACGACCTGGGAGTAAGCCGCGCAAGGTTGTAATCATGTAATTCGAAACCTTGGGCAAGCCGAAAGGGTCGACTCGTGGCCGAGACAGTCTCCGAGCCCGACCGCTCCCGCGGGGAGCAGGCCGCGCTCGACACGTTGTGGCCGGTGATATGGCGAAGGACGAGGGCCTGAGGCCGCCCCACCGGCTAATCGTCGAGTTCGGTGAAGAGGGTCAGCTGGAGGGCGGCCGGGGCCTCGAGCCGGGAGTTCAGGGAGTTCCAGGGGGTGCGGGTCGGCTCGGCGAGCACCCGGGCTCCGGCAGCGGCCAGCTGCGACGTGGTGGTGGCGGAGTCGTCGACCTGGAAGGCGACCCGGATGTGGCCGGCGACCCGCTGTCCGACCTCGACTTCGTCGATGAAGGCGGCGTGGTTCGGATCCGTCAGCTCCAGCGTGGCCCGGCCGGCGTCGAGGATGGTGACCCGTCCGCCGGGGGAGGAGAACGCGCCGCGCTCGGTCAGTCCGAGGACGTCGCGATAGAAGTGCAGCGCCGCGTCGTAGTCGGCTGCCGTGACCACCAGGCGGAGTTCGCGTACGGCGGGTTCGTCGGGCATATCGGCTCCTCGCAGATCTCGAACGTGACCAGGGACGCCCCCAGCCTGCCGCTCCGGGAGGGGGCCCGGCGCCCCGGCGGTACAACCCTCCTGTGTCCATCCGGATTCCAACTCCCTTCCATGGTCAGTCGCTTGCGTCGTCCGCAGACTCGCGAGGCGGGCGCGGCGGCGGCTCCGTCCTCGCCCTGTGGCGTGCCCTCGTGGCCGCACGCGAACTCAGCACCGCCAGCGGCAAGCCCCTCACCGCGTTCACCACCGCCAGCGCGGACCAGCAGGACGCCCCGTACGACAGCGCCGCCCGAAACCGAACGGTAACCGTGGTGATCACACCCGTGTAGCAGAGTGGTACGAACGGGCCCCGGACCGATCACAGGCAGCCACCGACTGGCTAGACTTCGGGCCTCGTGCCCTCGGGCACGTGATCGCGCCACGTACGGGCCATGCCGTTCCCGAAGGGTTTCGACGCTTGATAGCCATCGAAGAGGTCAGCAAGCGGTACGCCGACGGCACGGTGGCCGTCGATCGCCTGTCCCTTGAGATTCCGAATCACTCCATCACCGTGCTGGTCGGGCCTTCGGGGTGCGGCAAGACCACCACGCTGCGCATGATCAACCGCATGATCGAGCCCAGCAGCGGCACGATCCGGGTGAACGGTGAGGACGTCCAGCGTCAGCCGGTCAACGCCCTGCGCCGTTCCATGGGTTACGTCATCCAGAACGCCGGGCTCTTCCAGCACCGCACCATCATCGACAACATCGCCACGGTGCCCCGGCTGCTGGGCTGGTCCAAGCAGCGCGCCCGCGCCCGCGCGGCCGAGCTCATGGAACGCGTCGGCCTCGACAAAGACATGGCCCGCCGCTACCCGTACCAGCTCTCCGGCGGCCAGCAGCAGCGGGTCGGCGTGGCCCGTGCGCTGGCCGCGGACCCGCCGATCCTGCTGATGGACGAGCCGTTCTCGGCGGTCGACCCGGTCGTCCGCCGGGGGTTGCAGGAGGAGTTGCTGCGTATTCAGGGCGAGCTCGGCAAGGCGATCGTGTTCGTCACGCACGACATGGACGAGGCCATCACGATCGGCGACCGGATCGCCGTACTGCGCAAGGGCGGCCGGCTCGCCCAGTTCGCGGCGCCGGACGAGCTGTTGTCGTCGCCCGCCGACGAGTTCGTGGAGGAGTTCTTGGGCGGCGACCGGGGCATCCGCGGACTGTCGTTCCTGTCCACGGGCGACCTCGAGCTCGACCGCTCCCGGGTCTTCCCGATCGACGCCGACCGGCAGCGGATCGCCCAGGCGACGAGCGCTCAACCCGCCGATGCCCAGCCGGTTCTCGTCACCGACATCGACGGCAAGCCCATCGGCTGGACCGACCCCGCGGCCTGGAACGGCGACGCCGGGACCCTGACGCCGTACGGGCAGAGCTTCGAGATCGGCCGGGACTCCCTGCGGATCGCCCTGGACCGGGCGGTCCTCTCGACCACCGGTCACGCGGTCGCCGTGGACGGTTCGGGACGCGTGCTGGGCATCGCCGGTCAGGAGACCATCTCCGCCGCGATCCGCGCCGCCCGCCGGCAGCACGCCGCCGGCTCCGCTGCCTCCGGGCAGGGCAAGGACTCCCCGCAGGACCCGCCCCCGGTGAAGGCCACCCGATGAACGGCTTCTTCGACATCCCGAGCGACCTCCAGAGCAGCTATCTCGGCCTGATCTCCACGCACTTGCAGGAGGCCCTGATCCCGGTGCTCGTCGGGTTCCTGCTGTCGCTGCCGATCGGTCTGCTGTGCGTCCGGGTCCGCTGGCTCTACCCGCCGGTGCTGTGGACCACCACGGTGATCTACGCGATCCCTTCGCTGGCCTTCTTCGTGGTGCTCATCGACTACACCGGGCTGAGCAAGCTCACGGTGATGATCCCGCTGTGCCTGTACAGCCTGGTCGTCCTCGTCCCGTCGGTCGTCGACGGCATCCGGTCGGTTCCCGAGGAGACGAACGCCGCCGCCTCGGCGATGGGCATCGGGCTCGTACGCCGCTATGTCCAGGTCCAACTGCCCATCGCCGTACCCGCGATCATCGCCGGACTGAGGGTGGCCGCCGCCTCCAGCATCAGCCTGGTCAGCGTCGGCGCGCTGATCGGCAACCAGGGCGCCCTGGGCAATCTGCTGACCACGGCACTGCTCTACCAGCGCCCCGTCCTGGCCCTGAACTCGGTGGTCACCACCGCCGTACTCGCCGTGCTGGTCGACGCCCTGCTCGTCCTCGCGCGTCGGCTGCTCACCCCCTGGATGCCGCCCTCCGACAGCAAGGCCAGGCGCACGGCCCTGCGCACCGCCGCGGGCCCCACGGCGCCGGACACGTCCACAACGGCGGGCGCCGCCCGCGCACCGGAGCGCGTCTCGTGAACGTACTGAACTTCATCGAAGCCTTCTTCAGCGACAGCGCCCAGTGGAAGGGCTACGACGGCATCCCGCAGCGCGTGTGGGAGCACATCCAGTACTCCGCCGCCGCGCTCGCGATCGCCGCGGCGATCGGCCTGCCGATCGGTCTGATCACCGGGCACACCGGGCGCGGCGGCAACGCGATGGCGTTCGTGGCGGCGTCGGCCCGTGCCCTGCCGACGTTCGGGCTGCTGGTGCTGATGTTCGTGTGGCTCGGGCTGAGCGTGCTGCCCGTGATGATCCCGCTGGTGGTGCTGGCGATCCCGCCGATCCTCATCACCACCTATGAGGCGGTGCGCACCGTGGACCCCTCGCCCGTCGACGCCGCCCGCGGTATGGGCATGTCACAGTCGCAGATCCTGTTCCAGGTCGAGGTGCCGGCCGCGCTGCCGCTGATCTTCAGCGGGCTGCGTTCGGCGGCGATCCAGATCGTCTCCACGGCGACGATCGCGGCGTACGTCTCTCTGGGCGGCGTCGGCCGCTACATCGTGGACGGCCTCTACCAGCGCGACTACGAGAAGGTCGTCGGCGGCGCCACCCTCACCGCGGCCCTCGCCCTGCTCGTCCTCGTGCTGTTCTGGGCCGCGGGCCGGACGGCGGTGTCCCCGGGGGTCCGTAGGCGCGGCACGGCCTGACACCCGAGCCTGGCACCCGAGCCCGGGTCACCGCCCGGTCACCGCTGTTCGGCGGTGGCCAGGGCGTGTTCCAGGACCACGAGCAGCGCGTCCCGGACCGAGCCGCGTTCGCGGGCGTCGAACACGGTGAGCGGGACGTGGTCGGCGACGTCGAGGGCCCACCGTACGTCGTTCAGGTCGTGCTCGACCTTGCCGTCGAAGGCGTTGACGGCGACCGCGAAGGGGATCTGGCGGTGCTCGAAGTAGTCGACGGCCGCGTAGCAGTCGTCGAGGCGGCGGGTGTCGACGATGACGAGGCCGCCCAGCGCGCCGTCCACCAGGTCGTCCCACATGAAGCCGAACCGCTGCTGGCCGGGCGTCCCGAACAGATAGAGCTTCAGCGTCGGATCGAGCGTGACGCAGCCGAAGTCCATGGCGACGGTGGTCGTCATCTTCTCCGGGGTGTGCGAGAGGTCGTCGACGCCGGCCGCGACCGAGGTGATGGACGCCTCGGTGGTCAGCGGCTCGATCTCGGAGATGGCGCCGACCGTGGTCGTCTTGCCCACGCCGAAGCCGCCCGCGATGACCATCTTCACCGGCAGCGGCGGCCGGGTCCCCTGGTTCTCACCGTTCACGGACCCGGCCCCGGGAGTCGGGGATGTCTCGAAGACCATCGATAACCCTTCGCAATACAGAGGTGTCGCGGGCGGAACCGTCCTGCGGTACGTACAAGGCCAGTTGGCCGTCCGCGCGCAGATCGTCGGCGAGCACCCGGATCACATTGAGATGCATCCGCAGTTTCGCCGCGATCTCCGCCAGTGACTGCGGCTGGCGGCAGATCATGATGATGTCGCGGTGCTGGTCGAAGGCGAAGGCGTCCAGCGTGGCCAGACCCACGTCGGTCGCGATCACCTGTGTCTCGATCGGAATCGGCGGTACGAGGCTGTCGCCGCCGGCGATCCGCCCCGCCGTCAGCAGGAACGGCCGGACAAGAGGCGCGGGAGGCTCCGCTCCCCACGCGGAGTCGTCGGCGGCTGGTGGCTCACCGGCCGTCATCACGTTCCCCCTTCACCTTCACGGGCGCCATGGTCGGGCACGCCCCCGGTCTCGGCCGCCGTCACCCGGCCGGCGCGATCCCCACGGTGTTCTTCAGCTCCATGACCAGCTGCGGGCTCAGCGCGGCACCGGCGCGATTGGCGAAGAGGGTCATCTCGTACGCGATGTTGCCGAGCTTCGCCTCCTTGGACGCGACCACGCCGAGTACCGCGCCCGCGCCGAGCGCCGACACCAGGACGTGGCCTTCCTCGAGGTCGATGATGACCTTGTTGAGGCTGCCGAGTCCGTAGTTGCCCGACGCCCCCATGGCGAGGCTGGTGATACCGGAGACGATCGCCGCGAGCCGTTCGGAGTCCGCCTGGCCGCGCAGTTGGGACACCGCGATCAGCAGCCCGTCGGAGGAGACACCGATCACGTCGACAACCCCGGCGGTCTCGGTGGCGAAGCGGTTCAGCAGCCAGTTGAAGTCGGCAGCGGCGGCCTTCACATCCGTCACCGGCTCGACGGCCCCGGATTGCGGTCCACCTGTCCACATCATCACTTGCTCAAGCCTTCCGGGAATGGGGATCTGTAGGTCTCGGGTCGGTAGGTCTGTACGCGGAGTCCGGCCGGGTCTCGGCGGCGGCCTCGCGCTGGGCCCGCTGGACTGCGGCCTCGAACTCGTCGATCTCGGTCCGCGCCGCCTCCGGGTCTACGGGCTGCCAGGCGGACGGCCGCTGAGTCGTCGGCGCCCGCTTGGGCTGGCGGCTGGAGGCGGTGGTGGCGCCGAGGGTCGCACCACGCACCCGGCGCCGCAGGGGGCCGGGAGCGTCGGGCCGCGGCGGGGCCGTACCGGAGGATCCGGTGCTGCCGCCCCCGCGAGTGCCGCTGCCACTGTCGCCGACGCCGCTACCGCCGCGCCCGGTCGCCTCGTGGGCGCCGACTCCCGTACCGGATACCGGCCTTGGCGAGAGGCCGCCTCGCCTGGGCAGCGGGGGAGTGCCGGGTCCGTACGGTGTGTGGCCCATGGCTTCCGGGCGCCCGCGCATGCTCTCCGCCGTGGCTCCTTGCTGCCCGCGCATGCTTTCCGCCCGGGCTTCCGGACGTCCGCGCATGCTCTCTGCCGTAGCTTCCTGGCGCCCGCGCAAGCCATCCGCCGTGACTTCCTGGCGCCCCCGCACGCTCTCCGCCGTGGCCTCCAGGCGACGCGCATGCCCGGCGGACCGGGGCTCGGCCGGCGACTGGGGCTGTGGCGCCTCCTGCTCCGCCCGCGTACGAGCGGGGATCCGGCGGGGCAGCGACGAGCGCCCGGGCGCCGCCTCCACCATCGCGGGACGCGGTTCGGACGGGCCCGAGCGGCGGGCCGGCGGCAGGATCTGCGCGGGCCGGGCCGCGGGCGCCGTCGGGTCTGTGGTCAGCAGATGTTCCGCGGGGACCGCGACGGTGGCGGTGACACCGCCACCCGGCGTGCGGGAGAGGACGACCTCGATGCCCCAGCGCCGGGACAGACCGCCGACCACGAACAGGCCGAGGACCTCCGTCGGCGCCAGGTCGAGCCGTTCGCGGCGGATCAGCCGGGCGTTCTCCTCGTCCAGCCGCTCGGCGCTCATCCCGAGCCCGTGGTCGATGATCTCGACCACGGCGCCGCCGGAGCCGAACCGGGGCCGCAGGACCACCTCGACGCTGGTGTGCGCCGGGGAGAACGTCACCGCGTTCTCCAGCAGTTCGGCGAGCATCAGCGTCAGATCGCCGACGATGTCGGGGGCGACGGTGACATCGCCCTCGGCGTGCGGAGCGACGCGCTGATAGCCCTCGATCTGCCCGAGCGCGGCCCGGACGATGTTGCTGAGCCGCATGGGCCCGCTGCTCAGGCCCGTCTCACGGATTCCGGCGAGCAGCATCAGGCTGTCGGCGTTGCGCTGGAGACGTACGGCGATGTGGTCGATGCGGTAGAGCCGGTCCAGTACCTGCGGGTCGGTCTCGCCGCGCTCCACCGAGTCGATCAGCGCGAGTTGACGCGCGGTCAGGTTGCTGACGCGGCGGCCGACGTTGCCGAACATCTCGGCGATGTTGCGACGGCTGACGACCTGGCGCTCCAGCAGGGCGGTCGCGGTGACCTGAACCTGGTTGAAAGCTTCGGCGAGTTCACCGATCTCGTCGCGTACGGGCACGGGAACGGCTTCCAGGCGCGGCGGGCTCGCGTCATCGGCGTCGTCGTCCGCGACCCGCGCCAACTCGGTCTCGGCCGCGGCGGCCACGTGCTGGGCCGCACCGGTGAGGCTCTGTACGACCCGTACGACGGAGCGGCGGACCAGTACGGAGAACAGCAGCCAGGCCCCGAAGGCGAGCAGCGTGGCGGCGACCAGCCAGGCCACCTGCCACCAGGCGGCGTTCGACGCGGACTGGGTGTCGTCGGCGATCTGGCCGATCAGAGACTGGGTGATCTTCAGCCGGTTCTGTGCCTGCCGCTCGTAGGTGGGCTCGGCCTGCAGCGCCTCGCCGAGGGCCCTGCGCAGCTGGGTCGCGTTCTCGGCGACCAGCGCGCCGGGGTCGACCTGGAGCGAGACGTAGTGCTGGGCGATGACGCTCTGGTACGGGCTCTGCTCGATCCCGGCCAGTTCGGCGCCCTGCTTCTGGCTGGCGTACCCGGTGAACCGCTCGGCCTGGTAGGTGTACTGCTCGAGGTCGCCGACGGCGGCGGTGAACTGGATGAGTGCGTTCGGGTCCCGGGTCCGGGCGGCGAACACGCTGGTCTCGAAGGAGGCGTGGGCGGTGTCGGCCCGCAGCAGCGCGTCGAGCAGGTTGCCCGCGGACGAGGAGGACTCGGCGCCCTCACCGAGTTCGAGTCCGCTGATCAGGCCCTCGATCACCGATCCGTACGCGGGGTCGATGTTGTCGGCGGGGATGGGCCCCTTCTCCACGGTCTGCCGGAGACTGTCCAGGCCCTCCAGTTCCTGCAGCGCCTGGGCCTCGCCCTCCGGCAGCCGGTCCCCGTAGGTCTCCCGGACCGTCTCTATCTGGGAGTTCACCTTCTGCTGCGCCTGGAGATACGCGGAGGTGTCGGGCGCGCCTTCCTCGGGACCCGCGGCCTCATAGCGCAGGGAGATGAGCAGAGCCTGCCGGTGCTCGGTCTGCACGCTGTCGATCAGCCGGGTCACCTGCGCGCTGTCGCGCACGAGTTCGGCGGTGGAGGCGGCGGAACGGGCCTGGTCGACCTGGGCGTAGACCACGTAGGCGAGGATCGCCGAGACGACCGTAAGCGGAACGATCACCAGAACGTTCAGTTTGCGCCGGAAGGGCCAGCGGTCGAGGAGGGGCGGCGTCGGGCCGGTGCGGGGAGCCGCGGGGAAGTCATCCCGGGCAACCTTTCTGTGCGCGGGCACCGAACCTCCTTGCTTCTTGCGTCACATGGGAAACCCGCTGTCCGAAACTGATGGGTTGCAGGGTCGCGACAGCACGCTTCGACCGACAAGTGGAATTGGGTGGAACAGGACCCCCGACGCGGCCAACACTAGCGGCTGGCGCAAGAGTACGGCCATGATCAACCAAAAACTGGCACCAAGATATGCCCACTTCGCTCGTATATCGGCCCCGTTGTGCATACGCGACGAAGCCGCCCGGTGTCCTTCGGTGATCTATTCGTGCCTTGACGGCCCGTGACCGGCATCGCTTGGATCGTCGCGACGCCGCAACCACGGCCGCACTGCCACCACCGCCCACGCCCCCGGCAAGTCTGGATGACGAACGTGACCATCGCACGAAGCACCAGAAAATCCGCAACGTACGCCGTTTCCCTGCTGGTTGTGGCCACGGCCGCGCTGGCGGGCTGCGGTTCCTCCGACGACTCCTCCGGCAGCTCCGACCCCTTGCAGGAGGACGAAGCCAAGGGCGGGACCGTCGTGGTCGGTTCCAACAACTTCCCCGAGAGCATCCTGCTCGCCGACATATACGGCGAAGCCCTCAAGTCCAAGGGCGTCAAGGTCAGTTACAAACTGAACATCGGCAGCCGCGAAACGACCTACGGTCTGATCAAGAACGGCACGATCACGGTATTGCCCGAGTACAACGGGGCGCTGCTGTCCTACCTGAACAAGGACACGCAACCGACGTCGTCTGAGGAGGCCAACAAGGCCATCGGGTCCGAACTCGATTCCAAGCTCACGCTGTTGGAGTCTTCGGAGGCCCAGGACAAGGACGCCGTCGCGGTCAACGAGGCCACGGCCAAGAAGTACAAGCTGACGGAGAAGTCGACGCTCGCCGACCTCGCCGAACTGGCGCCTGAGCTGGTCATCGGTGGTTCGCCCGAGTTCCAGACCCGGCACCACGGGCTGCCGGGCCTGAAGGAGGACTACGGGCTCGAATTCAAGTCCTTCAAGGCGCTGGACGCGGGCGGCCCGCTGACGGCGGCGGCGCTCAAGGGCAACAACATCCAGGCCGGGAACATCTTCACAACCGACCCCGGTATCGAAAAGAACAAATTCCTCATCCTTCAGGACCCGAAGAACCTCTTCGGCTTCCAGAACGTAACTCCGTTGGCATACAAGAGCGATCTCCCGGCAGAGGGCGTTTCCGCGCTCAACGCCGTATCGGAGAAGCTCGACACGGAAACCCTGATCAGTCTCAACGGCCAGGTGCAGAACGACAAAAAGGACCCGCTGGAGGTGGCCAAAACCTGGCTGTCCTCCAACGGACTGACCTGACGGCTGCGGGGGCCGGGTGGGCGAGCCTCCGCCCACCCGGCCGCCCCTTCCCGCCCGGCGAACCCTCCCGTCACTCCTCTAACCTGTCGCACATGAACGCACCGGGGGACGTGATCGACGGCCGGTTCGAGCTGATTGAGCGGCTCGGCAGTGGCGGGATGGGCACGGTGTGGCGGGCGCGCGACAGCGTCCTGCACCGGGAGGTCGCCCTCAAGGCCGTACGGGCGGACGCGGCGGCGTCGGATGCCATGCGGGAGCGGGTGCTGCGGGAGGCGCGGGCCCTCGCCCGGCTCAGCCATCCGAACGTGGTGACCATCCACCACATCGTGGACCAGGACCCGCACCCCTGGCTCGTGATGGAGCTGGTGAGCGGCATCTCGCTCCAAGAGCGCCTCGACAACGGCCCGTTGCTCCCCGTCGAGGCCGCCCGCATCGGCCGTCAGGTACTCGCCGCCCTCCGGGCCGCGGACGCGGCCGGCATCCAGCACCGCGACGTCAAGCCCGCCAACATCCTCCTGCGCCCCGACGGCACCGCCGTCCTCACCGACTTCGGCATCGCGGCCCTCCAGGGCTCGACCTCCCTGACGGCCACCGGCGAACTCATCGGCTCCCCCGAGTACATCGCCCCCGAGCGGATCCGCGGCAACGACGACCTCCCGGCGTCCGACCTCTGGTCCCTGGGCCTCGTCCTGTACGTCTGCGCCGAGGGCGTCAGTCCGCTGCGCCGCGGCACCACGCTCGCCACCCTCGCCGCGGTGCTCGACGACCCCGTACCGCCGCCGGTGCGCTCCGGCCCCCTCGCACCCGTACTCCAGGCCCTGCTCGTACGGGACCCGGCGGCCCGCCCCGCCCCGGCACACCTCGACGCGATGCTCGCGCAGGTGGAGCACGGCGCGGCCCCGCACTGGGCGCAGCCCACGCTGACGACGACGGGACCGCCGGCCCCGGACCCGGTGCCGCACCCGCTCACCCAGGTCGACACCCCGCGGCCGACGCCGCCGCACCCCCAGTACCACCAGGCGCCCGGCCGCACCCGCACCCGCAGCCGTACGTCGATCGTCATCGCGGTCATCGCGGTCGCCCTCGCGGTCACCGCCGCCACCGCCTTCGCCCTCATGCTCGGCGACAAGACCGACAAGGAGGCCCGCGGCGGTACGTCCCCCACACCGGTGACGCAGCCGACGCGCCAGACCCCCGAGCCGAACCGGCAGACGACCCCCGCACCGACCCCGACC
>NZ_JAAKZX010000410.1 GCF_011045025.1 Streptomyces ureilyticus
GCCCTGTTCCCTGCGGACGAAGCTCTGGCTCTCGAGGAACGAGATCGCTTTTGAGATGGACGCCGGGCTGACCCCCCACAACCCGCATCCCCGCGGAACGCCCCGCCGCGATCCCCGCCCCCGAGTCCTCGAACACCACACACTCGGAAGGCGCGACCCCCAGCTCGGCGGCCGCCTTCAAGAACCCCTCAGGGTCCGGCTTGCTCGCGCCGACGGACTCGGCGGTGACCCGGACGTCGGGCAGCGGTAGCCCGGCGGCGGCCATTCGCGCGGTCGACAGCGGTACGTCCGCGGAGGTCACCAGTGCATGCGGCAACGCCAACCCCCGCAGTGAGGCGAGGAGTTCCGCGGCTCCGGGAATCGCGACGACGCCCTCCATGTCGGCCGTCTCCTCGGCCAGCATGCGCTCGTTGTCCGCGATGTTCTTCTCCATGGGCCGGTCGGGCAGCAGCAGGGCCATCGACGCATGCCCTTGCCGGCCGTGGACGACCTTCATGATTTCGGCCCCGTCCAGCCCGTTCCGCTCGGCCCACCGGTGCCAGACGCGTTCGACTACGGCATCGGAGTTGACGAGGGTGCCGTCCATGTCCAACAGCAGGGCACGGGCGGTCAGCACGGTCGTGGCCGTCATCGGCATGCTCCAAAACGTAGGAGAGGGGGCCGAGGGCGCCGGGGCAAGGTGCCCTCAGGGCAAGGCGGCCCAAGGACAAGGTGGCCCCGCCCACCGGTCAGGGAAAGCGGGCGGGAGCCACTTTGTTCCTCTACGGTACAAAACCGAACGGCAATCCCGCCACCACTCAGCGGACCCGATTCCACAGAACTTCACGTAACAAAGGCCGAACCAAAAGCCCAACAAAGGCACGCACGAGCCCAAAGCTCCGCCGCCCCGGCCCCGTACCCCTTGTTATGTCATGGCCACGACATTAAATTCTCACCCGGCGCACATCTCCCCGAAACGCGGCACCGCAAGCATTCGCACGCACCGTCAACTTCCCATCCCCCCAAGGGAGTTCGCATGCCAAAGGTCTACGCGCGTCGACGACTCAGCATACTCGCCGCCGCCGGCGGATTGATAGCCATGGCCGGGCTTTTCAACGGTCCGGCCGCCTCCGCTGCCCTGCCCACCCCCGTCAGCGCCGACACCGCCCGCTCCTATCTGTCCCAGCTCACCGTGGCGAACGAGGACCGCACCGGCTACGACCGCGACCTCTTCCCGCACTGGATCACCCAGTCCGGCGCCTGCAACACCCGTGAAGTCGTCCTCGAGCGCGACGGCGAGAACGTCGAGCAGAGCTCAAGCTGCGCCGCGACCAGCGGCAGTTGGTTCTCCGTCTACGACGGCGCCACCTGGAGCGCCGCCGCCGACGTCGACATCGACCACCTCGTCCCGCTCGCCGAGGCCTGGGACTCCGGCGCCGGCAGCTGGAGCACCTCCGAGCGCGAGGGCTTCGCCAACGACCTGACCCGCCCACAGCTCATCGCGGTCACGGACAACGTGAACCAGGCGAAGGGCGACAAGGACCCGGCGGAGTGGATGCCGTCGGTCAGCTCGTACTCCTGCACGTACGTACGCGCCTGGGTCCAGGTGAAGCACCACTACGACCTCTCCGTCGACTCCGCGGAGAAGAGCAAGCTGACCTCGGTGCTCAACGGCTGCTGAGCCTTCCGCGGTCCGCAGTCCGAGAACCTCCGCCGGAACCTCCCCACTGACCTCCGTCGTTCCGTACCGTACGGGGCGACGGAGGAGGGTGATCACGTGGCGAGGCTGCGGCTGGGACCACTGCTGAGGTACGTCGACGGCTCGTCCGCGACCGTCTGGGTCGAGGCGAGCCGTCCGTGCGCCGCCGAGGTGCGCTGCGCGGACGGCGCCGGCGGCGAGACCCGTACCTTTCAGGTCGCGGGCCATCACTACGCCCTGATCCCGGTGACCGGGCTGACACCGGGCACGTCGACCGCGTACGAGGTGCGCCTCGACGGTACGACGGTCTGGCCGCTGCCCGGCTCGCCGTTCCCGCCCTCGCTCATCCACGCCCCGGCCGACGACGACAACGCGACGGTGCGGGTGGCCTTCGGTTCCTGTCGCTGGGCCGCTCCGCCCGCCGACGAGAAGGACCCGGTGGGCCCGGACGCGCTGGACACGCTGGCCGCACGCCTCGCCTCGGATCCGGAGGCCGAACGGCCCGACGTACTGGTGCTTTTGGGCGACCAGGTGTACGCGGACGAGACCTCCAATGCCACCCGCCGCTGGCTGGCGGCCCGCCGCGACCTCAAGGATCCGCCGGGCAACGAGGTCGCGGACTACGAGGAGTACACCCGCCTCTACTACGAATCGTGGCTCGACCCCGAGGTGCGCTGGCTGCTGTCCACCGTGCCCAGCTGCATGATCTTCGACGACCACGACGTCATCGACGACTGGAACACCAGCGCCTCCTGGCTCGCCGACATGCGGGCCACGCCCTGGTGGCGCGAGCGCCTGCTGAGCGGCCTGATGTCGTACTGGGTCCACCAGCACCTCGGCAACCTCCCGCCCGAACATCTCGCCGCCGACCCGCTGTACGCCGCCGTGCGCGCGATCCCCGACGGCACGGACGTCCTCCGCGCCTTCGCCGCCGACGCCGACTCGAACCCCTCCTCGGTCCGCTGGAGCTACCGCCGCGACTTCGGCCGCGTACGCCTGCTGATGATCGACACCCGCGCGGCCCGCGTTCTCGACGAGAGCGACCGGGCGATGCTCGCTCCCGGCGAGCTCGCGTGGCTGCGGGAGCAGGTGCTGGAGGGGCGGGGTGCCCCGGCCCCAACCCCGGCACCCGTGCCGAGCGGAGCGAACGGGACGGCCACACCC
>NZ_JAAKZX010000411.1 GCF_011045025.1 Streptomyces ureilyticus
AGACGTGTATAAGAGACAGACTACGACCCCTGGGTCGCCGCCCCCCTCCAGCAGAACGGTTCCGCCGTCGACAGCGAGAGCGGTCGGCGTAAGCGCGTCAGGCGGTTGCTGGTTCTGGGAGCCGTACTCATCGCGCTGGTGGCCGGAGGCCTCGGCGGAGCCGTGGGGGCGTATCTCGAGCGGAACGGGGGGATCGAGGACGTCGAGCTGCCGCAGGCCGGGACGGAGGCCAAGGGGCGGGAGCCGGACAGCGTGGCCGGGATCGCGGCCAGTGCGCTGCCCAGCGTGGTGACCCTGCATGTGAGCGGGTCGGACGCGCAGGGCACGGGCACCGGCTTCGTGCTCGACGAGCGCGGACACATCCTCACCAACCACCACGTCGTGGATCCCGCCGGAGCGAGCGGCGACATCTCCGTGACCTTCAGCGGGGGCGAGAGCGCGAAGGCCGAGCTGGTCGGTGGTGACACCGGCTACGACCTTGCCGTGGTGAAGGTGAGCGGCGTCAGCGGTCTCAAACCCCTGCCGCTCGGCAACTCCGACAATGTCCAGGTCGGCGATCCGGTGGTGGCCATAGGCGCACCGTTCGACCTCGAGAACACCGTGACCTCCGGGATCATCAGCGCCAAGGAGCGGCCGATCACCGCGGGCGGCGAATCGGGCGACCGCAGCGACGTCTCGTATGTCGACGCCCTGCAGACCGACGCTCCGATCAACCCCGGCAACTCGGGCGGCCCCCTCGTCGACTCCAAGGCCCGCGTCATCGGCATCAACAGCGCCATCCGCTCCGCCGACAGCGGCTCCGACCTGGAGAGCGCCCAGGCCGGATCGATCGGCCTGGGCTTCGCCATACCCATCAACCAGGGCAAGCGCGTGGCCGAAGAGCTGATCAACACCGGTAAGGCCACGCACCCGGTGATCGGTGTCACGCTCGACATGGACTACACGGGCGACGGCGCCCGCGTCGGCACCAAGGGCGACGGCGGCGCGCCGGTCACCAAGGGCGGCCCCGGCGACCGGGCCGGCATCAAGGCGGGCGACGTCATCACCGAGGTCGACGGCCGCCCCGTCCGCTCCGGCGAGGAGCTCATCGTCAAGACCCGGGCCCACCGCCCCGGCGACCGCCTCGAACTGACCGTGGAGCGCGACGGCAAGGAGCGGAAAATCAGCCTCGTCCTCGGCTCCGCCGACGGCGACTGACCGGAACGGACGCGGCGACAGAGGGACAACAACAGACGGGAACCAACAGGAACCCATCACGAACTGACAGGAACGGCAGGAGTAAGACGCCGGGACAGTACCGGACAGACAGGAACGCCGGGTACCGTGGATCCGGCCCGGACCACGGAAGAATCCCGCCGAGGCCGAGGACATCACGAGGAGCTGCAAGGTGTTCAATGACATAGGACCGCTCGAGCTGGTGGCGCTCGTTGTCCTTGCCGTGCTCGTCTTCGGCCCGGAGAAGCTCCCGAAGATGATCCAGGACGTCACGCGCACCATTCGCAAGATCCGCGAGTTCTCGGAGAGCGCCAAGGCGGACATCCGTGATGAACTCGGCCCGGAGTTCAAGGACTTCGAGTTCGAGGACCTCAACCCCAAGACGTTCATCCGCAAGCAGCTGGACAACGACGAACTGGGGCTCAAGGAGATCCGTAACGGCTTCGACCTGAAGAAGGAGATGGCCGAGGTCACGGACGCCGTCCACGGCCGCGACTCAGAGTCCGCCGCCGCCTCCTCCACCGCGTCGTCCTCCGGCGGCACCGTCGACATGACGAAGAAGCGCGAGCAGCTCGAGCCGGCCGAGCGCCCCCCGTTCGACGCGGACGCGACCTGAGGCGTACGCAGCCAAGGTACGTACCTGTGAGCCGTACGTACCTGAGGTGCACGGGCGGTGTACGGGCCTGAGGCGTGCGCCCCCTCGGCCGTTTGCCCCCGAGCTCCAAGAACCCCGTACCACCGAGTTCTGCCTGCTCACAAGCGGCGCGAGCGGACGCGTACCCGACCCACCCGCCGACCGGTTTCACAGCTCGCTGTCGGCGTGTGGCTATCCTGCCTAGTTGTTGTGCGGACCGGAGGGACGCCCGATGGGGGGCGGGCCGTTTCGGTCCGACGAGAGCGAGGAGGCGTCCGGGCAATGGAGACGACAAGTCGGGTAGGCGCGCAGGCGCCGGACGCGGAGGGCGGACAACCCGTCCCCTCCGCCCGGGGCACGGTCGACGGCTACCTGCTGGCGCCCTTCCCGTGGTACGGCCTCGACGAGGCCTTCACGGGACCGCGCTGGCTGATGAAGGTCGGCACCTCGGCCGATGGTGCCGTGGAGCACGGCTCGATCGGGCACGGCGACGAGCCGTCCGTACGCAGTGAGTCGACGACGGACGACAAGGAGCGCTTCGCGGTGGTGGTCACCGTCGCGTCCAGCCCCGTGCGGCGCAGCGCCGACGGCACCGGGCTCCTGGAGGCCACCTCGGTGTCCTCCGCGGCCTGGCTCGCGGGCGTGGGACTGCTGAACTGCACCTGGCCCGGCCAGATGGACCACACCCTCCGCGACGACTGGCTTGACCAGCAGACTGAGACGGCGTGGGTCCTCGCGGACGACCTGACCGGTCCGGACTGGTCCAGCCTCTCGCTCCCCGTGGACGGCGTTCCGGCGTCCTTCCACTACCGCGAGTCCGAGTTCGGCTGGGTCCTCGCGGGCTCCACGCAGCAGGGCGTCCACCTGGGCGCGTACGGGCGGGGGATGAGCGCGTACGGCCTGGGCTTCTCGGTGGTCAAGGACATCACCGCATACGTCTAGACAGTACGAGGGTGGGGGCGCCGTCTCGCGAGACGG
>NZ_JAAKZX010000412.1 GCF_011045025.1 Streptomyces ureilyticus
GCCATGGCGATCAACAACCGGCCCCGCAAGACCCTCGGCTGGCGGACACCCGCCGAGGTCTTCGAAGAGCAGCTACGCTCGCTGCAACAGCCCGGTGTTGCAACGAC
The DNA here is from genome assembly GCF_011045025.1 of Streptomyces ureilyticus. Taxonomy (GTDB): domain Bacteria; phylum Actinomycetota; class Actinomycetes; order Streptomycetales; family Streptomycetaceae; genus Streptomyces; species Streptomyces ureilyticus. Next base: position 108 of record NZ_JAAKZX010000412.1, read on the forward strand.
TGGTTGAACTCGCCCAGTACGCGTCGAGGGAGTTCGCGAAGGTGTGCCGTCGGCTCGGCGTGACCCGCTCGCGCGGAGCGGTCGGCACCAGCGCGGACAACGCCGCCGCGGAGAGCTTCAACGCGACCCTGAAAAGGGAGACCCTGCAAGGGAAGAAACGCTGGTCAGGGGCACGTGAGGCTCGTCTCGCAGTATTCCGGTGGGTCACCCGCTACAACACGCGGCGCAGGCACTCAGCGCTTGGCTACATCAGTCCGATCGCCTTCGAACAGCGATCAGTTACGCTGGCCGCTGCCGCATAGCAAACGGTGTCCACGCTTCGGGGGAAGCCCCCTTCCTCCCGTGCTTGTTGCAGTTGCTGCTCGGCTACGGACACCTGCTGCTGGGCCTGGGCGTAGCGGTCGCGTGCCTGCTGCAGTAGCGCGTCGGCGTCTGTTTGTTCGGCGCGCTTGTCGCGCAGCCGGTGCGCGGCCTCCTCGGCTGCTCTGCGGGCCTGATCGAGCCGTTCCTGCCTCTGACGGCGCCGTTCGGCGAGTTCGTCGGCCTTCGTCCGGGTCCGTGTCGGCGGCGGGGTCGTCTGCCACTACACCAGCCTGCAGGACCTGTGGCAGCGCGCCCGCCCATCCCTGCCGCTCGCGCAACGCCTGATCCGCATCGGCGCTTCCCTCACCGGCGACCTGACCCGACGGGATCTGCTGCTGCAGGCCACCGAGTTGCACCGGCAGTCCCGCAACCCCACCGCCACCGACGGACAACTGCCGCTCGGCGGCGAGCTGGCGCCCGCCGCGCCGAGCGGCCTGCCCGAGATGACCAGCCGCGACAAGCTCGGCGCCGAACTCGACACACTCTCGATCGACGTGACCCACCACCTGATGGAGCACCACCACCGGCTGCTGCGCGAGCTCGGCGCGACCGACGCCGCCCACCTGCGCGGCATGATCCCCGGGCAGAAGGTGCTCGTCGCCGGGGTGCGGGCCTCCACGCAGACCGCACCGATTTCGTCCGGGAAGCGGGTCATCTTCGTGACGCTGGAGGACGGTTCGGGCCTGGTCGACCTCGCCTTCTTCGAGGACTCCCACGAGGCCTGCGCGCACACCGTGTTCCACAGCGGACTGCTCCTGGTGCGTGGCACCGTCACCGCCCGCGGCCCGCGCCGCACCGTCGTCGGCGAGATGGCCTGGGATCTGGACGAGGTGGCCGCGGCCCGCCGCGACCACGGTCCGCAGGCCGCACTCGACCTGCTCGGCCGCCCCACACCGGCCCACACCCCGCCCCAGTCGGACGCACCGCAGCGCACCCTCGCCGACGGCACCGCCGGCGCCCGCCTCCACCCATACGCCGACCTGCAACCGCCCGGCAGCCGCTCGGCCGACCTGAAGAAACTCGGCCACCGCAGCCAGGGTTCTCCAGGCTGATATGTGTCTCATGAGACACACCACGCGCCCACCCGCGGGGGTGTCCTCGACCAGGGCAGAAGTGGCCAGAGTTGGGCTGACGCCCGCCTGCCCCGTTCTCGAGTCGGCTCACTCTCGACGGGCGAGAGGCAGTGGGACGACGACGCCAGAGTGCTTGGCGAGTTGTTCACGGAGGGCGACATTCTCGGCGAGAAGGGTGGCGATGACGGTCGCTGCGGCGTCAACCTGCTGCTGAAGCCGTTGGCGCTCTTGCCGGCTGCCCCTCAGTTGTCGGCGGAGGCGGGTGAGCTCCTCCTGCTGATGTTGATCGCGCAGGCTGGCGGGACTTCGGCCGACGCGGTTGTCCCACTCCGCGAGGACGGCGGAGCAGAAGCGGGCCGCCCGTTGGGAGCAGCGGGATGCCGCGCCGCCCGTCCGCGGGCCCAAGTTCCGTTTCTCCCGCTCCCCGGCGGTACGGGAGCCCATATCGAGGGCGGCACCGACCGCCTCGGAGCGGGCGGCGCACCGCAGGATGCGGGACATCCTCGGTGACCTGCGGCGCCTGTCGGGCCAGCTGCCTGCCCGTGAAGTGAGGCGGCTGATGGACTCGCTGGAGAAGGCCGCCAAGGCGGCCGGCGACGGGGTGACAGCGTTGCAGCAGGAAGAGGTCGACTCCTGGATCGCGGCCCGCCCGTCGCAGAAGCGGCCGGACGCGGCGGATGGTGCCCCGTCCCCGCCACCGGGTCCAGCAGCCAGGCCCGCCCGGGCCAGGCCGAAGAAGAGCCGGATGGCTGAGCCTCGTGAGGAACCGCCCTTCTCGGCGGTCCTGGAAGCGGTGGGCGCTGCGCGGAAGGTTCTGGAGCAGGTGGCGCGCCGGGGGCAGACGGTGACGTGGAGTCAGCTGCAGCAAGAGGTGCCGGCGCTTGCCGCACTGCGGCCGGACGCGCAGCGGCGCGCGCTGGGGGCCATCGACGAACCCGCGCCGGAAGCCCGGCGCCCGGTTCCAGCCTGGTGCTGCTTGCCGCGCTTGTCACGACGGACAGCGGCGGCCCGCACTCCACCTACCGGGGGATCGCCGCCGGCTCGGGGTGCTTTCTGCCCGACAACCGCGAGCGGCTGTTGGCAGCCTGGAGGGCCAGCATCACCGCCGTGCACGAGCACTACCGCGCTGCGTGATCAGCAGTCTCCGCCCGCGCCCAGCGTCTGGTCGGTTTGGGCTCGCGTCTGGGCGCGGAGCTCCCTGAGGGGACCGGTGGCGCTGCGTCTGGGCGAGGCCGCAGAGGGGGGGTGGGCAG
>NZ_JAAKZX010000413.1 GCF_011045025.1 Streptomyces ureilyticus
AGCCCAACCCGCCCTCCTGGGGCCTGGACCGTATCGACCAGGCGGCCCGCCCGCTCAACCAGAGCTACACCTACGACGACACCGCCGGCGAGGGCGTCACCGCCTACGTCATCGACACCGGTGTCCGCATCTCCCACACCGACTTCGGCGGCCGGGCGGTCAACGGCTACGACGCCGTCGACAACGACAACACCGCCCAGGACGGCCACGGCCACGGCACACATGTCGCCGGCACGGTCGGGGGCACCGCATATGGCGTCGCCAAGAAGGTGAAGATCGTCGGCGTCCGCGTGCTCAACAACTCCGGGCAGGGCACGACCGCGCAGGTCGTCGCGGGCATCGACTGGGTGACGAGCAACGCCGTCAAGCCGGCCGTCGCCAATATGAGCCTCGGCGGCCCCACGGACACCGCGATCGACGCCGCCGTACGCAACTCCATAGCCTCCGGCGTCACTTACGCCGTGGCGGCCGGCAACGAGTCGACGAACGCCTCGACCCGCTCGCCCGCCCGCGTCACCGAGGCGATCACCGTCGGCGCCACCACCAACACCGACGCCAAGGCGAGTTACTCCAACTTCGGTACCGTCCTGGACGTCTTCGCCCCGGGCTCGTCCATCACCTCCACCTGGGCCACGAGCGACAGCGCGACGAACACCATCTCCGGTACGTCCATGGCGAGCCCGCACGTGGCCGGAGCCGTCGCCCTCTACCTGGCGGACAACCCCACCGCCACCCCGGCCGCCGTCCAGACGGCCCTGGTCAACTCCGCCACCACCGGAGTCGTCACCAGCCCCGGCACCGGCTCGCCCAACCGCCTCCTGCGCGTAGGCAGCGGCGGCGACACCACCCCGCCGCCCACCGGCTCGCGCTTCGAGAACGGCGGCGACTACACGATCGCCGACAACGCCACCGTCGAGTCACCGCTCACGGTCACCGGCGTCACGGGCAACGCACCCTCGGCCCTGAGCGTCCCGGTCAGCATCGTCCACACCTACATCGGCGACCTCCAGGTCCAGCTGATCGCCCCCGACGGCACCGCCTACACGCTGAAGGCATACGGCACGGGCGGCTCCGCCGACAACATCAACACCACGTACACCGTGAACGCCTCGTCGGAGGTCGCGAACGGCACATGGAAGCTTCGCGTGAGCGACAACGCGGCGCAGGACACAGGCCGGATCGACTCCTGGGCGCTCCAGTTCTGAGCCTCGTCAGCAACCGATCCTCAATAGCCCATCAGTGACGCAACATCAGTAACGCGACGTCAGTAACCCTCGTCCTCGCGGTACGGCTTCGGGTCCGTGACCCAGCCCGCCGCGAGGACGAGGCGCGAGCGGCGGTGGACGGCGAGGAAGCCGAAGGGGCGGTCGAAGCGGGCGCCGATGGTGGTGGTCACGTAGCGGGGTTCGGGCGGTGCGCCGCCGGGGACAGCCGCCATGGCCGTCACCGCCGCCGCACGGAAGCCCAGCGCGCCGAACCTCGCCATGGTGGACTGCCGCGCCGACCCGATGGCCAGCGGAAAGCCGCTGATTCCGGGGAAGTGTCCGCGCGAAGTGTCGCGCGCCGTCGTGAGGCCGAACATCCGGTGCAGCTCCAGCAGATCGTGGTGCGCCGTCATGTCGTACGCCACGGTCGTCACGTCCAGCGTGGGCGGCCGGGGCCGCATCCGGCGCACCTTCTCGACACGCAGGCCGGGTCCCACGTCCCCGTACGGGAGTTGAGGCCCGGACACGACCGAGTGCGTGCCCTCGAGAATGCCCACACCAGCCCCCAGCACCTGCCCCGGCGTCATCCGCTCCTCCCCGAGCAGCAGATGGACATCGATACCGGTGCTGCCCAGCACCTTCAGCTCGGTGACGCACCCGTCCGGCGTCTCGGCCGCGCCGACCCGGTCCAACACGACGCTGCTGCGGCGCAGCCCCAGGAGCGTCCGCCCGCGCCACGGTCCCTGGGACGCCCGCACGGGCCACTCCTCGAAGGGGCGCAGCCACTGCGTACGCATGGCCAGCGCACTCGCCAGGACCAGCTCGGTGTCTGGCGTCAGCACGACCGGCATGCGCTCGATCAGGCCACCGGTCCGCTGCACCGCCCACGTATCCAGGGCGGCGCGATCGGTCTCCTCGTCCCCCGTGAGCACCCCGTGCGTCTGCGCCGGCAGCCCTTTCTCCCAATCCTCCCGCAGCTCCAGCGTCCGCTTCGTCCACAGCCCGAGGGCCGAGTCAAGGCCTCGCACCCCGCCCAGGGCACCCGGCAAGTCCCGCCCCGCGACCGCCGCTTCCCCGGCCGGCAGCCCCACCGCCTCGGCCAGTTCCGCGCGTGCCGCACCACCCGCACCGTCCGCCAGAAAGGCGAGCAACGGCCAGACCCCGGCGGCCGAGAAGACCGTGCCACCACTCGCCGCCCCGGCCCACCGCGCCGTCAGCCCGTTGACCGCACCCACCGTCGTCCCGGCCGGCGCGATTGACGCGTCAGTCATCCGCGTTCCGCCCCCTCAGTCCCACGCATACGATGCGCCTGTCGTACGTCAGTTCCCGCACCGCTCGGACGAGGAGCACGGTACTAGTGGCCATACCTCCGCCCCCTGGGCCCCAGCAGCCCCCAGGCGGCCAGTACCCGCCTCCACCAGGCCCGTACGGCGCGCAACCCGGCCCCGGACAGGGACCGTACGGCTATCAGTTCTGGGGGCAACACCCCCCGAATGCGGAACAAATTGGATTTCGTCCGACAAAATTCCACATCACTACATGAAGA
>NZ_JAAKZX010000414.1 GCF_011045025.1 Streptomyces ureilyticus
GCGTGGGCGGCTCCGGCGAGGGGGCCGCAGACGGCGGTGGCCGTCAGGGTGAGGGTCACTGCCCAGCGCGCGGTGTTCGGCATTGTGTGCATCCTTCCGCTCGGGTGGCGTTCCGGATCGTTTGCGTTCCGGAACGTTCGGGTGCCGGTTCCTGTGTGGCGGACCGGCGAGCGCGAGTCTGCCGAGTCCGCGGCGGAAACACACCTTCGCCCCACGCGTTTCGGTAACGTTGCGTGTTGAATCAGTGGCGTGAAGTGACGGATCTTGAGCGTGCAGAGCCCGAAACTGAGCGGGTTCCGTGGCGCGGAAGACACGCCCTGGCCGGATTCGCACGGCTCAGCAATAGGCCGGAAACGTTCCGCTTCCAGCAGAAGCGGAACCCTTGCCTTCGCTGCGCTGTGGAGTAACGCTCATTACATGATTACAACGGAGCAGCACGAGAAATTGCGCGGCTGGTTCGCCGGCCGACTGCCCGACGATCTCTTCGAGAGCCTCGGTGAGGTGACGGTCGACCGCGAGGAGATCACCGTCATCGGCCGCATAGCCGAGCCCCGGCTAGCCGAGGGGGCCTCGGACGCCGAGAAGGCGGCGGCCGTCAAGTCCCGTATCCAGGAGTTCCGGGAGCGCACCCGCGACGACCGGGTCGCGGTGGCCCGCGAGGCCGAGCACCGCTTCCGCAAGAAGGTCTCGTGGGGCGTGGAGTGCGGGGGCGAGCGCGCCTTGTTCACGCATGTCGCCGCCCCCGTCATGACCCGGCTGCGGCAGCCCCAACGGCAGGTCCTGGACACCCTGATCGCCGCCGGCGTCGCCCGCAGCCGCAGCGACGCGCTCGCCTGGTGCGTACGCCTCGTCGAGCGCCACGCGGACGACTGGCTCACGGAGCTTCGGGACTCCCTGGAACACGTCCAGCGAGTCCGCGCACAGGGCCCGGACGCCGACGACACCGAGGACGGCGCAGCCGAGCCGGAGGACACGCCCCGCGACGAACAGACGGAGAACTGACCGGAGTTGGCCGGGCGGGCATCGTGCCAGAACCCCTGAGCCGCCCGGCCGGGCGGAGCCCTCAGTCCGAGTCGCTCACCGGTTCCGCCACCGACAAGGACTCCGGGCTGGCCGAGGACTTGCTGCCGTCCGCGCGCCAGCGCTGCTCGTCCGTCCTGTCACGGATCTTGACGACCACGTCCGCGCCCGGGTCCTTGGCGGCGGGGGCGACCGCGAGGTCTTCCTGCCAGCGCGGCAGCAACTCCCCCTGGACCGTGAGGTCGTAGCGGACGTCGTCGCCCCGCTTGGAGCCCGCGGAGGCACAGCTGCCCAGGACGATCACGCCGGCGTCGACGTGGGAGTCCACGCACAGGTCGGGGTTCGCGACGCTGCGCAGCAGTCCGTCCTCCTCGTAGGACCACGCCTGGGTCCCGTCGGAGGAGCACGCCTCCAGCTTGAGCGAGGCACCGGACTGCGCCTTGCCCCCCTTGATGTCCAGGCAGAGATCCGCGGCGACATTGCGCAGCCGGGTCTCCACGGGCGGCGTGGGCACCGCGGGTGGCGGGGAGGTCTGCCCGGCGGGCGGCGCCTGAGGACCGGGAGTGGCGCTCTGGCCGGGGCTGGGAGTGCCGGAGGCGGAGGGCTCACCGCCGTCGTCCTGCGGCCACAGGGTGGTGATCAGTACGGTCGCAAGCAGCGCCCCGGAGAGTACGCCCGCCCCGGTGAGCAGGGCCTTCGAGTTCCCCGGGCCCTGCGCGGCCCTTCGGCCCCCGGACCCGATGGGGAACTGGGGCAGCACGCGCCCGCGATGACGGCCGCCGCCCTGCCGCCCCCTGCCGGAACGGCTCGGCCGCGATCCGGACTGGCCGCGCCCCGGACGGGAGTCGAGATAGCGGCGGGCGCCCCAGCCGAGCACCGATTCGGCGAGCAGCACGCCGAGACCGCCCTGACCGCTCTCGAAATGGCTGAGCTGCTCGGCCGCGTAACGGCAGAAGCGGCACTCCAGCAGATGCTGCTGGACATCGGGGAGCAGGGTGCCGCCGCGCCGAATCGGGACGTCCAGGAGACGGTTGTAGTAGCGGCAATCCTTGTTCGGCGCGAGTTCGCGGTGGGCGCGTACGCAGCCCTGGCGGAATTGCTCCCGTGCCTGGTCCAGAGCCGCCGCCGCGGTGTCGGGATCCATACCCAACAGACCAGCTGGTACGGATATGTACTCTGCCTCGACCTCGGTGTGCCACAGCACGCACTGGGCGAGTCCCGGGAGGGCCTGGAAAGAACGTTCGGCAAGCTTACGATTTTCGGGCGTCATCGACTTCGTGGCCCGCATACCACGGCCTCCGGCGGGTTTCCGGAGTTCCGGCAGAACGCCGGATATGCGGTCCGCCGCGGACCAGGCCCGGACCGTGTCCCGCACGGTCACCAGCAGGTGGGGGCGCAACGCGGCCGCGGACTCGGCGCGTTTGAGCCGGTCGAGGACCTGCTGGAAGGCGGCCGCGGTGACCATCGACGCGACGCTCGCCGAAGTGGCCAGGCAGATGACCGCGTAGTCGTACGCCGGCTGCCAGTGCCGCGCCATCAGCAGCGCGACGGACTGGGCGAGTTCGCCCTCCGGCTGCGCCCGCAGGAGAGCGGCGAGGCTCTCGTCCGACTCCCCGGGAGCGGGGGACGCACCCCCGGGGACGGCGAGGCCGGGGTGCGGGGGATATGTGGGACGA
>NZ_JAAKZX010000415.1 GCF_011045025.1 Streptomyces ureilyticus
TCCCCCACCCAGGCGCACGCGCCCGAAGCCCTGCTCCCCGCCCTGTCCACTCGCCTCCACGGCGACGGACAGTCATCCCCGCACTCCCTTCTCTTCGGCCCGCCGCCCCGCGACGACGCAGCCCTCATCCACCTCGCCGACCAACTCGACGCCCTCGAAAGAGAGGTACGCCGTCCATGATGGACCCGACCACTGACAACGCCGCGGACACCAGGGATCCGGGCGCCGCCCTGGCCTCCCTGGAGGCCCTGCGCGCCGAGATCGCCAAAGCCGTGGTCGGCCAGGACCCCGCCGTGACCGGCCTCGTCGTCGCACTCCTCTGCCGCGGCCACGTCTTGCTCGAAGGAGTCCCCGGGGTCGCCAAAACGCTGCTCGTACGCGCCCTCGCAGCCGCCCTCGAACTCGACACCAAGCGCGTCCAGTTCACACCGGACCTGATGCCCAGCGACGTCACAGGCTCCCTCGTCTACGACACCCGCTCCGCCGAGTTCTCCTTCCAGCCCGGCCCGGTCTTCACCAACCTCCTGCTCGCCGACGAGATCAACCGCACTCCGCCCAAGACCCAGTCCTCGCTCCTCGAGGCGATGGAAGAGCGCCAGGTCACGGTCGACGGCACCGCGCGCCCCCTCCCCGAACCCTTCCTGGTCGCCGCAACGCAGAACCCCGTCGAATACGAGGGCACATACCCCCTCCCCGAAGCCCAGCTGGACCGTTTCCTCCTCAAGCTGACGATCCCGCTGCCCTCCCGCCAGGACGAGATCAACGTCCTCACCCGCCACGCCGAGGGCTTCAACCCGCGTGACCTGCGCGCCGCCGGCGTACGCCCCGTAGCCGACCCGGCCGCCCTGGAAGCCGCCCGCGCGGCCGTCGGCAAGACAGGGGTATCTCCCGAAATCACCGGGTACGTAGTGGACATCTGCCGCGCCACCCGCGAATCCCCGTCCCTCAGCCTCGGCGTCTCCCCCCGCGGCGCGACGGCACTCCTGGCCACCGCCCGCGCCTGGGCCTGGCTGACCGGCCGCGACTACGTCATCCCCGACGACGTAAAAGCCCTCGCGCTCCCCACCCTCCGCCACCGGGTGGCACTCCGCCCCGAGGCCGAGATGGAAGGCGTGACGGCCGACTCCGTGATCAACGCGATCCTCGCCCACGTCCCCGTACCCCGCTGATGGCACTCACCGGACGCGCCGCCCTCCTCGCGGCCCTCGGCACCCTCCCCGTCGGCATCTGGGCACCCGGCTGGACGGGCATCCTCGCCGTGAACATCCCCCTGGCCCTCGCCTGCGCCTGCGACTTCGCCCTGGCCGCGCCCGTACGCCGCCTCGGCCTGACCCGCTCCGGAGACACCTCGGTACGTCTCGGCGAAGCCGCCGACGTCACCCTCACAGTCACCAACCCGACCGCCCGCCCCCTACGCGCCCGCATCCGCGACGCCTGGCCACCCAGCAGCTGGCAGCCCGGCACGGAAGTCACCGCATCGCGTCACCGACTGACGATCCCCCCGGGCGAACGCCGCCGCAGCACGACCCATCTGCGCCCCACCCGCCGCGGCGACCGCCAGGCAGACCGCGTCACGATCCGCTCATACGGCCCTCTCGGCCTCCTCGCCCGCCAGGGCACTCACAACGTCCCCTGGACCGTACGTGTCCTGCCCCCGTTCACCAGCCGCAAGCACCTCCCGTCAAAGCTGGCCCGCCTCCGCGAACTCGACGGCCGCACCAGCGCCCTGACCCGCGGCGAGGGCACAGAATTCGACAGCCTCCGCGAGTACGTCCCCGGGGACGACACCCGCTCCATCGACTGGCGCGCCACCGCCCGGCAAACCACGGTCGCTGTACGCACCTGGCGCCCCGAACGCGACCGCCACATCCTGCTGGTCCTCGACACCGGCCGTACCTCGGCGGGCCGCGTGGGTGACGCCCCACGCCTCGACGCCTCCATGGACGCGGCCCTGCTCCTGGCCGCCCTCGCCTCCAGGGCCGGCGACCGCGTAGACCTCCTCGCGTACGACCGCCGGGTACGCGCCCAGGTGCAGGGCCGAGCCGCAGGCGATGTCCTCCCCTCCCTGGTGAACGCCATGGCCCGCCTCGAACCGGAACTCATCGAGACGGACGCACGCGGCCTCACCGCCACCGCCCTCCGCACCGCCCCACGCCGTTCCCTGATCGTGCTCCTCACCAGCCTCGACGCGGCCCCCATCGAGGAAGGCCTGCTTCCCGTACTCTCCCGCCTCACCCAGCGCCATACAGTCCTGGTTGCCTCAGTGGCCGACCCGCACATAGAGCACATGGCCACGGCAAGGGGAAATACCGATGCCGTGTACGAGGCCGCCGCAGCAGCCCAGGCGCAAACAGAACGCCATCGCACCGCCGAGCAACTCACCCGCCACGGCGTCACAGTCGTGGACGCGACACCGAACGATCTTCCTCCGGCTTTGGCGGACGCTTATCTGGCCCTCAAGGCAGCGGGACGCCTTTAACGCAAAAATCCCCCGTGCCGAATGGCACGGGGGATTTCTCAATATTTGTTCGGCGGTGTCCTACTCTCCCACAGGGTCCCCCCTGCAGTACCATCGGCGCTGTAAGGCTTAGCTTCCGGGTTCGGAATGTAACCGGGCGTTTCCCTCACGCTATGACCACCGAAA
>NZ_JAAKZX010000416.1 GCF_011045025.1 Streptomyces ureilyticus
CCCTCTTCCCGCCCCCGACCTACTCCCACGCCTCCGTGGTCGAAGCGGGCACGCGGCTCGCGTTCCTCGCCGGCTCCGTCCCCCTCGACGCCGGCGGAAAGCTCGTAGGCGAAGGCGACCCGGTACGGCAGGCCGAGCAGGTCATCGCCAATCTGGGCGAGCAACTGCACGCGATCGGCAGCGACTTGGCGCATGTCGCGTACACCGACGTGTACGTCGTGACGAGCGACCCCGCCGTGCTCTCGGAGGTCTGGGACGTCGTCGAGGCGTCCGGGCTCAGCACCGGCCCGCACTCCTCGACTCTCCTCGGGGTCGCCTGCCTCGGTTACTCGGGCCAACTCGTGGAGATCACGGCGACGGCCGTCGTGCCCGAGCCAGAGCCCGGCGCCGCACCGTAGGCACTACGAAACGTCTGTCGGCCCCCAACTCCGCCTCTTCGGCAGCGGTTTCGCGTAACTCCCGGCGCGGCTTGTCGTCAGACCCAGGCTGACAAGGGACTCAGCGAGTTTCACGGCCGCGGCCACTCCGTCGACGACCGGCAGGCCCAGCTTGTCGCCGACGACCCGCTGAAGTCCCGTCATCCCGGCGCAGCCGAGCACCAGTACCTCCGCACCGGCGTCGCGGGCCCGCTCGGCGGCGGTCACGAAGGCCTCCTCCGTGCGGAGCGAGTCACCGAGGTCGAGGACGCCGAGGCCCGTGCCCACGACAGCGGCGCAGTTCTGGGCGACCCCGGCCGCGTACAGGCTGTCCTCGATCTGTCCGCGCGAGCGCTCCAGCGTGGTGACGACGCCGTACCGTCGCCCGAGCAGGCAGGCGAGATGTGCCGCGGCCTCGGTGATGTCGACGACGGGTACGTCCACGAGTTCCCGTACGCCCTCGCGCCCGTGCTCCCCGAACCCCGCCATGACGACGGCGTCGTACGGGTCCTCGTACGTCCGCAGGGTGTCGAGGACGGCCGCCGCCGAGAGGTAGCTGTCGAGCCAGCCCTCGACGGACTCGGGTCCCCACGCGGGGGTCAGACCGGTCACGGTGGTGCCCGGGCCTGCGGCGGCCCGGGCACCTCGTACGATCTCCTCGGTCATCTCCTGCGTCGTATTGCAGTTGGTGACGACGATCCGCACGTTCAGCCCTCCACAGCTGCGGGCTCGGAGGCAGCGGCTTCGGCGGCGGCGCGCTCCGGGCGGCAGAGCAGGGCGTACAGACCGGCGGCCATCGCCGTGCCGATGAACCAGGAGTACGGAGCCACGGCGCTGAAGTCCTTCACCAGCGCGAACACCGCCGACACCGCAGCCGCGGGCAGGAACGCCCACAGAGCCTTGGGGTTGACGCCCTTGCGGTAGTAGTAGCGGGACCCGGGCGTGGCGTCGAAGAGCGCGTTGACGTCGATACGGCCGCGCTTGATCCAGAAGTAGTCGAGCATGATCACGCCGAACAGCGGGCCCAGGAAGGCGCCGAGGCCGCCGAGGAAGTAGTTGACGACGGTGGGGTTGGAGAAGAGGTTCCACGGGGTCACGACCAGCGCGGCCACCGTGCTGATCATGCCGCCGACCTTGAAGGTGATCTTCTGCGGCCAGACGTTCGCCAGGTCGTACGCCGGTGAGACGAAGTTGGCGACGATGTTGACGCCCATGGTGGCGATGGCGAAGGTCAGCGCGCCCAGCACCAGTACCCAAGTGTTGCCGATCTCGGCGACGAGGTAGGCCGGTTCGGTGTGGGCCTTGCCGAAGACCTCGATCGAGCCCGCCGTGACGATGACCGAGACGACCACGAACGCCGTCGAGTTGATGGGCAGGCCCCAGAAGTTGCCGCGCTTGACGGTCTTGTAGTCCGGCGAGAAGCGTGAGAAGTCGCAGAAGTTGAGCATCAGCGTGCCGTACGTGGCGAGGATGAGCCCGATCGCGCCGAACCACTGCCGCCACTGTTCGCCCACCGAGACCGGGTTCGGGGTGTCGGTGAGCGAGATGGTCCAGCCGGCCTTGGCGAGGATCCACACGGCGAGCGCGATCATCACGATCCAGATCGCCGGACCGCAGAAGTCCTGGAACTTCCGCACCGACTCCATGCCCTGGCTGATGATCGCCGCCTGGATGAGCCACAGGGCGATGAAGGTGCACCAGCCGAGCTGGTGCAGCCCCAGGAAGGAGTTGTGCGTCCAGGACTCCAGGCCCGGCCAGGCGGCCAGCAGCATGATGTTGACGGCGACGGAGGCCAGGTAGGTCTGGATTCCGTACCACATGATCGCGATGACGGCCCTGATCAGGGCGGGGATGTTGGCGCCCCAGACGCCGAAGCTGATGCGGCTGACGACCGGGAAGGGCACACCGTGGCGCTGCCCGATCTTCCCCATCCAGTTCATGCCGATGTAGATGATGACGAAGCCGACGAGCAGGGACGTGAAGACCTGCCACACGTTCATACCGAGGACCAGCAGGCCCGCCGCGAACGTGTAGTTCCCGAGGTTGTGGACGTCGGACATCCACATGGCGAAGAGGTCGAAGACCTTCCAGTTGCGCTTCTTCGCGGGGGCGAGGTCTTCGTTGGTGAGCCGGGGATCGGGGACGAACTCGGTGGCGCTCTGGGCTGCGGCCGGATCGGCGAGGGACACGGGACCTCCAGGGGGAGGGGCGGAGGG
>NZ_JAAKZX010000417.1 GCF_011045025.1 Streptomyces ureilyticus
AGGCCCTGCTCGCCCTCGCTCGCCGACGCCTCAACGTCCTGTGGGCCATGATCCGTGACGGACAGTGCTACCAAGGTTCACCTCCCGTCACAGCAGCGGCTTGACATCACGATTGGGAAGTCCTTTGCTGGTGAGGGCGGCGGCCGCTGACGGTGGCGACGTTTGCCGGCGAGGGCGGCGGCTGGTGGTGGAGGCGACGGAGAAGCAGCGCCGGCTGGCGGCGGGCCTTTGCTGCTGGTGAGTGCGCCGGAGCGCAGCGCCGCCCGGGACGTGGAGCGGGGCGCCGAGTACGTGGTCAAGAGCGGCGGCTTCCGGTCAGCGGCGGGCCATCCGGCCCATGAACCGGACGATCAGGCGGCGCGGAAGGATCTTGCCGGCGAGGGCGAGCGGGCGGCCGTTGGTGATCACCGACGGGGGCGCGGAGCGGCGGTCGAGGGTGTCGAGGGCCGTACTGACGACGCGGGCGGGGCTGACTCGCTTCGTGCCGTAGTCGGCCGACTGGCTGCCGGCGACGTCGTAGAACTCGGTCTTTGTGGCGCCGGGGCACACGGCAAGGACGCGCAGGCCGGTGCCGCGGCTCTCCTCCCACAGCGATTCGGTGAAGCTGAGGACGAAGGCCTTGGTGGCGCCGTAGACGCTCAGGTACGGGGTCGGCTGGAAGCCCAGCAGGCTCGCGACGTTGATCAGGACGCCGGTGTCGGCCAAGGCCAGCGGCCCGATGTAGGCGCGGCTGAGGTCGACCAGTGCGCTGACGTTCAGCGCGATCATGCTCTGCAGCCGGTCGGGATCCTCGTCGGTGAGGGCGTTGTGGGTGGCGAATCCGGCGTTGTTGACCAGTCCGGTGGCGTAGATGCCGCGGGCTTCGAGTTCGGCGCGCAGCGTGCGGCCGGCGTCGGGCAGGCCGAGGTCGCGGGCGACGACGGTCACCGTGACGCCGTGGGCGTCGGTGAGTTCTTCGGCCAGGTCCTTGAGCCGGTCCGCACGGCGGGCGACGAGTACGAGATCCGAGCCGCGGCGGGCCAGCTGGCGCGCGAATTCCGCGCCGAGCCCGGAGCTCGCTCCCGTGACGATGACGGTCTGGCGGCGATAGTCGATTTTGCTCATGGCTGCACTCTACGCACGCTCTTGCACTGAGTGAAATTTATTGCATCACGCGAAGAGATGTACCATCGGTGCATGGCTCAGAAACCGGCACCTCTTCGTGAGCAGACCCGCTCGGTGGTCCGCGCGCTCATCGCCCGGACCGCCCTCGAACTGTTCGCCGCCAAGGGGTACGACGACACGACACTCGAGGAGATCGCCGCCGCGGCGGGCGTCTCCAAGCGGACCCTGTTCAACTACTTCCGCAACAAGGAGGACCTCGCGCTCAACGGCCTGTCCGAGCAGGGCGAATTGATCGCCGCACGGCTCGCCGAGCGCCCGGCCGACGAAGACCCGTGGGCGTCGCTGCGTGCGGCGTTCTCTGTGCTCGAGGAGCTCGAGAGCACCGCCGAGCGTCGGCTCGAGCTGGTCACCCTGCTGTTCGGCAACGAATCCCTGCGCGCCGGCCACGCCGAGAAGCAGGCTCGCTGGCAAGACCTGTTCGCGCCGCTGATCGAGCCGCGACTGCCCGACTCCGACCGCCGCACCCTGCAGGCGCGCGCGATCGCGGCCGCGGCGATCACCTGCCTCCAGGCGGCGACAGAAGAGTGGATGCGCCTGGGCGGACAGGCCGACCAGTTCGACCTGTACGACGCTGCCGTGCAGGCCATCCGCCGCCCCGCCTCACCACCGGAGAAGAAGACGGCATGACCGATCGCCTGCCCGCGGCGGACCTGCCGAACATGGCCGCCGCCCTGCGCGCCGAACGCGCCGAGATGCTGAACTTCACCAGCGGCCTCACCGACGACGAATGGATCGCACCTAGCGCCGCGGCCGGCTGGCGCATCACCGACGTCGTCGCCCACGTCGGTGCGACAGCGCGGAGCTTCTACGTACCCACCGGGCTGCGCACGACCTTCGCCGGCAGCCTGGAACAGGCGAACGAGGCCCCCGTCGACCAACGGCGGAACTGGAGCCGCGCCAAGGTGATGGCCGAGTACCAGCGCGCCACCCGGCGAGCCACCACGATCCTGGACGTCGTCAGACGCACGCCCGCCGCCCGAGCGCGGGTACGGCTGGCCGAACTCGGTCGCTACCCCCTGGGTCTGCTGATGGCCGGCGCACTCGTCTTCGACCATCACACCCACCTGCGCCACGACATGGCCCCGGCGCTCGGCCGGCCCGTACCGCCCACCGACGCGGACAGGATGCGCGCGGTCCTGACCTGGATGATCGCCGTACTGAGCAACCAGATCGCCAAGGCACCGGTCGCCGGACTCGACGCCCGCCTCGCACTGACCCTCACCGGCCCCGGCGGCGGAACCTGGTGGACCGACGAGGCAGGCGCCCTGACTCCCTCCAACGGCCCGGTCGCCGCGCACGTCACCGCCCCCGCGCTGACCTTCCCCGACTGGGGCACGCAGCGCTCCTCCTGGCGCGACAGCGACGTGACCATCACCGGTGACACCGAACTCGCCACCCGCTTCCTCGACACCGTCAACGTCATCTGACCGGGGCACAGGACCCGCCCCCCACAGCCCCCGGC
>NZ_JAAKZX010000418.1 GCF_011045025.1 Streptomyces ureilyticus
GGGCGGCGCGGGGGCGGCGAGGACGGAGGCGGTCCGGTAGTCCGGGCGGCGAGGGCGCGGACGCGGTCCTCCAGACGCAAGGCGACCTGAGCGGCGGGCAGTTCACCCGGGGTGCGGGTGATGAACTCGGTGCCGTACGCGGGGATGCTGAACCAATTGCCCTGGCGCAGAAGCGGGCTGGTGTCGGCGAGCGCGCGGGTGAACGCGGTGATCAGGTGTCCTGGCGTGTGCTCGCCGAAGCGGGCCTGCCACACGGGAGGCCGGGTGTCGTCGAGGCTGGTGCCCACCCACCAGGTGCCGGTCGTCCCGTGTATGTCGACGCGTACTGCGCCGTCGGGGGAGGCGAACCGATAGTGGTGGTAGGCCGGTGACCAGCCCGCGCGCAGGAGTGGCTCCAGTGGGTCCCGGGCGTTCGACGGGTCGGCGGTGGGGTCAGTGAGAGCGTCGGTGAAGGCGGCGATGATCTCGACCGGTGTGCGGGCACCGAAGCTCGCGTACCAGGCGGGCCGGTCGGGCTCGGGTGCGTGGGTCAGTGTCCACCACTGACCGTCGGGGTCGGGCTCGAGCCGCAGGAGTGCCTTCTGGTCGGGACTGGAGAGGATCACGCGCGGCATCAGGGGGTCGTGGCCGTAGCTCCAGCCGCAGGCGCGGTGCAGCGGGACGGTGACCCATGCGGGGTCCCCGCCGTCGGCCAGGTGCCGCGGGGCGACGAAGTCGACGTCCACGGTCTCGGCAGGCTCGGGCACGGTCAGCTCCGTACCTTGCCGGCCCGGCCGGTTACGGGGGCTGCGGCCGCGGTCGGCGGCGGGGCCAGCGGTGAGGGGGCGTGCCGGGCGGCGGCGTTGATGTCGCGGACGGCGTGGCCGTGGGTGCCCCAGTCGTCGAGGCAGCTCCACGCTTCGGCGTGATGTTCGGCGAGGGCGTCGTCGAACGCCTCGTTGCCGGGACGGGCGTCGGCGGGGAGGCTGTCACGGGTCCGCAACCACTTCTCGTGCAGCACATCGAGGCGGTCGAGCGCCTCACGCAGGACGAGCAGTTGCCACACCCAGCGGTTCTGCACCGCATGGGCCGGCAGCTGCGCGAGCTGGGTTTGAGCGGTGGCCAGGAGATGGTGCGCGCCGTCGCGGACGCTGTCGAACGCCTCGGCGGTGGCGGCATCGCGCATGCCGGCGCGGCGGCCGTAAGCGTCCTCGTCGTAGGGCCACCCGTCGAGGTCGGTGTGCTCGTCGGAGTACGCGTTCCAGGCGTCAAGGATCTTCTGGCTGTCCCGCAGGAAGCGACCGAGCTCTATGAGCAACGCGCGGTGGGAATCGGATGATGGGGAAATGGCGGGTTCCTTGGGGGAGGCGGTGGGCTTGGGCCGACTACGGCCAGTTGGTCAGCGCCGGACGACAGATGCCGCGGTACCGGACGGTGGCGCCGCGGCCCTGGCGGCGGCGGGCCGCTGACGGCGGCGCGCGGCGCGTGCCCGGGTGCGGAGGGCGTCGAGGCGGGCCGTGTGCGCGGCGACCACCTGCTGTGGGCTCAGCGGGCTCGGCTCCTGTACGACGCTGTAGTGGGCGGTGCGGTCGTACATGCCGCGCTGGAGCGGGCCGGTGTCGGTGAGCGCGGTGACGAACGCGGTCACCAGGCGGGAGGGGGTGCGGCTGTCGAACCGGGCGTGCCAGATCTGGCGGCCCACGGGTGTGCCGTGTCCCGGTTCGCACGTTTCTACGTGCCAGAACGCACCGCGTGGCCGTCGGCGGGCCGATGTTTGATGTGGCACATGGCGTCCGGCGAGTGGGCCGCGTTCTGTGCGTCGAGCAGCCAGCCGGCCGAGGTCAACACATCCCAGATTTCCGGCTGTTCGCGCGTCGGCGGGGAGATGAGGGTGTCGGTGACGCTGCTGAGGATCTCGGCGGGGACGAGTTCGCCGAACTCGGCGTACCAGCCGGGTTCGGTGTCGGTGGCCTCGGCCCGCAGCCGCCACCAGGCGGAGGTGGCGGACTGCGGGTCGAACTGCAGGCGGTGACGCTGGTCGGGGCTGCGCAGAACCATTTCCGGGCTCAGCGGGTCGGAGGTGCGGGTCCATCCGGCCGCGGCCAGGCCGTGGGTGACGTGGCGGGCGTCGCCGGGCCCGGCGAGGTGGCGGGGACTGGTGTCGAACGGGATCCGCCAGGCGTGCTTGTCGGTGAACTGGGCGAGCTGCCGCTCGCTCACCGACACGCGGAGCACTCCGGCGTGTTGGAGGAGGCGCCCGTGAGCAGGGCGCGCAGGTCGTCCAGGGCGTAGTGCAGGGTGTGCTGGTCGGTCTGCTCCCACGCGGCGTCGCGCAGCTCCGCGACCAGCCTGTGCAGGCCGGGGGTGCGCGGGGTGTCGGGGTGGTCGAGCACGGCGCGGGCCAGGGCGCGCAGGGCGTCGCCGAGCTGGACGGGGATGCCGGTGTACTCATCCAGCAGCGGCTCGATGAGGGCGAGCGCCTCGCCGGGGTCGGGTTCGGCGTGCAGGTATTCGGTGAGCCGGGACAGGGTTTCGGCGGCGGTGTGGATGTCGTTTGGGGTCAGTGCGGGCACGGGACTCCTTGGGAACGGGTTCGGACCGGTCAGCGGCGGGTGCGGGCGTGGTGGGTGGTGG
>NZ_JAAKZX010000419.1 GCF_011045025.1 Streptomyces ureilyticus
CCCTCGTCACCCTCCCCGAACTCCCCCTCCCCGACTGGGCGCAGGGCATCCGCATCGGCGGCCGGGTCACCGCGGAGGGCCTGGTCTTCGCGCTGTACGACGGCCTGAAACTGGCCACCCTCCTCATCTGCGTGGGCGCCGCGAACGCCCTCGCCAACCCGGCCCGCCTCCTCAAGTCCCTCCCTGGCGCCTTGTACGAGGCGGGAGTTGCCGTGGTCGTCGCGCTCACCTTCGCGCCCAACCTGATCGCGGACGTCCAGCGCCTGCGCGCCGCACGCCGACTGCGCGGCCGGCCCGACCACGGGATACGCGGCCTGCTCCAGGTCGGACTCCCTGTCCTGGAGGGCGCGTTGGAGCGTTCGGTCGCGCTCGCGGCTGCGATGGACGCCCGCGGTTACGGCCGTACCGCCGAGGTATCGCCCGCCGTCCGCCGCACCACCGCCGTACTCACCCTCGGCGGCCTCGTCGGCGTCTGCGCCGGAACGTACGGCCTGCTCACCGCCGAAGGCGGCACCTACGGCCTGCCCGTGCTGCTCGCCGGACTCGGCGCGGCCCTCGCCGGGCTCTGGCTCGGCGGCCGCCGCTCGCTGCGTACCCGCTACCGGCCGGACGCATGGGGCGTACGGGCGTGGCTGGTCGCCGCGTCCGGCGCGGGAGCCGCGGCGCTGCTGATCCTGTACGCCGCGTACGACTCGCCTGGTTCCGCCGCCCTGCACCCCGGCGTCGTACCCCTGACGTCCCCCACCTTCCCCCTCTGGCCGGCCGCCGCGATCCTGCTCGGCCTCGCCCCGTCCTTCATCGCCCCCAGGGAGCCGTCGTGATCCGCTTCGAGGATGTCTCCGTGACGTACGACGCGGCGACCGAGCCAGCCGTACGAGGCGTCGAACTCACCGTCCCCGAGGGCGAGTTGGTGCTGCTGGTCGGACCGTCCGGAGTCGGTAAGTCGACGATTCTGGGTGCGGTGAGTGGTTTGGTCCCGCACTTCACGGGCGGCACCCTGCGCGGACGCGTCACGGTGGCCGCCCGTGACACCCGTACGCACAAGCCGCGCGAACTCGCCGATGTCGTCGGCACGGTGGGCCAGGACCCGCTCGCGCACTTCGTGACGGACACGGTCGAGGACGAACTCGCGTACGGGATGGAGTCGTTGGGCCTCGCGCCGGACGTGATGCGCCGCCGTGTCGAGGAGACCCTGGATCTGCTGGGCCTCGCCGACCTCCGCGACCGCCCGATCGCCACCCTCTCCGGCGGCCAGCAGCAGCGGGTCGCGATCGGCTCGGTGCTCACCCCGCACCCCCGCGTACTGGTCCTCGACGAGCCGACGTCGGCACTCGACCCGGCCGCCGCGGAGGAGGTACTCGCCGTCCTCCAACGCCTCGTACACGACCTCGGCACCACGGTCCTCATGGCCGAACACCGCCTCGAACGCGTCATCCAGTACGCCGACCAGGTCGCCCTCCTCCCGGCTCCGGGCGCCCCGCTCGTACTGGGCCCTCCGTCCGAGGTGATGGCCGTCTCCCCGGTGTACCCGCCGGTCGTCGCCCTGGGGCGCCTCGCCGGGTGGTCACCGTTGCCGCTGACGGTGCGCGACGCGCGGCGGAGGGCGGGGGCGCTGCGGGAACGGCTGTCGGAGGTGGCGTACGAGGACGAGCACTCGAGCGTGACTCCGGGCGCGGCCCCTGCACCGCGTCTCGTACCAGCCCGCTCCCGCCTCTTCCGCAGACAGCGAGACACCTCAACTCACCTTCCAGGGAACCCGGTTGCAGCAGCCGTCGACCACCTCACCGTCCGCAGAGGCGGCATCGAAGCCCTCCACGACGTCACCCTGACCGTCGCCCCCGGCGAGACCATCGCCCTCATGGGCCGGAACGGGGCCGGAAAGTCCACCCTGCTCAGCGCACTGGTCGGGCTGGTCGAACCGGCGTCGGGTTCGGTACGGGTCGGCGGCGCCGTACCGCACCGGACGGCGCCCCCTGAACTCGTACGCCGCGTCGGCCTCGTACCGCAGGAGCCGCGCGACCTGCTGTACGCGGACACGGTGGCCGCCGAGTGCACGGCCGCGGACCGGGACGCGGCCGCGGAACCGGGCACCTGCCGCGCCCTGGTCTCCGAACTGCTCCCCGGTATCGCGGACGACACCCACCCCCGCGACCTCTCCGAGGGCCAACGACTCACCCTGGCCCTGGCCCTCGTCCTCACGGCCCGCCCCCCACTCCTCCTCCTGGACGAGCCGACCCGCGGCCTCGACTACGCGGCCAAGTCCCGCCTGGTCACGGTCCTACGGGACCTGGCGACCGCGGGCCACGCCATCATCCTGGCCACCCACGACGTGGAACTGGCCGCCGAACTCGCCCGCCGGGTCGTGATCCTCGCCGACGGCGAAACGGTGGCCGACGGCCCTACGGCCGAGGTCGTCCTCGCCTCTCCCTCCTTCGCCCCGCAGGTCACGAAGATCCTTGCGCCGCAGAAATGGCTGACGGTTTCGCAGGTACGCGCTGCTGTGGGCGAAGCGGAGCGGGAGCCGGAAGTACGAGAGACACCAGACCGGGAGATGACAGACCGGGAGGCAGAGGCGTGACCCACCAGGCGCCCCCTCAAGCC
>NZ_JAAKZX010000041.1 GCF_011045025.1 Streptomyces ureilyticus
CTGAACACACCGAGCACTCCGAGCACTGAAGAGCCGTCCCGTCGGGCTCGTGTTCCTGCCCGGTCCGCGATGCCGGACCGTGCGTCGATGGACGATGAGGAGATCTTCGGGCCGGTCGTGTACCGGCTGACGATGTCGGAGGCGATCGAGCGGGGGCTGATCGCGCAGTACCAGGTGGTCTGCGTGGATATTGCTGATCCGCAGTTGTCGGCGGTGCGGTTGGTGGGTGCAGAGGCGTTCACGGATGAGGTGCGGGGGGTGCGGTTGGCGGCCTTGCAGACGGCGGTTTTGAAGGCTGCTGCGGAGCACCGGCTGCAGCGGGTGCTGACGTTTCATCACCGCACGAGTGAAGCGGAGGCTTTCGCCGGCGGGCTGGGGCAGGTGGCCGCGGCGCTGTGGGAGGCCGATGCTGGATCGTTCGCGGAGCCTGAGGCGGTGTGGGCGGACTGGCTGTGCGGGGAGCATCGGGCGGTACACCGGCGGCGGGTGCTGGAGACTTTTTCCGCGGGGGTGGTCCAGGATGCCGTGATGGAGCTGTGCGTGCTGTCGTCGGCGCGTGTGCTCGGCGAGGGGGTCGATACCGCGACGTGTGATGCGGTGGTGTTCGTGGATGCGCGGGGCTCGACGCCCGATGTGGTGCAGGCGGTGGGCCGGGCGCTGCGGATGCAGCCCGGAGAGGGCAAGGTGGCCTCGCTGGTGGTGCCGGTGTTCCTGGAGCCGGGTGAGGAGCCGGACGAGATGCTGGCCTCGCGGTCGTACACGCATCTGGTGAAGGTGCTGACCGCGCTGCGGGCGCACGATACCGAGGCCGTCGAGCAGCTCGCCGTCCCCCAGTCCCCCAGCCGACAGGCTGCCTCGGCCGCAGGCGGGACGGCGGGTGGGGTGGCCAGCGGGGCGGCGCAGGGGCTGCTGCGGTTCTCCACGGCCCGGGATCCGGTGCATTTGGCGGCGTTCATCAGGGCGCGTGTGCTGCGGCCCGAGGGCGAGTACTGGCGACGGGGGGTGCAGGCCGCGATCGCTTACGCCGCCGATCACGGGCACCTGCGGGTCCCCTACGGGTATACCGCTCCCGATGGTTTCGCACTTGGGGTGTGGATCGCCAAGCAGCGCGTCGCCTACCGCCAGGGCACCCTGGCCGAGGAACGGGTGCGGGAACTGGATGCGGCCGGGATGGTGTGGTCCCATCTCGAGGTGGCCTTCTCCGGGGGCCTGGCCGCCGCGCGTGGCTGGGCAGGGGAACACGGGCACCTCCTCGCTCCCACCGGGGCAACCTGGCAGGGCTATCCCGTGGGGATCTGGCTGCGTGACCAGCGTGCCGCCGCGCGACGAGAACGAGCGGCACAGAACGGGCCTGACGGGGGCCGGACATCGGGGAAGCCCAACAGTCCGCGGCGGTGGCGGAAACTGGAGATGATCGACCCTGCCTGGTGCCCCGCCTGGGACATCGTCTGGCAGCGGTGCTTCCACCTCGCCCGCACCCATGTCAACGGCGGCGGGGAACTGCCCGCTGTGTCCGGAGAGATCGTCGTCCAGGGCGAGGACCTCGGGCGGTGGGCCGGCGCCCAGCGCACCGTTGCGGTATGGGACGGCTTGCTGCCCGCGCAACAGTGGCTGCTCACGCAGGTGCTGCACCTGACGCCGGACCAGGAGCAGCCTCAGGCAGGACCTGCGCCAGGCCGGCAGAGGGCCGTGGGCAGGACGCGGGCGCAGATGTGGGCCGACAACCTCGCCGCCGCACGCCAATATCACCAGCGGGAAGGACACCTGAACGTCCCTCGCCAGCACGTGGAAACCGTGGACGGCGACGACCGTGCGCTAGGCGTGTTCATCGCCAACTGCCAGGCCCGCAAGCAACGCCTGGCCCCTGAGCGGGTGCAGGAACTCAATGCCGTCGGGATGAAGTGGTCTTGAGGGCGTTGTCAGTTGTTGGCTGTGTGACTGCCTGACGGCGCGTCGTGGTGTGGTGGAGCCTGGTTCCGGGCTGTGTTCAGGCCGTGGTGGCGAGGCCGGCGACGCCGGTGATCTACTCCTAGATGGCGAAGCGGACGGTCATATCGGCCCGGTAGTCGTGGGCGGGCATCAGATGGCGGCGGGGCCGGAAGTGGGGCGAGATACCGCTGAACGCGGACAGGAACCGCTGCGCTCCGCCCACGCTGCGGAAGCCTTTCATCGCCCGTTCGCGCTGCCTGGTGGGCTGGTGGCTGTTCTCCGCCCGGTTGTTCAGGTACTTCGACTGGCGGTGCTCGACGGAGGGCATGACCTCGCGGTGGCCGCGCCGTAGGAGCGGAGCTTGTCGGTGACGACCACCCGCGGCACCATGCGCGTCTTCTTCATCAGCCTGCGGAAGAAGCACCTGGCCGCTGCCTTGTCCCGGCGCTTCTGCACCAGGATGTCGAGGACGTTGCCGTCCTGGTCGACGGCCCGCTACAGGTATTTCTGCTCGCTGTTGATCTTGATGAAGACCTCGTCCAGGTACCACTTGTCACCGGGCCGGGGCTGCCGGCGGCGCAGCGCGCCCGCGTAGGCCTGCCCGAACTTGGCGCACCAGCGACGCACGGTCTCGTAGGAGACGACGATCCCGCGCTCGAGCATCAGCTCCTCGACCTCGCGGAATGACAGCGGGAAGCGGAAGTACAGCCACACACAGTGGGAGATGACCTCGACCGGGTACCGGTGACCCTTGTACGACAGCGACGCGCTCCCCACGGACAACCCTTCCCAGGCTGATCAACCAGAAGATCATCCCACCGGTCAGCCAACGTGACAGTGCCTGGACGACAACATCTACGCCACCGCCACGTCGCTGAGCGGCACCTGGTCGTCGTTCCGTGACTTCGCCGCTCCCGGCACACGCACCTCCGGCAGGCAGACCGCGAACGTCATCACCGTCCAGTGCGCCTCCGGTACCAAGCACATCTACGCGGGCGACCGCTGGAACACCGCCGATCTGGGCGCGTCGAAGCTGATGTGGCTTCCCCTGACCATCAGGGGTACTGACCGTGAACTGAACTGTTCCGGTTAATGGAACATGTTCTGCCGTGCTCGGGGTGTGTCGTCTATCCATGGAGTGCCGCATTCGATTGCTGCACCCGCACTTCCGGAGGTCGCCCATGCCGTCCCATTCGTCCCGCACGCCCTCCCCGGAGACGAAAAAAACGGCCCACGCCCTCTGGGAGGCTGAGCAGTCCGGTACGCCATGTCCGCCGGTACGCGACCAGTTGCCTGCCGGAGATGTGAGCAGCGCCTACGCCGTGCAGCGCCTCAACGTCGAGCGCAAGCTCGCTCGGGGCGGTCGCCTCGTCGGTCGCAAGATCGGTCTGACCTCGCCTGCGGTGCAGGCCCAACTCGGCGTAGATCAGCCGGACTTCGGCGCGCTGCTGGCGGACATGGCGGTGCCCGACGGCGGGACGGTGCCCTACGGGCGGCTGCTCCAGCCCAAGATCGAGGCAGAGGTCGCGCTCGTGCTGGCGGCCGACCTGCCGCACCCCGACACGACGGTCGCCGACGTGCTGCGAGCAGTGGACTTCGCCCTCCCCGCCCTGGAGATCGTCGACAGCCGGATCGCGGACTGGGACATCAGTCTGATCGACACGGTCGCCGACAACGCCTCCTCCGGCCTGTTCGTCCTCGGCGCAACACCAGTGCCGCTGACCTCTGTCGATCTGCGCGCCGTGCGCATGACGCTCAGCCGCGACGGCGAGGAGGTCTCGCACGGCACCGGCGCCGACTGCCTCGACGGCCCCCTGAACGCGGCCGTGTGGCTCGCGTCGACGCTGGCCGGGATGGGCGATCCGCTGCGCGCCGGCGACGTCGTGCTGACCGGCGCCCTCGGCCCCATGGCTGTCGCCACCCCCGGCAGCCGCTTCGAAGCGGTCATCTCCGGACTCGGCTCCGTACGCGTCGGCTTCGCACCCGCATCCGACCAGAAGGCAGGGCAGCAGTGACCACCACAACACCTTCTCCCCGTACCAAGGTGGCCGTCATCGGCTCGGGGAACATCGGCACCGACCTCATGATCAAGGTTCTGCGGCTCTCGGAGAGCCTGGAGATCGCTGCCATGGTGGGCATCGATCCGGATTCCGATGGTCTCGCCCGGGCGAAGCGCCTCAAGGTCGCCACCACGCACGAGGGCATCGACGGCCTGGTCGCCATGGACGAGTTCCAGGACGTGAGGATCGTCTTCGACGCCACCTCCGCCGGCGCTCACCGCCACCACGACGAGGTGCTGCGCGCGCACGGCAAGACGGTGGTCGACCTCACCCCCGCCGCACTGGGACCGTACGTCGTCCCGCCGGTCAACGGCGCCGCGCATCTGGACGCGACGAACGTGAACATGGTCACCTGCGGCGGCCAGGCCACCATCCCGATCGTCGCCGCCGTGAACGCCGCCACGCCCGTGCACTACGGCGAGATCGTCGCCTCTATCTCGTCCCGCTCCGCCGGTCCGGGTACCCGGGCCAACATCGACGAGTTCACCGAGACGACGTCGTCGGCCATCGAGAAGGTGGGTGGCGCGGCGCGCGGCAAGGCGATCATCATCCTCAATCCGGCCGAACCGCCGCTGATCATGCGTGACACCGTGCACTGCCTGGTCTCCGACTGCGCCACCGAGGCCGTCACCGCGTCGATCGAAGAGATGGTCGGGCGGGTGCAGGCGTACGTGCCCGGTTACCGCCTGAAGCAGATGGTGCAGTTCGAGCGGGTGGCCGCTGACGATCCGCTGCACACCCTCGCCCCCGGCGGTGGCGACGCACTGAAGGTGTCCGTCTTCCTGGAGGTGGAGGGCGCCGCCCACTACCTGCCGGCCTACGCCGGCAACCTCGACATCATGACCTCGGCCGCGCTGCGCACCGCGGAGCGCATGGCCGAACTCCCCCACTCTCGGCTTCGCTCGAGCGGGGGGACCCCCATCGCCCCGGAGGTGGCGTCCCGATGACCCGTCTGTACGTCCAGGACGTCACCCTGCGGGACGGCATGCACGCCGTCCGCCACCGCTACACCGTCGACCAGGCCCGCACCGTCGCCGCCGCCCTCGACACGGCCGGAGTGTCCGCCATCGAGATCGCCCACGGCGACGGATTGTCCGGCTCCAGCATCAACTACGGCGTCGGCGCGCACACCGACTGGGAGTGGATCGAAGCGGTCGTGGACGCTGTACACCAGGCGACCCCCACCACCCTGCTGCTCCCCGGTATCGGCACCATCCACGAACTGAAGCAGGCCCACTCCCTCGGCATCCGCTCGGTGCGCATAGCCACGCACTGCACCGAGGCCGACATCTCCGCCCAGCACATCGCCGCCGCGCGCGAGTTGGGCATGGACGTCGCCGGGTTCCTGATGATGTCCCACATGGCCGAACCGGCCGAACTCGCCCGCCAGGCCAAGCTGATGGAGTCCTACGGCGCGCACTGCGTCTACGTAACCGACTCCGGGGGCCGCCTCACCATGGACGGCGTCCGCGACCGCTTCCGCGCCTATCGGGACGTCCTGGACCCGGCCACCGAACTGGGCATCCACGCCCACCACAACCTCGGCCTGGGCGTGGCCAACTCGGTCGTCGCCGTCGAGAACGGCGTCACCCGCGTCGACGCCTCCCTCGCAGGGCAGGGCGCCGGGGCGGGCAACTGCCCCCTGGAAGCTTTCATCGCGGTCGCCGACCTGATGGGCTGGGAGCACGGCTGCGACCTGTTCCCCCTGATGGACGCCGCCGACGACATCGTACGACCGCTGCAGGACCGCGAGGTGCGGGTGGACCGCGAGACTCTCACTCTCGGCTACGCGGGCGTGTACTCGAGCTTCCTGCGGCACGCCGAGAAGGCCTCCGAGCGTTACGGCATCGACACCCGCGCCATTCTCGTCGAGGTCGGACGCCGCAAGATGGTCGGCGGCCAGGAGGACATGATCACCGACATCGCCCTCGACCTCGTGTCCCAGGCGTCGTCGGCCTGACGGCGGGGAGGGCGGGGCGGCGGGTGCCTTCGCGGGACACGCTGAGTGATCTCGTGTCTTGTGCCTGCTCCTCATCGCTGTTGGCGCGGAAAGCCGACAGGGGCCTGATCCACCGGGATCAGGCCCCTGCCCTGGTACTGGCTCCGGTGCCGGCCGTCGGCCCCTGATGCCTGCTTCAGTAGGCGACCGTGAATCGGTCGCGGATGTGTGAGGGACTCTCCAGCTCGTCGACGATCGCGATGGCGTAGTCGTCGAACGAGATCCCGGGCAGCGTCCCGCCCGGGGTTTGGAGCAGTTCCCGACCACCACGACGGAAACGGCCGGTGCGCTCACCCGGGCCGATTCCGGGCGGCGGAGCGAGGTAGATCCAGTCCAGGTCGTCGACCTGCTCCAGCAGCTTCCAGAAGTGCGCCGCGGCGGCGGCCGATTTCGCGAATTCCGGGGGGAAGACGTCCGTGTCCATGACGCGTGTCTTCGTGCCCGGCACGAGCAGGGTTCCGCTTCCGCCCGTGACGAAGTAGAGCGGCGCCTTCGATTCCCTGACGGACGAGATCAGCCGGGGCGTGGTCTGTTTTGGCGTACTGGATCGCCGTGACGACCACGTCGTGGCCCGTGATGACGGGCACGAGCTGGGCGGAGTCGTTGGCGTCGGCCTCGACGGTCCGTACCGACGGGTGGGATGCGACGAGTTCCGGATGGGTTGTCACGGCGGTGACCCGGTGTCCCCGTGCGATGAGCTCGGCGATCAGGGGGCGGCCGACGTTGCCGGTGGCACCCACCACCGCGACGTTCAACGACGGACCGGGCGTGCTGTTTGATTCAGCCATGGACTGTGCTCACTTTCATCACCGCGAGCATCGGCGCTCCGTAGAGCATCTCCACCACCAGGTCGAATCCGCCCTGGCTCGCCGTCGGAGCGCGGCGGGACAGTCGTCGTCCAGCCGGACGGCCTCGTCCGCTCCCCGCTCCTTGATGGCGTCGAGCACGGCGGGGTTGCGGCCCGCCGCCACCACCCGTCCGGCACCGAGGACTTTGACCGCCTGGACCGCAATCCGACCGACGCTGCCCGTGGCCCCGAGGACCAGAACCTGCTCACCCTGGCGGAGACAGGCCTTCCAGGTCAGGGACAGCCGCGCGGAGATTCCGGCCACGCCGATCGCGAGCGCGGCACCGTCCGCCAACGCGTCCGGGATCTCCTGCACCGAGTCCGCCAAGGTGACCGCCCGCTCAGCGAACGAGCCATGTGGCAGGTGCGTGCGTCCGAAGTAGACGCGAGTTCCGTCACCGACGGTGCCGACGCCCTCGGAGCCCGGCACATAGGGAACCGGCGGAGGTTGGTTGACTCCGACCGCGACCACCAAGTCCTGCGGGTTGACCCCGGCGGCCGTGACGGTCACAACCGTGCCGTGCTCGGTCGGGAGGGGTTCGTCGACCTCCTGCAGCGCAGGGGCCCCTCTGGCTCTTGTAATGACAGCTGCTCGCATGACGGCGACGCTAGGCCGGACGGCCAGAGCTGCCGAGCGCCGGTTTCGGCTGCTGGAACCCCGGAGGCGGCACGATGACGCCCGGAGCCCGTGGCGTGGCCGGGGCGGCGCCCGTGCGCTCGCTCGGTCGAGACGTGCTCGACATGTCCAGGGGGATCGGATTCAGCTTTGTTTCTGCCGCGTGGACGCCAACGCGCGAGTGACGGGGTTCCGGGGGGTGGAACAACCTCCTGCCGTCACAACGGTGGCGTGTGAATCATGGCGGTCTGCAGCACATGTCAAGTGAGGAGTGAGCATGGCCGACGCACCGATCACCACGACCAAGGTCGCGGTCGGAGAGTACGAATTCCAGCTGAACGCTTCCGGTGACAAGTCCAAGCCGGCCCTCCTATTCCTGCACGGTTCCGGGCCGGGCGCGACCGGCCTCTCGAACTGGGAGGCGGTGCTGAAGGATCTCGGGAACGACTACTACTGCCTCGCGCCGGACGTCATCGGCTTCGGCGACTCCAGCCACCCCGAGCCGCCGCCGCAGGGCCTGGCGGCCTTCACCCAGCTCCGAGTCGACACCCTGATCGGGCTGCTGGACGAGCTGGGACTGGAGAAGGCGGTCTTCGTCGGCAACTCCATGGGCGGCATATGGTCGCTCGGTGCGACGCTGCAGGCGCCGGAGCGGGTCGAGAAGATCGTTCTCATGGGTTCCGGCGGTTCGCCGATTCCGCCCGGTCCCGCGATCCCGTCGCTGGCCCTGTTCTACGACAATCCGACGACCGAGGCCATGCAGCACATGCTGGAACAGTTCGTCTACGACCCGCAGCTGTTCGGCGGGGACCTGCGGAAGATCGCGGAGCAGCGGATCCCGCGCGCCGTGCGGCCGGATGTGGAGCGCTCCCACCGGGCCACCTTCGTAGACGTCCTCGACCGGCCGTGGGCGCTGACGCCCGAGGACGCGGCCAAGATCGAGCAGGATGTTCTCGTCATCCACGGGCGTGAGGACCGGTTCGTTGTCTTCGACGGCGGCAAGTGGTTCTTCGACCACCTCCCGAACGTGCGGCTGTACGGCATCGGGAAGTGCGGCCACTGGACGCAGATCGAGCAGCACGACCGTTTCGTGGCCGCCGTGCGCGGCTTCGTCAGCGGGAGCCTGTGACAGTGCCACTGTACGAGCTCGACGGGATCGCACCCGCCGTCCACCCGGACGCGTTCGTCGCGCCCTCCGTCGTACTGATCGGCGACGTTGTCATCGAGGCGGGCGCGTCGGTCTGGTACAACGCGGTCCTGCGGGGCGACTACTCCCGCATCACAGTGCGCCGAGGAGCCAATGTGCAGGACGGCAGTGTGCTGCATGGACCACCCGATCTGCCCACGGAGATCGGTCCCGGCGCGACCGTGGGGCATCTGTGCGTCGTGCACGGCGCGGTCATCGGGGAAGAGGCACTGATCGGGAACGGCAGCACCGTGCTCGACGGTGCGCGGGTCGGGGCGCGGTCGCTCGTCGCCGCGCATTCGCTGGTACCGGCCGGTTCGGACTTCCCGGCGGAGGCCCTGGTGGCGGGTATTCCGGCGGTGGTCAAGCGGTCCATCGTCGGAACGACCGCCGAGCAGTGGATACTGAACAACCCAGGTGTGTATGAGGTGTTGGCGCGAAGACACGCCGCGGGAATCAAACCAGTTCGGTGAGCATGGGCGGGAGCTGCCCCGGGATCGGTCCGATCAAGGCCGGTCCCGGGGCAACTGCCGTTATCGGTGGCGTTCATGGCAATGAGTTCCAGTGACCGGCACTCGACATTGTGGCCGCTGCCGGTAATTCCGACAGTGCATGCATGACTGTTCTGATCATCGGCGCCTCGGTGGCGGGCGTGCGTACGGCGCAGGCTCTCCGGCAGGGGGGCTTCCAGGAGCGCATCACCCTCGTCGGCGAGGAGCGGCACCAGCCGTACGACAAGCCGGCCCTGTCCAAGGAGGTGCTGGCCCCCGACCGTGCGGGCGAGCCTCCCGTCCTGCTGACGAAACAGGAGGCCGACGAACGCGGCATCGAGCTGATGCTCGGCGTGAAGGCGGTCGGTCTCGACCTCACCGAGCGGCGCGTGGCGACCGACGGGGGCGAGCGGTTGCCGTTCGACCGGCTGGTCCTCGCCACGGGGGTCACCCCGCGCACACTGCCGGGTACCGGCGACCTCTCGGGCGTCCACACCCTTCGGACGGCCGACGACGCGTGGGCGCTGCGAGCCGAACTCGACCGTTCGCCCAGGGTGGTGGTCATCGGGGCCGGCTTCATCGGCGCCGAGTTCGCTGCAGCGGCCCGGGCGCGCGGGCTGGACGTCTGTGTCGTGGAAGCGCAGCCGATCCCCATGGCCCATCTGTTCGGTGAGCGGGTAGGTCGGATGCTGGCGGGCATTCACGCCATGAACGGCGTCGCGGTCGAGGCCGGCGTCGGATTCAGCAGCTTCACCGACGACGGACGGGGCCGGGTAACCGGTGTCGTCCTGGCCGACGGCCGCACCCTCCCTGCCGACCTGGTCGTCGTCGGCATCGGCGCACGTCCCGCCACGGACTGGCTGGAGTCCTCCGGGCTCGATCTCGCCAACGGGGTGGCCTGCGACAGCTGGCTGCGTGTCACGGGCGTGGGCGTGGGCGCGGTCTACGCCGCAGGTGACATCGCTCACCGGTATCACCCGATGTGCGGCAAGTCGCTGCGCATCGAGCACTGGACCAATGCCGGGGAGCACGGGGAGATCGTCGCGGCCGACATCCTCGGGCAGCAGGCGCCACGGGCCCAGGTGCCCTACGTCTGGTCCGACCAGTACGGTCAGCGCATCCAGATCGTCGGCAGGCCCGCTGAGGGCCGGCTGAGCGCGCTGCGAGGCGGCATCGAAGACAGCGGGATGACCGCCGTCTACGCCGATGAGGCGGGGCGGGCCGTCGGCGCCCTGGTCGTCGATGATCCGCGCACCTTCATGTCCTGCCGCAAGGCGGTCGCCTCCGGGGCGCAGGTCAGTGACCTCGGCCTGGGCCTGCTGGAAGCCGCGTGAGTAGTGCGGGCCCACGAGGCCGCCGGGCTGTTCCAGCCGACGGAACCACCGCTGTCCGGTGGCCGCGGGCCGCGCGAAGGTGCAGGACACCGCTGACGGGAGGGTGAAAGATGCTTCACGATGTCACCGTGGTCGAGGCCGGGAGCCGGGTCTCGACCATGTACTGCGGCAGGTTGCTAGCCGATGTCGGCGCCCGCGTGGTACGCCTTGAGCCGCGTGCCGGCGAACGGCCGACGGCGCAGGACGCCGGATACGAGGCCTACGTGAGTCATCTGCACCAGGGCAAGCGCGTGGTGCGGTGCGACTCCGATGAACTCGCGGACGCCAGGACCGCCGTCGCCCGGCTGGTGCCGGAACTCGCGACCGGCCCGGCCGTCGTGATCTGCGACGACGACCTGCCGGGATTCCGGGCGCTGGCGGAAGCCCTGCGCAGGGAGAATCCGCGGCTGGTCGTCGTCACCGTTTCCGACTACGGGCTCGACGGCCCGTTCGCCAAGTTGCCGGCGACCGAGTTCACACTCCAGGCCGAGGCCGGCCTCACCGTGCTCCACCCCAGAGGGGACCGTCCGCCGGTCGCCAGCGGCGTGGAGTTTGGCGAGCTCACGGCCGGAGCGTGCGCGGCCGTGGGTGCGGTGTCAGCGCTGTTGAGCACCGAGGCCGGGGCGGCCTCGGCGATCGACGTCGACGTCTCGCGTTTCGAGGCGCTGGTCGGACTGCTCCAGTTCCCCTGGCTGTTCTCCCAGCTCTCTCCCCACACGCGCTACCCGATCCCGCAGAACCCCGTTCCCGGTGTCGAACGCGCGAAGGACGGCTGGGTGTGCGTCGTCGCCGTCACGGACGCGCAGTGGAAGGCGTTCAAGGAGATGGCAAGGGTGCCCGAACTGGACGACTCCCGGTTCGACATGGTCTCGGACCGGCTGTACAACGGCACCGAGATCACCCCGTTGGTCCGGCGGTTCACCGAGCGCCACACGGTCGAGGAGCTGACCGAGCTCGGTGTGCTCCACCGTGTGCCCGTGGTCCCGCTGACCTCGCCCGACACGGTCGCCGAGCTGGCGCCGTACGCCGAGCGGAACTCCTTCGTACGGCATCCGGAAGCCGGCTTCCTACAGCCTGCACCGCCGTTCCGGATCTCGCGCCCGAGCGTGCGGACTCCCGCTGCGGCCACTGCCGAGGCGGACCCCGCGCAGCCTCTGAAGGGCCTGCGCGTCGTGGAGTTCGGCACCTTCCAGGCGGGGCCCCTGGCCACGGCCCATCTCGCCTCCCTGGGCGCCGAGGTGATCAAGGTGGAGGCGGTGAACCGCCCCGACGCCATGCGCTTCTCGGGCAATCCCATGACCGTGAACCGCTCGTGGGAGCGCGCAGGCCCCTTCCTCGGCCCCAACATCGGCAAGCGGGAGGTCACACTGGACCTCTCCGACGCCAAGGGCCTGGACCTGGCAAAGCGGTTGATCGCCACCGCGCACGTGGTGCTGGAGAACTACACGCCTCGCGTGCTTGACGACCGGGGACTGGACTTCGACGGCATGCGCGAGGTCAACCCGGACCTCATCGTCGTCCGCATGCCCGCATGGGGGCTCACGGGCAGCTGGCATAACCGCCCGGGGTTCACCTACACCGCCGAAGCGGCCGCAGGGGTCACCCAGATGACCGGGTACGAGGACGGCGAACCGGTTGTCACCGGCACGGTCACCGACCCGTTCTCCGCGCACCTAGCGTCGTTGGTACTGCTGACGGCGATCCGGCGGCGCCGCCGTACCGGCGAGGCCGTGTGCGCGGAGCTGGCGCTGGGCGATGTCGCCATACAGCTGACCGCCCGCCCGGTGATCGAAGCGTCGGCCACTGGAGAGCCGCGCACACGTGCCGGTAACAGATCCCCGCTCGCGATCCCGCAGGGGATGTACCCGTGCGCCGACGACGACTGGATCGCGATCTCCGTCACGACCGACGCGCAGTGGATAGCCCTGTGCCGTGTCCTGGGCCGCGACGACTGGGCCGCCGACGCGGAGTTCGCGACGGCCGAAGGACGCCGCGAACGGCATGCGCAGCTCGACGACGGCCTTGCCCACGCGTGTGCCGGGGAGCCCGCCGAAAAGATCGTGGCGGCCCTTCGTTCCGCGGGGGTGCCCGCGGCCGTCATGGCCGTCGGTCTGGATCTCGCCGACCACCCTCAACTCGTTCATCGGCAGCGGCCGTTCCCGGTGCACCATGCGGTCGCCGGTACGGTGCGACACCTCGCACCGGCCATGCGCTTCTCCCACGCCCCCCGTCCGCCGGCCGTGGGCCCCGCCCCGCTGTTCGGCCAGGACAACGAGGCCGTGCTGACCGAACTCGGGTGCACCGAGGCGGAGATACGGGAGCTCGCCGAAAAGCGTCTGGTGGGCGACAGCCCGTACGGAATCACGCACAAATGACGCACATTCCCGAAGATACGGCCGCACTTGCGGCGATCTGCCGCACGTGGGCGACACGCACACCCGAAGCTGCCTGTCTCACCTACGACGGTGTGACCCGGAACTGGCGCGAGGTGTACGAACGCAGTTGCCGTGTCGCACAGGGGCTCGCCGGTTCCGCGCCGGGTGCGAGGGAGCGGGTGCTCTACCTGGGCCGCAACAGGCCCGAGTTCTTCGAGGTCCTGTTCGGTGCGTCGATGGCGGGTTGGGTGAGCGTCGCCGCGAACTGGCGGCTCGCCCCGCCGGAGTTGCTCTTCGTGGTCAACAACGCGCGCCCCAGAGTGCTGTTCGTCTCGGAGGATCTCGTCGGCAAGCTCACCCCTGTCCGGGACGAGCTTACGACGGTGGAAACCGTCGTGGTCATCGGGGACGAGACCGACGACTACGAGAAATGGCTTCTCTGCCAGAACCCGCAGGAGCCCCCTGCCGTGACCACGGACTCCGATCCAGCGTTCATGATGTACACCTCCGGCACGACTGGAGTGCCCAAGGCCGCGCTGTTCGACGGCCGGGCCGTGCGCGCGACGTTCAGCGCCGCCGGCGTCATGGGCGTCACCCAAAAATCCGTTCTGCTGGCGGCGCTTCCCCTCTTCCACGCCGCAGGGCTGAACACAGCGATCGCGGCACTGGCCGTCGGGGCCCACTGCGTGCTGTCCGCCGATGCCAAACCCCGCTCGGTGCTGGAAGTCGTGGAACGCCACCGGGTGACCACGACCATGGTCGTGCCCGCGGTTCTGCAGGCCCTCCAGGACGAGGACGTCGACCACTACGACCTCTCCGCCCTCGACACCATCGCCTATGCCGGCTCTCCCATGGACCCCGACCTGCTGCGGACCTGCCTGCGCCGCTTCCGCTGCAAGTTCCTCCAGTTCTACGGCTCGACGGAGACCATCGGCATCACGGTGCTGCCTCCCGAGGACCACGATCTGGCCGACACCGACGGCAGACTGGGCTCGGCCGGGCTCCCACTTCCCGAAGTGACGGTACGGGTCGTCGATCCCCTGACGGAGAAGGACGTCGCCGAAGGCGTGGTGGGCGAGGTCTGGGCGAAGACACCGACGGCGATGTCCGCGTACTGGGAGGCCCCGGAGGAGACGGCACATGTTCTCGCCCCGGACGGGTTCCTGCGCACCGGCGACGCCGGGTTCCTGCGCGGTGGCTATCTCCATCTGTGCGACCGGCTCAAGGACGTCATCATCACGGGCGGCGAGAACGTGTACCCGACCGAGGTGGAGCACGTCCTCTCGACTCACCCGGGGATCGCCGAGGTCGCGGTGATCGGGGCCCCCTCCCGCCGGTGGGGCGAGACGGTGCGGGCCGTCGTCGTACGGGCGCCCGCACAGCCCTCGCTGACAGAGGGCGAGGTCATTTCGTACGCCAAGGAATACCTCGCGGGCTACAAGAGCCCGACCGTGGTGGATTTCGTGGCGCAGCTCCCGAGGAACGCCTCGGGAAAAGTACTCAAGAGCAAGTTGCGTGAGCCATAGAACGTGGCCGCCATGGAGGTACATGCGCATGGACATCGCATTTCCGCGGATCGAGCCGAGTGTTGCGGAGGACTCGTTCAGGCATGGATCAGGTAGGTCGCTGCCGGTGGCCCGGATCGAGCTCGGCGGTGTCCCGAGAGGCGCGGCGATCGTGCTCTGCGACGCTGGCGCCCTGGAACGGGACGCCGCCGGGTTCATGAACGGACTGGCCGAGCACGGATACGAGTCCGTCGCCGTCGACCTGTCGCCCACCGGTGGCGACCCGACCGGCACGACCGACCGGGATCTGGTGAGCGACGTCGCCGTGCTGGTGGGGCGGTTGGGTGAACGCGGCTGGTCGCCGGCGCAGGTGGGCCTCGTCGGCTACGGCTTCGGGGGCCGGACGGCACTCTTGGCCACCGCCGAGTTCGCACTCGGCGCGGCGGTGAGCATCGCCCCGTCCGGAGTGGCGGACGCATGGTCCGACGCCCTGCCGCCGCTGATCCAAGTGGCCCGGCACGTCCGGACGCCGTGGCTCGGACTGTTCGGTCAGCAGGACCCCGGTGCCCCTGCGGACGTCCTGGCCAGGCTGGGCTCGTACCTGGGCGGCTCGCCGGCCCACACGGAAGTGGTCACCTATCCGGGCGTCGCCCGGGATTTCTATCGCGACGCCCGCGAGACCCTGGCGCACGTGGCCTCTTTCGACGCGTGGCAGCGAACCATCGAGTGGCTCGATCGGCGCGTGGTGCCGCGGCCCACGCCATTGGCCGCGGAATGGCAAAGGCGTGTCGCAAGCGCGGCCCGCGCGTAATTCCTTTCACTTCTGTGAATTCGACGCCCCGGTTCCAGCCGCCGGAACCGGGGGGAGCGCCACATGCAGCTCCACGGCACGGTGCCATTGGGACAGGAAAGGACGGACTACAGGTGTCTGAATACATCGAGGTCGACCAGGAAATCCCCCGCTTCAGGGTGAACCGGAAGGTCATGACGGATCCGGCTGTGTTCGCCGTGGAGCGCGAGCGCATCTTCGACCACAGCTGGCTCTACATCGGTCACGAGACCGAACTCGCCAAGCCCAACGACTACGTCACCCGAACCGTG
Source organism: Streptomyces ureilyticus (assembly GCF_011045025.1). Classification (GTDB taxonomy): domain Bacteria; phylum Actinomycetota; class Actinomycetes; order Streptomycetales; family Streptomycetaceae; genus Streptomyces; species Streptomyces ureilyticus. The sequence continues at coordinate 15,483 of NZ_JAAKZX010000041.1, forward strand.
GCCGGGCGGCCGTTGATCCTGGCCCGGGACGCCAAGGGGAAGGTGAGGGTCTGGGTCAACTCCTGCCCCCACCGCGGTGCGATGCTGTGCCGTGAGCCGAAGGGCAACGCTCGCTTCATGACCTGCTTCTACCACGGCTGGAGCTTCAACAACTCGGGCGAGGTCGTCTCGATCCCCGACGACGCGGGCTACGGGGCCGGCTTCGAGCGACCGGGGCTGGCGGCTCCCGCGAAGGTCGGCTCCTACCGCGGTTTCGTCTTCGTCAGCTTCGATCCGGACATCGTCGATCTCCCCACCTACCTGGCGGGCGCCAAGGAGTACCTGGACCTGGTGTCCGACCAGTCCGAGGTCGGCATGAGGGTCCTGCCAGGCACGCACGAGTACTCGGTGAAGGCCAACTGGAAGCTCCTGACGGAGAACAGTTACGACGGCTACCACCTCGTCTCCACCCACCAACGCTATCTGGAGATGATCACCGCCGCCCACGGCAAGGCCGACATCTCCTTCGCCTCGAACTCCATAGCCGTCAACCTGGGCGGTGGCCACGCCGTCATGGCCGGCACTCCCGCGAGCGGCGCCGCGCTGGGACGGCCGCTGTCCGAGGAGGCCAAACACGAGAAGGCCGAACACTTCGAGCGGCTCCGTCAGACGCACGGCGACGCGTGGGTGGATCGCATGGGCGGCACCCGCAACCTGGTGATCTTCCCCAACCTGGTGGTCATCGACCTGGTCATGGGCGTGCTGATCCGCAGGATCGAGCCCGTCACGCCCGACTACATGGAAGTCAGTGCCTGGCAGCTGGTGCCACCGGAGGAGGGCGAGGAACTGCACAGGCAGCGCCTGGACAACTTCCTCACCTTCTGGGGTCCGGGCGGACTCGCCTCGCCCGACGACGTGGAGGCACTGGAGACGTGCCAGCGGTCCTACGCGGCCCAGCGGGAACTGCCCTGGTCCGACATCTCCCGTGGGATGCACACGCCTCACAAGGGGATGAACGGCGAATACCAGATGCGCACGTGGTGGCGCCGCTGGCACGAGCTGGTCGCGGGGGAGGCGCTCCCCGAAGAACCGCAGGCCCCGCTTCCGGACTTCTTCGCCGGACAGCGGCAGCGGCCGGCCTCCGCGACCGCAGAGGCCAAGTAGCCCCCTCCAACCGAAAGCAGAGAGTCGATCATGGATCTGCAGCCCACTGAAGAGCATCTCGCCGTCGCCGAACTCACCCGCGCCATCGGACTCGACGTTCTGGCCCCCGCAGCGCGGACGGCGGAGGAGGAACGAGCCGTACCGGACGACGTGTGGCGGACCCTGGTGGACACCGGTCTGACCATGCCGCTGTCGGAGGAACTCGGCGGCGGGGGGATTCCGGACACCGTGACGCAGATGATCGCCATCGAGAACCTGGCGTACGGCGATCCCGGTCTCACGATGGCGGCCTTGTGGGGTGGCGCTCCCGCGCTGCTGCTGTCCCGTCACGGTTCGCCGGAGCAGACCGCCGGCCTTGCCCGCCTGAGCGAGGACCCCAAGGCCCGCGGCGCCGTCGCCCTCTACGAGGGATACGGGCGGGGCCCCGAGGACTTCACCACCACCATCAGCACCGCGCCCGACGGAACCGTGCGCGTCAAGGGCCGCAAGGTCGCCGTAGCATTCGCCGAGACGGCCGACCCCCTGATCGTGGTGGGCCGCGACGCGGACACCGGGGCGCTGCGCGCCTCGCTCGTGCCCGTCTCGGCCGCCGGAGTCAGCGTGCGGGGAACGACACCCGGCCTCGCGCTGGACGCCGCCGCCCTGGCCACCGTGTCGTTCGACGTGACCTTGGCGGCCGCCGCGGCGATCGACGGCGAAGAACTCGCCGGAACCGTGCACCGCCTGCGTCTGGCCCTGGCCGCGGCTCAGGTGGGCACCGCGACGCGCGCGGTGGAGTACGCGTCGGCCTACGCCACCGAGCGTGTCGCCTTTGGAAAGCCGATCGCCGGATTCCAGGGCGTCTCCTTCCCGCTGGCCGAAGCGCTGATGCGGATCTACGAAGTGCGCGCTGAGGTGTTCGAGGCGGCTGTCCTGGTCGACGCGGAGCGGTACACCGAGGCCGCACCCGCCGTTACCCGAGCCGTGAACTACGCCAGTGAGGTGGCCGCAGAGGCGACGCGGACCGCCGTACAGACACTCGGCGGCCATGGCTTCATCGACGAGCACCCGGTCGAGCAGTGGTACCGGAGCGCGGCAGCGCTCTCCGCCATCGACTTCGACCCGCTGCGGTCGGCCTTCACCCCCGCGCTCTGAGCGCCCCACAGACCCGATCACAGAGAACGAGGAGTCATGAGCCTGCCCTTCGAGATCAGCAAGGAACTGGCCGACTACGCCAATACGGTACGTGAATGGTCGGTCGCCGAGTGCCGGCCATACGCGCGAGAGGCCGACGACCGGCACGCCCCGCCGGCGAACTGGGCCGAGATCCTCGACACCAGCCCGGTCCCGCTCGGCCGCGCCGACAAGCCCGAACAGGGTTCCGTACCGGACTTCGAGGAGGGCGACTATGTGTCCAAGGCGGTGATCACGGAAGCGCTCGTCTACGGCGACGTGTGGGTGCCGCCCGTGCTGGGCGGCGGCATCGGCGAACTGGTCGTGGAAGCCATGGGCACGCCCGAGCAGGTCGCCAAGTGGTACGACCCCATCGTGGAGGGGGGCGCCCCGACGGGCTTCGCACTCACCGAGCCGGGCTTCGGTTCGGACACCTCCCTGGTGTCCACCACCGCGACCCGCGAGGACGACACCTGGGTGATCAACGGCACCAAGATCTTCTGCACCAACGGAGCCACCGGTGAGTACGTCACCGTGTTCGCCACGGTCGACAAGTCGCTGGGCGCCAAGGGCATCAGCTCCTTCGTGGTGCCCAAGGGAACGCCGGGCTTCACCGTTCCCAAGGTCAGCGAGAGCAAGCTGGGCATCCGCAGCTGGGTGACGTCCGAACTGTTCTTCGACAACTGTGTGGTCCCGCTGGAGAACCGGCTCGGCTGGACGGCCGAGGGCGAAGCGGAGACCAGGGCCAGCGGCCGCAGCGGTGCGTTCGCCGCTCTGGTCCACAACCGTCCTCGCATCTCCTCCATGGCCATCGCCCTGGCCCAGGCGTCGCTGGATGTCACCAAGGGCCTCCTGGTCGGGCAGAAGGCGGGGTTCACTCCGCAGCGGTGGTCCCAGATCGAGACCGAGCTGGAGAACATGGAGCACACGCTGGAGCGGGGCCGCCGACTCGTCCTGCGCGCCCAGTATCTCGTCGACATCGGCAAGGACCGCAGCGACACCGCGGCCGCCGCCGCGGCCAAGGGCTACGCGCCGCAGTCCTGCGAGCGCGTGGTCCGGCGCTGCATCCAGCTCCTGGGGCCCGAGGGCTGGAGCAAGGAACTGCTCCTGGAGAAGTGGTACCGGGACATGAAGATCATGGACATCTTCGAGGGGTCGGGCCAGATCCAGCGCATCATCGCCGGCCGCTCACTCATGGGCCGACTGGTCGGCTGAACCGAGCGCAGACACGTAACAAGGAGTCGCAATGGCCACCCAAGCCCCCACCCCGCCGATCGCACCGGCGAATGTCCCCGACAGCCTGGTCCGCTCGGTGGAACGCTACCTCTACGAGGAGGCCGAGCTGCTCGACACATGGCGGCTGCACGAGTGGCTGGAGTTGTTCGCCCCGCACGGGCAGTACCAGGTTCCGTCCACCGACAAGCCGGACGGCGACCCCGCGCGGGATCTCTTCCTCATCCAGGACGACCGCTTCCTGCTGGAGCAGCGGGTGAACTCGCTGCTCACCCGCGCCGCACACGCCGAGTACCCGCACTCCCGTACCCGGCACCTGATCACCAATGTGCGGGTCACCGACGCCACCGACGGACGGCTGACCGTCACTGCCAACTTCGCGGTGTACCGGGTGCGTTCGGGCACGGTCGACACGTATGTCGGCCAGTACCGGCACATCCTGCTTCAGGACGAGGACGGATCTTTCCGCTACGAGCTCCGCAAGTCCGTACTCGACCTCGACGCGCTGCACCCGCACGGCAAGGTGAGCGTGATCCTGTGAACCGCCTGCAGGACAAGGTCGCGATCGTGACCGGTACCGGCCCGCTCATCGGCGGTGCCATAGCGGCGGGACTCGCCGCCGAGGGCGCCCGGGTGGTGTGCACCGGGCTCGACGAGGAGTCGGTCAAGCCGTCCGTCGCGGCCATCGAGGCGGCGGGCGGCGAGGCGATCGCCGCCATCGGCGACGTCACCGACCCGGCGCACGCCCCGGAGGTCGTGGAGCAGGCGGTGGCCCGTTGGGGGCGCGTGGACATCCTGGTCAACAGCGCCGTGTGGTTCCACAAGCGCGGGCTGCTGACGATGACCGTCGAGGACTACCGTCGGCAGCTCGACGTGATCCTTGGCGGATCCTTCCTCTTCACCCGCGAAGTCGCCATGCACATGATTGACGCCGGCACTCACGGTAGCGTGATCAACATCCTGTCCACGGCGGCCTGGCAGGGTGAACCGGGCAACATCGGCTACTCCACCGGCAAGAGCGGGCTGATCAACTTCACCCGCTCCGCCGCCATGGAACTGGCCAGGCACGGCATCCGGGTCAACGGCTTCACTCCCACCGTGACCCTTCCCGACGACCCTGAGCGGGCCCGTGAGCTCGTGGGACTGATGGCCGGGCCCAGCGAGTACCCGATGAATTTTCAGGGTCTTTTCCCGATGGGCCGGCTGCCCACTCCCCAGGACTACGTCCCCGCGGTGGTGTTCCTCGCCTCGGACGAGTCCTCGATGATCACCGGAAGCAACATCACCGTCGACGGCGGAGCCACGGCCAAGTACTGGCCCTGGCTCTCCGGCTCGGGTCAGGAAGGACGGCTTGGGCCATGACCACCGAACGCCGCTTCGCCTGCCTGGCCGAGGACGTTGCGCCGGGCACGGCCATCACCGTGCCCGGGGACCCGCCGATCGCCGTGTACCACACGGAGGAAGGAGAGTTCTACGCGACGGCCGACACCTGCACCCACGAGAAGTGGTCGCTCGGGTCCGACAGCGACCTGGAGGGTTGCGAGGTGACCTGCCCGCTGCACATGGCGCGGTTCGACATCCGCACGGGCGAGGCACTCTGCTTCCCCGCCACCGTGGCGCTCCGGACGTACGCGACAGAGATCGACGACGGCAAGGTGTTCGTCGTCGGCTGAGCGCGAGCCGGCTCAGCGACGGTGAGGCCCACAGCGCAACGCTGTGGGCCTCACTGCCGGTCTCACGGCAGAAACGTCTCATGGAAGAAACAACGTGCCGCGCAGTTCCAGGCTCTCGAGGAGGTGGCCGCGGAGCAGGTGCGGATCGGCGGCCATACGGCGGCAGTGCTCGACTCCCTCGGCGAACCGCTCCGGGCTCTCGGTGAGGAACAGCAGACGCATGGCCTGCGCCGACAGCGGGGACACGGACTCCTCGAAGACCTTGCGGCGGTCCTCCGCGTACTGGTCGAGAACCGTGTGTTCCGCGTCGCCGTGCACCACGGAGACCAGCAGCCGGGCGAGTGCGAGGGCGTCGAAGATCCCGCAGGCCAGGCCGAAGCCACGGCTCGGGTTGGTGACGTGGGCGGCGTCTCCGGCGAGTACGACCCGTCCCGACCGGAAGCTCTCGGCCGCACGCTCATGGACCCGGGAGGCCGCCCAGCTCTCCAGCAGCGGGTCGGCCCCGTGCGGCAGCACGGCCTTGAACACGGCGGACATGCGGTCGGAGATCGTCTCCTCCGGCAGCAGCCGGCTCTCCGCGAAGGTGTACCGCCACAGGCCCGTGTCGTCGGCCAGACCGATCAGCGCGCCGTTGTCGAGATCGAGCTGCCAAGAGGAGGGAGACATCCCGAGCCCGGCGAGGTCGAACCGGATATCGGCGGCCACGAACCGCTTGGGCCAGGTCACGCCGGGGAAGCCCATGCCCAGCGACCGCCGGACCTGGCTGTGCGCCCCGTCGGCACCGACCAGCCACGCTGCCCGCAGGGTGGAGACGCCGTGCGGGGTATCTGCCGTCACAGTTACGCCGTGCGAGTCTTGCCACACATCGGTCAGGCGTGTGCCCCATTCGAACCTGACCCGGGGGTGGCGGGCCAGCCGGTCGACCACGATCCTGGCCAGCACATGGGACGGGACGAGCAACTCGAAAGGATGCTCGACCTCGTCCGTGAGGGACCGCAGGTCGAGGACCAACCGCTCACCGGTGCTCGGAACGACGAAGGATCTGGTGTGTGCCACGACGCCGGCCTGGCAGAGCTCCTCCAGGAGGCCGAGGTCCTCCAGCCCGGGCAGAACCGCCCAGTGGTAGACCATGTCGTACGGTCGCGGCTCGATCCCGGACGCTGCTTCGAGCACCGTGACGTCCAGGCCCGCCCTGGCCAGTCCCAGGGCGGTGAGCAGCCCCACGGGGCCGGCTCCTGCGACGACGACCTGTGCGTCCTGCATAGCGGCTTCTCCTTTCCGCCTCATCGGCTGCGCGAGCGCAGAGCAAGCCGTCTACTTACGCTACGGACCGGTGACCAGGGATGACATGGAGTGTTCCAGTGGCTGGAACCTGGACCGCACGGCCTGGGTGGGGGTTTCATACTGCTGAGATGCGGACGAAACCTGGGTGTGCGGTCCGTCGTATGTGCCAGGCCGAACGGAGGGCTGATGCTGATCGCCGAGAATCCGCCGTCGATCCTCTCCAAGGCTTTCGACGTGCTGCGGGCGTTCAACAGTCATGAACGCGTGATGACCCTGACGGAGCTCTCCCGTGCCTCGGGGCTGCCCAAGTCCACCGTGCACCGGCTGCTGGCCCGGTTGATCGAACTGGGCGCGATCGAGCACCACCGCGCCGGGTACCGGATCGGGATCGAGCTGTTCCAGTTGGGCAGCACCACTCCGGCGGGCGTCATGCGGGATGCGGCCATGCCACACATGGCCAGGCTTCACCGATGGACGGGACACACCGTGCAACTGGGGGTCCTGCGCCAGTTCGATGTCGTGTACCTGGAAAAGGTGGCGCGCAACAGCAAATCGTCCGACCCGGACGGTGTCGGTGTACGGTTGCCGGCCAGCTGCACTGCCGTGGGGAAGGCCATGCTGGCGCACGAGAACCTGGAAGACCTGAAGCACTTCCTGCCCAGCCCTCTCCCCGGCCTGACACCGCACACCATCACAGACGTCGACAAGCTGATCCCCGAGCTGCGGCGCATCCGTCAGGGCGAACTGGCTCGTGAACGCGAGGAGGCCAGGCTTGGCCTGGCCTGTGTCGCCGCGCCGATCGTGGTGCGGGGCTTTGCCGTGGGGGCGCTCTCCGTGGCCTATCCGTCCGACGTGGAGCTCGACCCCAAGACCGGGACCGTGCTTCGGGACACCACCGCACAACTGGCCAAGGAGCTCAAGCAGGGGTTGCCGGAACACGCCCGCTGGTTCCCGCGCGACGTATGACCCGCGGTGGCGGCCATACGTCGCGCGAGAACGTCGTCACTGGTACAGCGCGAAGACCTTGTTGGAGTTGAGGATCTCCGTCTGGACGAAGTCGCTCCACTGCAGTTCGAGACCGAGTTCCGACATCGCACCCAGCAGACAGAACCAGTTGAGCATCTCGTGCTGGCCGGCGTCGACCACCTCTCGCGTGGTCACCTTCTGCCAGGTGTCGTAGTCACCCGCGACGAGGGCGTCGTAGAGCCTGATATCGGCGTCGGAGTCCGGGCGCAGGTGCCAGTCCTTGTCGTTGAGGAAGGCATGGGACCAGCTCGCCGACGCGACCAGCGCCACACGCTTGTCGCCGGCCGCCACCGAACGCGCCACCGCCCGGCCCAGCTCGAAGCAGCGCACCGGCGACGGACCCGGCGGGTCGAGCTGCTCACCGGCCTCGATGTCGGCGAACTTGGCCATGCCGCCCTGCCGGGCGATGACGTGCTCGCCGTAACAGTTCACCGCGATGGGCACGATCGGGTACGGGAATTCCTTTCCCACGTGCTCGTAGTCGAGGAAGATCTGCGTGTTGGCGAACGCGTGCGGGAAATGGACGCCCTTGCGCTGCTCGTAGGAGTAGGCGACGTCCACCCCTGAGGTGAGCACGTCCGTCGCGAGCTGCTTGGCGAAGGCCGGCAGGCCACGCATACGGTAGGTGGTGTCCTTGGGCAGGCCCCAGGCGTTCGGCACCTTGATCATGTCCAGTACGGCGAATGCCTCGACCTCGGTGTCGTCGTAGGCCAACACGCAGAATGAGGGGATGACTTCTTCGCGGAAGTTCTCGTACTGGTCGTCGCCCCAGACCACGACGACATCCGGACGGAACTCGTCGAGTGCCTCACGGCAGCGGGTCAGACCGCTGAGCAACCGGGCCCGGTGGGCGGCGGCAGCGGCGACACCCTGGTCGTCTCCCCATTCACGCTGCGCGAGCTCGGGCCAGTTGCGGACGTCCTTCCGGTCGGCGGGGATGTCGGGATCCTTCAGGGTGCTCTTGAGCAGATTCGCCATATGCGTGTCGGCACCCGCCAACATCGGATAGTGCGTGATGCCGAGACCAAGCACCTCAGCCATGGTCGTTCCTCCCGAAGATCCATGCGGGGAGGCGTAGGGCCCCTCCGTCGTATCGGCCGCGGTGCGCGGCCTCGAACTCCGGTCTACCTGTCAGCAGCTCCTGCGCCGATGGTGAGTTCTACTGCCCGGAACCGTTCGTTGGCGGGGTACGTGGCGGTGCACAGGATAAGGGCATGCCTGGTCGTCCGGCCGGGCACGGTCATCCGGCCGCCGGACGCAGGGAGGCCGGAAGGTGGTGGGCACGGAAATCTACGGCCCGGCGTAGTCGCTACCGTCGCCGCAGCGGCCGACCAGCATGTCCTCGGCGAGTCGCAGGCGGACCGCGTCCTCGGGCGAACGAGCTTGATTTCCTGGGCCTGTGAGCCCGGCCTCACGACGACGAAAGGAAAAGTGATGGACCTTCGACTCGGCGGCAAGCGGGCGATCGTCACAGGAGGGGTCGTGGAATCGGCTTGGCGGCAGCCCAGGCGTTTGCCGCTGAAGGAGTCCGTGTCGCCTTGGCCGCCAGGGACGAGTCCGTCCTCAAGCCGGCCCGTGACCAGGTGGCGGCACACCGTGCGCGGCACGGTGCAGGCGGACATGAAGCGCAGCCAGCTCAAGCGCGTCCCGGACTTTCAGGCCCGCCACCAGGAGCCGGCGCACACGGCCCTGACCGCCCTCAAGGACGCGGCGGTCAGCGGCGACAACGTCTTCGCCGTCCTCATGGACGCCGCCCGGGTCTGCTCGCTCCAGCAGATCACCGACGCCTTCTTCGAGGTCGGCGGCCAGTACCGCCGTAACGTCTGAAAGGTAGCCCATGGATTCCGTCACCCGCCCGGCCCGGCGTGGTCGGGCTGCGGCCTCATGGGGTCCGGTATCGCAGAAAGATCGATGTAGGCGCGCAACCCACAGTTCCAACGATGTCAAACAGGAGCAATAAAGCAAAATGTAAATTTTTGCCCTATATTGCCAGCATGGGGACGAATGTCGATGCCTTTCTTTGTGATCTTGCTCGGAGTCTCCGCCGACGAGCTGATCGAATGGCAGCCCAAGTGGTCGAGAGCAAGCGCATCCACACCCCGACCATCTGGGAGTACGACGATTTGGCCGCTCTGGCGGCGCTGGAGGTGCACGAGCACGTCGCTCTGATGTTGGACGTGCTGGAGAGTGGTCGCGGTGTCGCGGACGCGACCGTGCCGCCGACCGCCGTTGAGTTCGCCAGACGTGTCGCCGAGCGCGGGATTCCGATCAGCGAGCTCCTGCGCACCTATCGGGTCGCCCATGCCGGTGCTCTCCAGACGGCCCTGGAAGAGGTGGCCCGTCTCACCCGGGACGCGGAACTGCGCACCGCGGCGGGCGTTGCGTTGGTCCAGCTGACGTTCGACTACGTGGACCGTGCATCGGAACAGGTCGTCGCGGTGTACCAGGAAGCGCGCGATCGCCGACTTCAGCGGCGTCTGCTCGTGATCAATGAGGCGAGCAGACGGATAGGGGGCACTCTCGATGCCGTCCGAACGGCTCGCGAACTGGCAGAAGTGGGCGCCGACCAGCTTGCCGACCTGGTCACTGTCGACCTGCTTGACTCCGCGCTGCAGGAACAGATCCATGCCCACCCGGAGCCCGAAGCGTTTGTGCTGCATCGAGTTGCCCGGAAGTCCTCGTCCGGAGGGAGGCCGGATCCGCCTGCCGTGGGGACGGTCTATCGATTGCCTGATGGATCGGAGCCGGCGTGCGCGATGGCGCAGGGCCGGCCCGTGCGTTACGCCATGACCTCCTCCGATCTGCCGGAATGGGCTGCGAGGCCCTTTGCCGACAGTAACGACACGGGTACATCACGCATTCGCTCGATCCTCCTGGCGCCGCTATGGGCCCATGACGGTCCGCTGGGGCTGGCACAGTTCGTTCGCCATCAGACACATGCGCCCTTCGATGATGACGATCTGCTCCTCGCTCAGGAGATCGCATCCCGAGCTGCGGTCCACATCGACAATGCGCGCCAGTTCGCCCGCGAGCGTTCGACCGCACTGACTCTCCAGCACAGCTTGCTGCCAAGGCGCGTGCCCCAGCACTCGGCTGTCGAGACCGCGGTCCGCTACCTTCCCTGTGAGGCCCGGGCCGAGGTGGGCGGCGACTGGTACGACGTCATTCCCCTGTCCGGAGGCCGTGTCGCCCTGGTCGTCGGGGACGTGGTCGGCCGTGGTCTGCGTGCCTCAGCCACCATGGGCCGACTGCGTACGGCCGTTCGTACCCTTGCGGACATCGATCTGATGCCGGACGAACTGCTCACGCATCTCGACGACGTCGTCATTCGCCTGCAGAAGGAGGAGGAACAGGGCGCTGACGAGACCAGCGCCACATGCCTGTATGCGGTGTACGACCCTGTGTCCCGTGTGTGCTCCATGGCCAGTGCCGGGCACCTTGTACCCGCGGTGGTCACTCCTGCGGGTGTCTCCGACGGTCTCGCGGTCTCCCGTCGGGCGCACTTCCCGGAGCTGCGGGTCGGTCCGCCACTGGGACTGGGCGGTCTTCCCTTCGAGATGAGTCAATTCCAACTCCCAGAAGGCAGCTTGCTCGCTCTGTACACGGATGGGCTCATCGAAAGCCGCACTCGTGACGTCGACACCGGCCTGGACCTGCTGCGTCACGTTCTCGAAGAGGCCTCAACGGAGCTGGAGGACACCTGTGACCAGCTGCTGTCGGAGCTCAGGCCCGTAGGGTCACCCGACGACGTGGCACTTCTGGTCGCCCGCACCCGGGTGCTCGATGCCGATCATGTCCTCACGCTGGACCTCCCCTCCGACCCGGAGATCGTCGCCCAGGCCCGTGCGTGCGCAGTCGGACAACTGACCTCCTGGGGTCTGGTCGAGATGGCGTTCGCAACCGAGCTCATCGTCAGCGAGCTGGTGACGAACGCGATCCGGTACGGACGGCCGCCCATTCAACTGCGACTGATCCTTGAGTCCACTCTCATAGTCGAGGTCTCCGACTCCAGTAGCACAGCTCCGCACCTACGCCGGGCCCGTGTTTTCGACGAGGGCGGCCGCGGACTGCTCCTGGTCGCCAAGATCGCGGGTCATTGGGGCACGCGGCACACCCGCGAGGGCAAGGTCATCTGGGCCGAAACATCGCTTCTCACCGGGGATCGCTCCGCGGAGGCGGCAGCAGTCCGGGCATAGCTCAGGCTGCACGGACTGCTCGGGGCAAGCCGTCCGGACTGCCGCCGGCGGAAGCGGACCCATCGTCGGCTCTCCTGCCGAGCACTGGGTCCCGATCGCTCCCGTACCGCACCTCGAACTCCTGGGGCGGTACGGGAGGTGCTGAAGAACGATCTCCGGCTGGACGCTGCGCTGGTCGTTCATCCGCGGCCAGATGGTGACGAACATGTGTAACGCGACGAGCCGGCAGTCGGGCGCGGAGGTGAGCGCCACCGACGTCCCCAAGTCCGCCACGATCCCCGCCGGTGGCACGCAGGTGGTCGGGTTCCCCGGGAACAACCGGTTCGACAACCCCGACCCCACTGTCTTCTCCCTGAACGACCACTCCTGCCCAGTCCGACGATAAGTAACACTTGACTACTTAGTAACAGGTGTGCATGATCTGTGCATGACCTGTACGAGGCCGAGCCCGCACGCGATCCGCGGGTGCGCCGCACCCGCGCCGCCGTGCTGCGGGCCTCGTTCTGGTCAGCGAGCGCGGCACGACGGCGGTCACGGTCTCCGAGATCGCCGAGGCGGCGGACGTAAGCCGCCGGGTCGTCTACCAGCACTTCGGCGACCTCGACACCGCGCTGCTGGAGGCAGGGCTTGATCTCGCGAGGCGTGAGCTGCTGCCGCTGCTCGGCGACACCGCAGAGCCGGCGGACGCGTGCGCCCACACCCTCGCCATGGCCCGGCACTTCGCCGGGCACCAGAAGTTCTACCGCGCCCTGCTGACCGGTTCCTGCGCGTTCGCCCTGAACCGCGGGCTGATCAGCCTGCTCCTGCCGATCACCCGGCGAGTCATCGAGCGCATGCACGGCCACCGGCTCACGACCCAGGCCGCCGACGACCTCGCCGCCTTCGTCACCGGCGGAGCCGGCTCGTTCGTCACGGCCTGGGTCATCGACGGCGCGCACGACCCGGAAACGTTCACCGACCGGCTGATGAACGTGATCGGCCGGTTCGCCGAGGAGGACCAATGATCAGCCGCCTGATCCTGCGCAAGCTCGAGCGCAAGCTCCAGCTCGACCCGCCGCTGACGCGGAGGATCACCGTCCAGCGGAACCTGCGCATCCCGATGCCGGACGGCGTCGAGCTGCTGGCGGACCGGTGGCTGCCGCGGTCCGGTGGCGACGGGCTGCCGACCGCGTTACTCCGCACCCCCTACGGCCGGGGCACGTACGGCGCGATCCTGGCCAGGCCGCTGGCCGAGCGCGGATACCAGGTGGTGATCCAGAGTGTGCGCGGCGGGTTCGGCTCCGGTGGCACGTTGGACCCGATGCGCCAGGAACGCGCGGACGGGCTCGCGACCCTCGACTGGCTGGTGGCGCAGCCGTGGTCCGATGCGATCGTGCTGTACGGCCCGAGCTACCTCGGATACGTCCAGTGGGCGGTCGCCGACCAGTTGCCGCCCCAGGTCAAGGCGATGATCCCGGTGGTGACGGAGTCCGCGCTGACGCTGGAGTCCCTGCGTCCCGGCGGCATGTCGCTGGAGGCGTCGTTCGAGTGGAGTGTGCTGATCGGCACCCAGGAACGTCCGCTCTCGGGGCTGCGCAAGATGTCGCAGGACAAGAAGACCGCGCGAGCACTGTGGACGCTTCCGCTGGCCGAGGCCGACATCGCCGCGTTCGGTGAGCGTTCCCCGTACTTCCAGGACACCCTCACCCACGACGCCACCTCCCCGCGGTGGGACGGGATCGACCACAGCCACCGGGTCGCCGACGTGACCGTGCCGGTCAGCTCGGTCGGCGGCTGGTACGACATCTTCCTGCCCGGCCAGCTGCGCGACTTCCAGGTGCTGCAGGAGAAGGGGCGTTCCGCACGGCTGACGGTCGGCCCGTGGACGCACGCGGAGTTCACCGGCACGCCGATCGAGGAGGCGGTGAACTTCGGTCTCGCCCACGCCCGCGGCGTCCAGCCGCCACACCGCGCGCCGGTCCGGCTGTACGTGATGGGCGAGGACGCGTGGCGCTCGTTCGACTCCTGGCCACCGGCCGGGTACTCGCCACAGCGTTTCCACCTCGGTGCCGCGGGTGCGCTGACTTCGGAGCCACCTGCTGAGTCCTCAGTGGACACTTACCGCTACGACCCGGCCGACCCCACCCCGACGGCCGGCGGCGTGCGGCTGGCCGTGGGCGCCGCCGGACGGGCCGAGAACACCGAGCTCGAGGCCCGCCCGGACGTGCTCACCTACACCACACCGGTACTCGACCAGGACGTCGAGGTCGTCGGTGAGGTCAGCGCCGAGATCTGGTTCTCCTGCAGCCTGCCGCACGCCGACGTGCTCGTGCGGCTCTGCGACGTCGACCAGGACGGCCGGTCGTGGAACGTGTGCGACGGCCTGGTGAGCCTTACCGACGCCGCCGAACCACAGGGCGTCTCCGTGACGTTGTGGCCGACGGCGTACCGCTTCCGGCGCGGGCATCGCATTCGCGTCCAGGTCGCCAGCGGCACTTTCCCGCGGTACACCCGCAATCCCGGCACCGGCGAGTCTCCAGCCACCGCCACCACGCTGCTCGCCGCCGACCAGACCGTCCACTTCGGGCCAGATCGGCCGTCCGCCATCACGCTTCCGGTCCTCGGGTCAGCCTGAGGACAGCTGTCACGCGGTCCGGCACGGCGACACCGTCCGGACCGCGATGCCGGCCGACCGCGACAACGCCCAGGGCGCTGGGGCGACAGAGATTGTCAGTGCCCGGCGCCACGGTTTTCGAGTCACTGACCGAAACGAGGGGATCGTCGTGGACAAAGTGACCAAGGCCGCCGACTCCTCGCAGGTCACCGCCGCGACCAACCCTGTCGAGACAGGGACGATCAGCCGGGACGGCACCACGGTCATCGCCACCGTCAACTACAAGGTGGTGCACGACAAGCTCACCGACGCCACCAGGAACACGCTCCAGGAGGCAGCCCAGCAGGGCCGGGACGGGGGCCTGACGGTGGAGATCGGTGGCGATGCGCTGCACGAGTCGGCGTCCGACAAGGCGGTGGCGGTCAGCATCGCCATCGACGCGCTGGTGCTCCTGATAACGTCCGGTTCACTGGCCGCGGTCGGCATGCGGTCAACGCGGCCGTCGGCGTGGGACTGCCTCGGATCAGGGACGGCCCTTCAGCGCCTGTAGGCCGCGTCACAGGAGCGCGCTGATGCCGACGATGTGTCTGACCTGCGGCACCACCTGCACTGTGGCGGCCACGCGAAGACCGGGCACGGCGACGGAGTGTCTCGCCGCCATCCGTCGCGGCTAATCCTGCCGATCATCGACAGGAGATGAGCGGCCCCTCATTCGGCGACGACACGGCCTGAACCGGATTGCCACCGTCGAGTCCCAGCCTCCCCTAGGTCCATGTCAGCTCCGTCGCCGTGACCGCCGGTCTCTCCGTTGTCCGGTCGAGGAGCCCGGGCACGCCAGAGCACATCTCTGTCTGGCGACGGCGCTGGTTGCAACAGGTGGAGACTTCCTTTGTACCCGGCGTCGGGTGGCCGGACGAGTGCGTTCGGGACCCCGCGGCGACGGGGAGTTCTACTGCCCGGAACCGCTTGTTGGCGTGGTGTCCGGGGGGGCGGGAACATAGCGGGCATGCCTGATCTTCCGGCCGCTCACGGTCACCCGGTCGTCGATATCCACGCTCATTACTTCCCGTCCGCGCTGCGTCCGCCGACTCGGGTGGCTGACGATCCGCGTTGGCCGTTCCTGGCCATCGACGAGGGCGGCGGGGCGGGGCGGATCATGCGCGGCACCGAGGTCTTTCGGCGTGTGAAGCCCGCGCTGTGGGACATGCAGGCCCGGCTGGCCGAGCTGGATGCGGCAGGCGTCGACATGCAGGTGATCTCGCCGGTGCCGGTGACCTTGTCGATGTGGGCGGAGGGCAAGGACGCCGCGGAGTTCCTGCGCCGGCAGAACGACCTGTTCGCCGAGGCCGTGTCCGCGTCGGGGGGCCGGCTGCGCGGTCTGGGTGCCGTACCTCTGCAGGATGTCGACGCGGCCATCACCGAAATGCTGCGCGTCAAGCAGGAGCTGCGGCTGGACGGAGTGGAGATCGGCACCCGCATCGGTGATCTGGAGCTGGATGCTCCGGTGCTCAGGCCGTTCTTCGCGGCGGCGCAGGAGGCGGGGGTGCCACTCTTCGTCCATCCTACGGACGTCGCGCACGCGGTACGCCGTGCGGAGCCGATGTACTCGTTCGGTGTCGGCATGCTGACGGACACCGCTCTGGCGGCGACCGCGCTGGTCTTCGGCGGGGTGCTGGAGGAGTTTCCGGAACTGCGGGTCGCCCTGGCACACGGTTGCGGCGCGTTCCCCTGGACGTATCCGCGTACGGCGTACGGGGACGCGCTCCTGCGGGGCGGCCCCGATCCCGAGCGCACCGCCCAACTCAACCGGCTGGTTGGCTCGTTGTGGGCGGACGCGTTGGTCTTCGACCCGGAGCATCTGCGACTGGTGGCCGAGCGTGTGGGTGCCGACCACCTGATGCTCGGCACCGATCATCCCTTCCTGACGGCACCGTTGGAGACCGCCCTGACCACCGTCACCGGGGCAGCCGAGCAGAACGTGCTCAGCGAGTCCGAGACGGCACGTGTCCTTGGCCGCAACGCCCTCGAATTCCTGGGTCTGTGAGCCCGATGCACCGCAGGCCGGAGACGACCGAGCAAGGAGAAAAAGCGCGTGAGCATGAAGATCCTCACCCTCGTGAAGTACGTGCCGGATGCGACGGGTGACCGGCGGTTCACCGAGGACATGACGACTGACCGGGACGCCGTGGACGGGCTTCTCTCGGAGCTCGACGAGTACGCGGTGGAACAGGCACTGCAGATCTCCGAGTCGCACGGGGACGCCGAGGTCATTGTTGTCACGATGGGGCCGGCCGACGCCAAGGACGCGTTGCGCAAAGCCCTTTCCATGGGGGCGGACAGGGCCGTCCACACGGACGACGAAGACCTTCACGGCACCGACGTTTTCGGTACCTCGTCCGTCCTGGCCGAGCTCGTCCAGCACGTCGGCTTCGACCTGGTCGTCTGCGGTATGGCCTCGACCGACGGCGGCATGGGCGTCCTCCCGGCGCTGCTTGCCGAGCGGCTGGGCGTCCCCCAGGTCACTCTGCTCTCGGAGGTGGCCGTCGATGACGGCGTCGTCAGCGGTCTGCGGGACGGCGACACCGCTACGGAGCGGCTCCAGGCGGAGTTGCCGGCGGTGGTGTCGGTGACCGACCGCTCGGGCGAGGCTCGTTACCCCTCTTTCAAGGGCATCATGGCCGCCAAGAAGAAGCCGGTGGAGTACCTCGACCTGGACGACCTCGGCATCGACGCCGCCACCGTGGGCCTGGCAGGCTCCTGGACGGCCGTCGACACCGCCACCGCCCGTCCGCCGCGGACCGCGGGGTCGGTCGTCAAGGACGACGGCGACGGAGGAACCCGCCTCGCGGAGTTTCTGGCGTCCCAGAAGTTCATCTGAGCCGGCCCCACGAGATTCAGGAGAGTAGATCAATGGGTGAGGTTCTCGTCCTGGTCGAGCACGCGGACGGTCGCGTTCGCAAGCCGGCCCTCGAACTGCTGACACTGGCCCGTCGTATCGGCGAGCCGTCCGCCGTAGTCCTCGGAGCCGGCGAGGCCGCCGACAGCATCCGGGCCAAGGCCGCCGAGTACGGCGCGGTGAAGGTGTACGTCGCAGACGCGGCGCAATTCGCCGACTACCACGTCGTCCCCAAGGTCGACGCGCTGGCGCAGATCGCCCGGGCTGCCGATGCTGTCGCCCTTCTCGTCACTTCCAGTGGTGAAGGCAAGGAGATCGCCGCGCGAGTGGCACTGCGCCTGAACTCCGGCATCATCACAGACGCGATCAATGTGCATGCCGGGGAAAGGGGCCCGATCGCCACTCAATCGGTGTTCGCCGCCTCCTACCAGGTGACCTCCACGGTGACCGAAGGGACCCCGGTCATCACGGTCAAGCCCAATGCGACCAGTCCGGAACCGGCACCTGCCGAAGGTACGGTGGAGAACGTCTCCGTGACCTTCTCCGCGGCTGCCACTGGTACCAAGGTCGTCTCGCGTGTGGCGCGAGTGTCGTCCGGCCGCCCGGAGCTGACGGAGGCGGCGATGATTGTCTCCGGCGGCCGTGGTGTCGGGGCCGCCGAGGGCTTCTCGGTCGTGGAGGAACTCGCCGACTCGCTGGGCGCGGCCGTCGGTGCCTCGCGAGCTGCGGTGGACGCCGGCTGGTATCCGCACAGCAACCAGGTGGGCCAGACCGGGAAGCAGGTCTCGCCGCAGCTGTACATCGCCAACGGCATCTCTGGGGCGATTCAGCATCGCGCGGGTATGCAGACGTCCAAGACCATCGTCGCGGTGAACAAGGATCCGGAAGCACCGATCTTCGACCTCAGCGACTTCGGTGTCGTGGGTGACCTGTTCGATGTGCTGCCCCAACTGACCGCCCAGATCAAGGCACGGAAGAGCTGACGTGCGGGTGCTACGAGCCCGGCGGTGAAGTGCCCTGTATCGGTTCCCTGCGAGAGGGGTGCAATTGTCAAGACCTGTGGATGGGAGCTGTGCCGACCCAGCGGTGGTAGGCGTCTACGTCGACGTTGCTGCCGCACACGATGGTGAGAACGTGTCGGCCGGCGAAGCGGTCGCGGTCTTCGAGGATCGCTGCGATGCCGAGCGTGGCCGAAGGTTCGACGACGAGGCCGGCGTGGTCAAGGAGCATCCGCATACCGGAGATGATCGACGGCTCCTGGACCAGGACGGCGTCGTTCTCATACCGCTGAGCTTGTCCTACCTGACCGTCGCCCTACCGCGCGGGGTGCGGCGCGCAGGCGCCGGATGCCGCCCCGAACGGCGTCGACGGCGACGACGTGCAACGCACGAACCCTGCCCCGCACATCGCGGGGGCGGGTACGTATCCGAGCGCCGGGCCGGCCTTGCACCTGCATTTCCCCGCAGGAAGCGGGGCATCTTCCCTTGGACCACCGACGCAGTACCAGTCGACCGGAGTTGCGGCGACCAGCTCAAGATCCCCTCGCGGGCGAGAACCAGAGCGCCCGGCCCGGGCGCGGAAGCGGTTGAGGTGGTACACCATGCGGGTTCCGCGTCCGTCTGTGCTGCCGGCGGTGGCCGCCTCCCAGCAGGCACCGACCGCCTCGTTGAAGAACACGTGCGAGGACGCAGGCTGGTCGTGGTCTTGGCGACGGTGACTTCTACCAGCAGCCGCTCCCCCCTTGGCAGGGCCGGGGTGCGCTCATGACACGCGCCCGAGAGCCGAGATCTCGCACCAGCGGAAGCAGCGTGGTGGTGCGCTACAGCCGCAACGAGGACCGTCCGCCGTACGGGCTGATCGAGGACGAAACTAGTGCGGACGAAGAGGCAGAAGCCGACGCATGAAAACGCCCTCCCAAACACGGGCCTTTCCTTGGCAGCAGGCTGCCCCCCAAAGGCACAGCGTTACGGATCACGGCCACCGGGCGTTCGTCTCCGTCAAGCGCAGGCAGAACACCATCAAGACCACCACGTTCAGCTGCGGCCAGGGCCGCATGCACGAAAAGACCGCCTTGCGCACCGAGGGCATCGCCGAGCAGTTCCGCACCATCCCACGGTCAGGGCCCAGGTCGACTCCGGTACCAGGGGCTGGCCAAGGAGTTCCCCGACCAGGTCAGTGCACCGCCGAAGAAGCCCGCGGACGAGGCGTGCGACGGCGACAAGTACATCTGGCAGGAGGCCAGGCGCCGCCAGTGCTCGGACCGGATCTGCGTCGAGCACACCAACGCCGAGCTCCCACCGTGATCAAGAAGATGGGCTACTGGTGGCAGCTGCGGCACCGGATGGCCGAGCAAGGCATGTTCCAAACCTCGGATCTCGTGCCGCGGCTGGCCGAGCGTGGCGTCGTGCTGCCCCGTGAGCAGGTGTACCGGCTGGTGACCCGGCCGCCGCAGCGCCTGAGCATGGACATCCTCGTCGCGCTCTGCGACATCCTGGACTGCACACCAAACGACCTGATCAAGCCCGAGGTCGTCAACACCCCGGTCCGCAAGCCCAGTGGTGGGGGAGACGCTGGCCCGGCGCCGGTCACGCCCCGCCGCTCGGTGGTCCGTCGCCCCGGCCGTCTTTGAACTCACCGGCGACCGCACAGGCGCGAGCGTCGGACTTGGCGGCTGCCCGGCATCAGCTCGTCGCCGCCGTCCGCGCAGTAGTGGGCGAGACGATGGCCGCCGAAGCACGGCTGTGTCCCGTCCCGCCTCGTTGCCGTCGGGCGATGGGTGACGAGGCGTTCCGCGCCCAGCGACGTCTAGTGTCGCGCGCCCTTCAGATACGTAACGCTTGCGAATTCTTGCGCACCTGCGCAATACTTTGGTCATGATGCTTGAGTCCCCCACGCTGCCGCCTGCCCGGGATCGCCGCGTTCGCCGATCCCGGGCCGTGCTCATGGCGGCCGCAGTGACGCTCGTGAGCGAGCGGGGCACTGCTGATGTGCCCGTCGCGGAGATCGCCGACACCGCGGACGTGAGCCGGCGGCTGGTGTACCAGCAGTTCCACGACCGCGAGACGCTGTTGCTGGAGGCCGCGCTCGACCTCGCGCGCCGGGAGTTGCTGCCCCGCATCACCGAGGACTGGTCATCCGAAGGCGCCGTGTCCGCCAAGGCACTAGCGCTGGCCGAACACATGGCCAGCCATCGGCGGTTCTATCGAGCCCTGTACACGAGTCCCTGCGGCTTCGCCATGAGCAAGGCGTTGAACAGCCTCTTCCTCCCGGTCAACCGCCAAGCGGTGTGCGACACCTACGGCAGGCAGATCGACGAGCGCACGACCGAAGACATCGCTGCGTTCCTCACCGGGGGCTGGGGTGACTTCGTCCGCGCGTGGGTGGTCGAGGACCCGGATCCACTCGATCCACACGAGTTCACCAGCCGGCTGGTGCACATCGCGTCGATGGTGCTCCCGCAGGGCCGACCGACATCCGCAACCTTCAAAGGAGCAGACGATGGCAACTGAGGTGCAACCCGAGGTACGCACCACCGCAGGGACCGTGCGCGGGCGCTGGGAGGACGAACTCGCTGTCTTCCGGGGCATCCCCTACGCCGCACCACCCGTCGGCGAAGCGCGGTTCGCCGCGCCCCAGCCCGCACCACGCTGGGACGGTGTGCGCGAGACCGTCGCCTTTGGCTCACCGGCGCCGCAGGACTACGCCGGCTTCCGGCATCTCAACCTCGGCGGCGGCGGCGAGCGACCGAAGTCGACCGGCGGGGACTGGCTGACACTGAACGTGTGGACGCCAGCCCCGGATCGGGCCGCAGGCCTTCCGGTGATGGTGTGGATCCACGGCGGGGCCTACAAATTGGGTTCTGGCGCAGACGCACTCGCCAACCCCCGGATCGCCCGGGAGGGCAACCTGGTGCTGGTCAGCCTCAACTACCGGCTCGGCATCGAAGGCTTCGCCGCCATTGAGGGCGCCCCACCCAACCGCGGCCTCCTCGACCAGATCGCCGCCCTGCAATGGGTACAGGACAACATCGCCACGTTCGGCGGCAACCCCGACCGCGTCACCGTGTTCGGCGAATCTGCCGGCGGCAGCTCCGTCGGCACCCTGATGGCCATGCCTGCCGCGGCCGGGCTCTTCCACAGGGCCATCGCACAGAGCTTCGGCGGCCCCTTCCTCACACCCGAGCTGGCCACCGACATCACCACCGCCATCGCCCGCCAACGAGGCCGGCGCCCCACCGTCGCCGACCTGTCCACGGTGGAACCGAACGACCTGGCCAAGGCCGGCGAGGAGACCGCCGCGACCCAGCACCAGCACCTCGACAGGTGGGGTCCGATGGCCGCGCACCTCACCTTCTTCGCCCCGACTGTGGACGGCGAGGTGCTCCCAGCTACCCCCTACAGGGCATTGGCAGCAGGCGCCGGGCGCGATATCGAGCTAATCGCCGGGCACACCCGCGACGAGTACCAACTCTTCCTGGTCACGTCCGGGAAACTGGGCACGATTGACGATCAGGAAGCGGCCCGAGTGCTCGACGTCTTCGGCCCCGGCTCGAACGCCGAGAAGGCCTACCGTGCGGCCTTCCCGGAGGCCACTGCAGATCGACTCTGGGAACGGGTCCAGTCCGACTGGCTCTTCCGCATGCCCACCCTCCGGCTGGCCGAAGCCCACGCGACCGGCGGCGGACGAACCCGCTTCTACGAGCTGACTTGGGCCTCCCCTGGCGCCGGGGGCCTACTCGGCGCATGTCACGGCCTCGACCAGCCGTTGGTCTTCGGCGACTTCGACAGCGGATTCGGTCAGATGCTGTTGGGCGGCCCGGTGCCATCGGCTGAGACCGTGGCGGTATCCGCGCATATGCGCTCGGCATGGATCGCATTCGCCATCCACGCAGATCCCGGGTGGCCCACCTTCGACACCGAACACCGGCTGACCCAACTTTTCGACGCAGTACCCACCGTCGCCGCCTACCCCGAGGAAAGCTCGCGACAGCTCTGGGAGCACGACGACATGGCGCCACTGCCACTGCTGCAGTAACCGTACCTAATGTCAACGGTCATTGAGATGCCCAGGTGGGTGGCCGTTGGGTGTCCAGGCTGGTGGCCATCAGAAACCCAGGTGTGTGGCCGGTGGTGTTCCTGGGGGTGGGGGTCAGTTCAAGGGGACCACTCCCTTCCCGGCGAGGGCCTCGGCGAGGCGGTGTGAGTCGCCGGTGGTGGTCACGAGGTGAGCGTGATGCATGAGGCGGTCGGTGCTCGCGCCCGCGAGGGTCTTCGGCATGATCGTGTCGAAGCCATCTGGGGCTGGCACTTGTTCCCTCACAAGAGTTGCCCCTGCCACCTGGCCGTATCTCCCTCCCGCAGTCCTCGTTGGTTCTCGCGGTAGCACACCGGTTTTCAAGGTGCTGCCTTGACCGTTCAGGCGCGAGGAAGGTGTGCCGGTGGGCGAGGCGAGACTGCAGGTCATCGCGGGTGGGGCCGTCCCGCAGGAGCCGCTGACGACGGATCCGTGGCTGTTCCAGACCGCGTGCGTCGACGCGTTCGTCGCCTTGTGGCGGGCCCGTGGCTTCAGCCCGGTGACCATCGACAACGACATCGGTCTGCTCGAGCGGACCCTCCAGGCCCTGGGCTGGCCTGCGTGGGAGGTCACGTCCGAGGACATCGACCGCGTGGTCGGTGACCTGGCGGTGCAGGGCCGCAAGACATCGACGCGACGCGAGTATGTGCAGATCTTCAAGGGCTTCCATCGGTTCCTGCAGGCCCGCAAGGCAGCCGAGATCGAGGCCGTCTTCGGCATCCGACTGGTCTGCCCGATCGACGAGTTCAATGCCTCCCGTCATGTCGGTGACGACTCCCCGGCCCTTCTCCCTCCACCGACCCCGGAGCGGATCAACGAGTTCTTCGACTTCATGAAGGAGCGGATCGCGACCGCGAGGAAGTACGGTCCCGCTGCGAGGGATTATGCAATGTTTCGGACGCTGTATCACGCCGGGCTTCGAGCCGACGAGGCGTCGTTGCTGGAGAAGCCGGACCTGCACTTCTCCCGTGGCCCGTTCGGCAAACTCCATGTCCGGTTCGGCAAGGGCGCCCATACTTCCGGGCCGCGGCCTCGCTGGGTGCCCATGCTCGACGGCCTCGATCTGGTGCTGCGATGGTTCCTGGAGGACGTGCGGCCCAAGTTCCCTGATTCTCCGGTGCTGTTCGCCGACGAGTCCGGCGGCAGTCTGCATCGCGGGACCATCCGCAACCGCCTTCGCTATCTGATGGAACTCGAAGGCCGCCCGGCAGCCGACCGGTTCAGCCCGCATGCCCTGCGAAGAGCGTGCGCGACGCACAACTACGAACGCGGCGTCGACCTGGTGGCGATCCAGCAGATGCTCGGTCACTGGACGGTCAGCTCGACCATGCGTTATGTCCGGCCCTCGGCGACCTTCATCGAGGACGCCTATCAACGGGCGGTCGCCGGCACCCTGGCTGAACTGACCGGGAAGGACACCACGGCATGAAGATTCAATGGCGGCTGCGGCTGGCCGCCGCCCAGCGCGAGGTGTGGACCGGGACCCAGTTGCGGCGACTGCTGGCCGAGAAGGCCGGTCTCGAGTTGTCCTCGGCGTCGGTGTCCGCGCTGTTCACCAAGAAACCCTCGCAGGTGAAGATGACCACCCTGGCCGCGTTGTGCACTGCCCTGGAGTGCACTCCCAATGACCTGATCGAGGTCGACACCACCCCGGTCGAGCGGCCGATCGCACCCTCTCGCCCCGTCGCCGACTTACCCAAGGCCGCCTCCTCTCGGGGCCGGTCGATGCCGCCGATGTGACGGGAGGAGGCGATGGGCAAGAGGCAACGGGACTGCGTCACCTGCGGTGCCCCCGTGGGATATCTCGACCGACTCCACTGCTGCTTGTGCTGGCGCCGGGTGAAGGAACAGGCGGCCAAGGCCCCGTGTCCCTCGTGCGGACGCGACCGCGTCCTGCAGAGCGACACCGGTCGCTGCATCATTTGCTCGCGTGTCTGCGAACAGTGCGGACATCCGGTCAGGTCGCCACAGAACCAGCTGTGCCGCGAATGCCGGCGCAAGGCCGGACAGTTGGCCGGCCAGCGCATGTGTCCACGCTGCGGCAAGCTGGGCTATCTGCGCGAGACGACCGGCTGGTGCGGTCACTGTTCCAGGCCCCGGCCGCAGAAGCAGCCGCCACGGGTCTGCCGTGAATGCGGGCAGCTCAGACGGCATTAAGGGCTGGGATTGTGCTCGGCCTGCTGGCAAAAGCACCCCGGCCGTCCCTTCGTCCGCGGCGAACACCTCCGCGAACGACTCGTCGATCCGCCCGAGTGGCTCGAGGAGTTCGTGGCCGAGGTCGCCGCCCGCCACTGCGTCGCCAGGGCCTGCGGCTTCATCACCGACCTGGGACGGCTTTTGAACGACGAGCATTCGAACTCGCCCCAGGCTCTGTTGGAACGCTCCCGCAAACCCGGACGGTCCATGGGTTCCTTCGCCCGTGCACTCGAGGACTTCTTCACCCACCGCGGTCTCGCCCTGCCCACCGACCAGACCGAGCGGCTCGCCGCGGGACGTCGTCGCTGCCGCATCGAGGCCGTGCCCGAACCGCTCCGAGCGGCCGTCTCGGAGTTCGACCTCTCCCGGATGCGGGCCCAGGACCGAGCCCGCCGGGCCGGCACTCGCCCCCGCAGCAACCACACACCTGGAAACGGCCCTGGCCATCCTGCGTGACCTTGCCCTCTTCCTGATCAACGAACAGGGCAAGGATGACTGGGCGCTCGTCGACATCCACGACATCGAAGCCTTCCTCACGACGTTGCCCAAAGCCCGAAAACGACGGCTGACCGTGCTGCGGCAGTTCTTCCGGTTCGCGCGGGTCCGCAAACTGGTGCTGGTCGACCCGACCCACGGCCTGGTCGCCAAGGGGACCAACGGCTTCCGCGGCAAGACCCTCACCCTCGACCAGCAGCGCGAGCTCTTCCGCCGGTGGACCACCGGCGAGCACGTCCATCCGCACGAGGCACTGGTGGGAATGCTCGCACTGCTTCACGGGGCCTCCAGCTCGGAGGCCCGCCTGCTGCTGGTCACCGACGTGGACCACGTCACCCAGACGGTCAGGCTCGGCAAGCGCCCCCATCCCGTTCCGCTGGACCCCGCTTCCTGGACGGTGCTGCAGCGGTGTCTGATCCACCGTGACCGATGGCGAACCGACAATCCGCATGTCATGGTCACCAAAGGAACAAAGGCCGGGCGAAGCCCGGCCTCAACTGCCTACCTCTCCCACGTCCTTGACGACTGTGGATACCCGCCCCGGATCATCCGCAGCACCCGCCTCGTCGATCTGGTGAACACCATGGACCCCAAGCTCGTCGCCGCGGCCTTCGGCATGGACCCACAAGCTGCCCTGATCTATCTCGGCGACCACGTCGACGAAGGCCGCCTGCCGAACCCGTGAAGTTTCGGCAGCACCTCGCACGAGTTCGCCGGAACATGTGCGCTTTCGAGGGGTGGATGTTGCTGGTCACAGCGATGGAGCGGCGTTCGTAGGCGGCGTCGATGATGCGGTAGAACGCCTCGGCGGCGTCTTCCCCGACGGGCAGCAGGCCGATGTCGTCGCCCGAACTTCCGGCACCAGCGGCGGACCGTCTCATACGAGACGATCACACCGCGCTCGAGCATCAGCTCCTCGACCTCGCGCAATGACAGCGGGAAGCGGAAGTACAGCCACACACAGTGGGAAATGACCTCGACCGGGTACCGATGCCCCTTGTACGACAGCGACACGGACCCCACAGACAGCCCCCTCCAGCACGATCAACCAGAAGATCATCCCACCCGGCCAACCAACGTGACAGCGCCGGCGTTCGTAGTGAGAGCGGACAGCGCAAGATGGCTCTGTCGCGACTTCCGCGATCCCGCGCTGTTGATCCAAAGCGGGTAGGGAATACGGGTTTGTGGAGGCCGTGCTTCGCGCGGCCGGGAACATCTGCCGCTTGAGTATTTTGATGCGGTTGACGTGGCCTTCGACAGCGCCGAAGTTCCAGTGCAAGGTGAGGCCAGCAATATCCGCGCCCCAGTCCTCTCGGAGCCCGGAGGCAAATCCTCGCAGCTCGGGGTGCTGGCTTTACTCGGTGTCGTGGGCTACTGCTCGAGTTCCCCCGGCCTTGGCGATGGGCAAGGATCTCGACGAAGCGTGCGACAAGCTGGCAGGAGGCGTCCAAGTCGACGCTTCGGTCGCGGAGTTCCGTGACGGCGACGCGGTCAGGTCCGGACCGGTTGTCGAGGTGGGTGAGGACCAACCTGGTCACCTCGCGGACCTTCGGGAGGGGCGACCGCGTCCTTGAGCCGCAACAGGAAGCGGCGGACCCTCGCTCCAGCAGTCAATCGACGAGCTTCCGGCCGGGACGCCCGATTTCACCTCCACGTACTGCGAGCCGCAGCCGACCGGGCTGGCGACGCGGTGCTCTCCTCCTTCGCGGCGGAGTGGCCCGGCGTCCTGTCAGTCACGCCCGGCTTCGACGAACTTGGCCGCCAGGTCGGCGGGTCGCGTGAAAAGCACCTCGTGACTCCCGGGCATCTGAACGAGGCGACAGAGGCCGAGGCGTGCGGGGAAGCGCGGTGACCATGCGTACTCGCCCGGCGGCATGGCGGTGTCGTCCAAGCAATTGAGATACGAACAGCGCAGGGTCCCCTCCGCAATCAGCGTGTGGAACCGCTTGAGGTCGACTTTGTCCTCGAGCATCGCGAGCGGTGTCGGGCATAGCTTCTCGAACGCAGCGCGGGCGGTGGATTCATCGGCGTCATTGAGGAACCGCTCGCGCCACAGCGTCCACGGAAGCGAGAACGTTCCGTCAATGGCAGTGGCAAGCATCAACTCGCGGTAGACGACGGGTGATTCGTCGTTGATGCTGTGGCCGTCCTCAAGGACGAAGGCGTTCCAGTAGGGGAGACGCCGTATGCGTTCGGGCATGGCCTCGGCGACCTTGGAGACGATCGTGCCGCCGAAGCTGTGCCCGAGCAAGACGATGTTGGTGAGATCGTGCTGCTCGATATAGCGAACGATCGAGGTCACGCCGTCAGCGTGGGACACATCGGTGGAGGCGCCCGAGCCGAAGCCGGCGACGGTGGGCGTGTGCACGACGTGTCCCTCGGTTCGCAGGTGGCTGGCGACCGGCTCCCAAAGGGAGCCGTCGTGCCAGGCGCCGTGGATCAACACAAAGGTGAGGTGTGCGGTCATCGGTTTCTCCGGTTCCTGTGCAAGTGGATAGCGCATGCGGTGGTGGCGGTGGATCGCCGAACGTGCACCGCTTGTCCGGCTCGCCTGAGCACGGCTGCCGCCGGGCGGCGGTCTGGGCGGGAGAGTTCGTGTGCACCCCAGTGGTCGGGGTGGGTGAGGCGACCCATGCGCCGGGGTTTCGGGGGTAGGTGGCCCGCCCTATGCCGATATCGCGGCGGTGCCGCGGTCGTGGCCTGGTTGACCGGTTCGACGGCGGCCGGCATGGCCGTTTTCCCCTCATGGCACGCCTGGGCGGTTCGTCCCCTGAGTGGCACGGAGATAGCGTGGTCAGCACGTGCTGATTGCGTAGGAACCTCGAACCGCTACGGCTGGTCGGTCAGGTCACCGTCGAGCGCGCGGTGCGCCTGGCCGAGGTGTACTCGCCGGCGACGGCCACCGAGTGCAGCGCGGAGACTACCTCGTACGCGTCGCGGTGTGAGACGTACAGGGCGTTGCAGCCGAATCGGAGGATGTCGGGCACTCGCATGTCGCCGATGAAGCCGCGTTCGGTCAGGGCTTGCATCATGGGGTAGGCGTGCTCGTGGCGCAATGAGACCTGACTGCCGCGGCGTTCGGGTTCGCGCGGGGTCGCCACGGTGAATCCGAGTCCGTCCAGGAGCGTGTCGGCGCATTCGAGGAAGAACTCTGTCAGGGATAGCGACTTGGCCCGCAGGGCCTTCATGTCCACCCCGTCGAAGGCGGTCAGCGCGGCTTCGAGTGCGAGCATCGACAGGAGGGGTGGTGTGCCGATGCGTGCGCGGGTGATGCCGGGGGGCGGGGGTGTACGTCCCGTTCATCGCGAACGGATCGGCGTGTCCGTGCCAGCCGGTGATCGCGTGGTCGAAGGCCTGCTGGTGGCGGGTAGCGACATAGAGGAACGCGGGTGCGCCGGGTCCGCCGGACAGGTACTTGTAGCCGCACCCGACCGCGAAATCCGCCTGTAGGGCGTCGAGCTCGACCGGTATCGCGCCAGCGGCATGGCACAGGTCCCACAGGATCACCGCGCCGGCGTCGTGCGCCGCCGCGGTGAGCGCGGCCATGTCGTAGAGCTCGCCGGTGCGGTAGGCGACCGGGCCGTACGCGGCGACCGCGACCCGGTGGCCGTCGCGGGCTAGATGATCGATTCCAAGGGATCGGCTGCGCGCACAAGGGGAGGGAGCCCAACGTCAGTGTGTGAAGACAGAGTTGGACTCCCTCGCCACCGCACTCTATGTGAAGACCGACGACCTGCTGAGGGCATCACCGCATCTGGCTCCCTGGCGTCCGGCGGTCGGGATCGCTCCGCGGCTGACCGATGCCGAGCTGGTCACGCTCGCCATGGTGCAGGCCATGCCGGGCCTCACCTCGGAGGCCAAGTGGCTTCGCCATGCACGCTCCCACCTGCGGCATCTTTTCCCCTGTCTGCCGAAGCAGCCCGGCTGCAACAAGCGTCCGCGCAAGGCCGCCGAATTGCTGCCGCGAGTGACGCGGCTGCCGGCTACCGACACGTCCGTATGGAGCGACGACGTGTGGATCGTGGATTCCACACCGGTGGAATGCGGACGCTCCCGCGAGACCGTCAAACCCTCCGACCTGGCCGGATGGGCCGTGTACGGGTACTGCGCCAGCCACAGCCGCTTCTTCTGGGGCCTGCGCCTGCACCTGGTGTGCACCCTGCAGGGCCTGCCGATCGCCTTCGCCCTGACCGGGGCCAAGGCCGACGAGCGCGAGACCCGGCTGGACCTGCTCACCGCCGAACCGGGCTTGACCGCCGCCCGGCCTGGACAGACGCTGACCAGCGACAAGAACTACATCGGCCGCGACTTCGAGCACCAGTTGGCCGAGCAGGACATCCAGCTGCTGAGGCCGGCCCGCAAGGGCGAGCCGGAACGACCCGGGGCCCGCTGTTCAAACCGTTGCGGCAGGTCATCGAGTCGGTCGACGAGACCTTCAAGGGCCGGCTCAACCTCGGACAGCACCGAGGACGCGCACCGGCCGGCGTGATCGCCCGCGTCATGCGGCGAATCCTCGCGCTGACCGCCGCGATCTGGCACAACGACCACACCGGCCAGCCCGTCCTGTGCTCACTGACCGCCTACGACCACTAACCCCTTGGAATCGATCATCCAGCCAGTCGGCCGGGTCGTGTACGGGGACGCGGTGCACGTTCAGCCCGAGGGTGCGGGCGGCGGCGTCGGCGATGTGCTGGTCGGTGGGGAAGTGGTCGGGGTCGGTCAGCAGCAGCGTTCGGCCGGGCGGCGGCGGTGAGCGCGTTGTACAGCTGCACGCTGGTGGAGTCGCCGCACACGACCTGCCCGGTGGCGGCGCCGATGAGACGGCCGATCGCATCGCCGATCCGGGTGGGAGCCTGCCACCAGCCGTTGTCGTTCCACGAGCGGATCAGGTCGGTGTCCCACTGGCGGCGGATCGCGTCCTCTACGGCGCCGGGCACCGCGGCGGGAAGCGCGCCAGGGAGTTCCCGTCGAGGTAGGCGACACCGTCTGGGAGGAGGAACCGGTCGCGCAGGGAGGCGAGTCCGTCGGCGGCGTCGAGCCGGTCGGCGCGGTCGGCAAGACGCTTGAGGTCCAGCGCCGTGGGAGGCTCGGGGCGGGTCACAGATTCTTCTGCGGGGTCGGTGCGCTGGTGCGGGCGGTCAGGTCGAGGGCTACGTCGGCCAGGAGGTCTTCCTGGCCGCCGACCATGCGCCGGGCGCCGACCTCGACGAGGATGTCGCGGGTGTCGACGCCGTACCGGGCGGAGGCGGCCTCGGCGTGCCGCAGGAAGCTGGAGTAGACGCCCGCGTAGCCGAGGGTGAGGGTTTCGCGGTCGACGCGGACGGGCCGGTCCTGCGTGGGGCGCACGAGGTCTTCGGCGGCGTCCATGAGCGGGAACAGTGCGCAGGCGTGCTCCCAGCCGAGAAGGTCCATCACGGCGACGAACGGCTCGATCGGGGCATTGCCGGCGCCTGCGCCCTGCCCGCCGAGGGAGGCATCGACACGGTACGCGCCGTTCTCGACCGCGACGACACTGTTGGCGACACCGAGGGCGAGGTTGTGGTGGGCGTGGATGCCGATCTCGGTCGCCGGGTCGAGTACGTCGCGGTAGGCGCGGACCCGGTCGCGGACGCCGTCCATGGTGAGTCGGCCACCGGAGTCGACGACGTACACGCAGTGCGCGCCGTAGGACTCCATGAGCTTGGCCTGTTCGGCGAGCTGCTTCGGCTCGGCCATGTGGGACATCATCAGGAACCCGGAGACGTCCATGCCCAGTTCGCGGGCCAGGCTGATGTGCTGTGCGGAGATGTCCGCCTCTGTGCAGTGGGTGGCGATACGGATCGACGACACCCCCAGCTCGCGGGCGGCGCGCAGGTCCTCGGCGGTGCCGATGCCGGGCAGCAGCAGCGAGGTCAGCTTCGCCCGGGTCAGGACCGAGGCGGCGGCCTCCAGCCATTGCCAGTCGGAGTGTGCGCCGGGGCCGTAGGTGAGGGAGCTGCCGGACAAGCCGTCGCCATGAGCGACTTCGATGGCGTCGACGCCGGCCGCGTCCAGGGCCCCTGCGATGGCTTTCACCTGGTCGAGGGTGTAGCGGTGCCGAACGGCATGCATGCCGTCGCGCAGGGTCACGTCCTGGACGTAGACCCGGGGTGTCTGGGGGGTGTGTGTGGTGGTCACGCGGCGACCCTCCCGGTGGCGAGGTGTTCGGCGGTGCGCAGCGCGGCCGCCGTCATGATGTCGAGGTTTCCGGCGTAGGCGGGCAGGTAATGGGCCGCGCCCTCCACCTCGAGGAAGATGGTGATGTGCCAGCCGCCGTTGGGCAGGCCGGCGAGCTTCGCGGCCTGGTCGCCGGCGGCGACGGGCACGAACTGCACCTCCTGCTTGAGGCGGTAGCCCGGCACGTAGGCGCGGACCTTCTCGGCCATGGCGTGCACGGAGGCAGTGACCGCGTCCCGGTCGCAGTCGGGGACGAGACAGTGCACGGTGTCGCGCATGATGAGGGGCGGCTCGGCGGGGTTGAGCACGATGATCGCCTTGCCGAGCGCGGCGCCGCCGACTTCTTCCAGGGCGTGAGCGGTGGTCTCGGTGAACTCGTCAATGTTGGCGCGGGTGCCGGGACCCGCTGACTTCGACGAGATCGAGGCGACGATCTCGGCGTAGGTGACGGGAACGACCGCGCTGACCGCGGCGACCATGGGCACGGTGGCCTGGCCGCCGCAGGTGACCATGTTGACGTTGGCGGCGTCCAGGTGGGCGCCGAGGTTGACCGGCGGAACGACGTACGGTCCTATGGCGGCCGGGGTCAGGTCGACAAGGCGCTTGCCGTGCCCTGTCAGGAGGTCGTGGTGGAACCGGTGCGCCCTGGCGGAGGTGGCGTCGAAGACGAACTCGATGTCGGAGAACTCATCGAGGGCGATCAGTCCCTCTCCCCCGTCGGCGCTGGTGGCCACCTTGAGGCGACGGGCACGGGCGAGGCCGTCGGAATCCGGGTCGATGCCGATCATCGCGGCGACTTCGAGGTGCTCGGAGCCCCGGAGGACTTTGATCATCAGGTCGGTGCCGATGTTGCCCGACCCGATGATCGCGACCTTGGTGCGGCTCATCGGGAGACCTCCGTGGTGGACAGCGCGGGGGTGGTCTGGAGGGTGGTGGGGAGCAGGTCCTGCAGCCCGAACAGGCGCACGGCGTTGCCTGCGAGCAGCGCGTTTTGACCTGTGGGGTTCAGCCTGCTGGCGCGGATCAGAGCGCCGGGCTCGGCCTCGCCGAGTGGGAAGGGGTAGTCGGTTCCCAGCAGGACCCGGTCGGTGCCCATGACGTCGACGAGCAGCCGCAGCGAGTGCTGGTCGAAGACGGCGGAGTCGACGTGGAAGCGGTCCAGGTAGCCGGACGGCGGCAGCGGGCTGTCCTTGCGGACGATGTCGCGGCGCCGCCAGGCGTTGTCTGCGCGGCCGAGCAGGTAAGGAAACGCGCCGCCACCGTGCGCGAACAGCAGCTTCAGCTCCCGCGGGATGCGCTCGAACGCGCCGGACAACGCGAGCCGCAGGATGCTCAGGTGAGTCTCGGCGCTCATGCCGACCAGCCACGCCAGCATGTACTCCTCAGTGCGCGGATCGTGGGCCATGTCCCACGGGTGCACCAGGACGGTGGCGCCCTCGATGGCGCAATGGGTAAGGAACTCGGTGACGGCTCCGTGGTCCAGGTCGCGCGGCCCGACGTGGTTGCCGATGTGCACGCCGCGGTGACCGGCGCGCACGGCGCGGGTGACGGACTCGCACGCCGCCTCGGTGTCCTGCAGCGGTACCTGGCACAGCGGGACGAGGTGGTTGGGGGCCTGTGCGCAGTAGTCGAGCATCTGCTGGTTGACGTAGTCGCACCATGCGGCGGCGCGGGCGACGTCGGCGTCGTATCCGAACATCAGCGGCGTGCTGGAGACGACCTGGATGTCGACGCCCAGGGCGTCCATCTCCGCGACACGCGCAGCGGGGTCCCACAGGGCAGCGGTGACCGGGCGGTACTCGGTGTCGCCGGCCATCATCATGCCGGTGCCGTCGCCGTGATCGCGCAGCCATGGGCCGTCGTGGTCGCGCAGCACCCGTGCGTCGGTTCGGGAGATGCGGGGGAATACGTGCGCGTGCACGTCGATGACGGTCATGGCGCCTAGCTGTCCTGACGGGTGCTGGGGGCCGCGGGCGCGCTGGGCGGGGAGGCTTCGCCGAGGGTGCGTGCGGTCTGCGGGCGCAGCGCGTCGGGCCAGTCGCGCCCAGGGTGCACCGCGCCGCAGTGCGGGCAGGTCCGCGCGGTGTCGTCGCGGTAGAAGGCGTCGAACAGGGGCGGCAGGTCCTCGACGATCGACTGCACCTGCACCTCGGTACGGTGCACCAGGTGGTGGCACGTCATGCAGTACCACTCGAACGCGTCGCGTACCCCGGCCGGGCGGGCGAACTCCACGACCAGGCCGATGCTCCCGGGTTCGGGCCGCTGCGGCGAGTGCCGCATGTACGCGGGGACGAGGAACACATCACCCTCGCGGATCGCGATGTCGCGGGGCGGCTTGCCGTCCTCCTCGTGCACGCGCAGCACCATGTCGCCGCGCAGCTGGTAGAAGAACTCCTCGATCGGGTCGTCATGGAAGTCGGTGCGCCGGTTCGGGCCGCCGACCAGGGTGACCATAAGATCGGCGTCCTGCCAGACCTGCACGTTGCCGACAGGCGGCTTGAGAAGGTGCTGGTTGGCGTGGATCCAGGCGTTGAGGTTGAACGGCGTGGTCGGCGAGTTGCCGGACATGTGCACTCCTCGGTTGATCGTGTGGTCGGTCAGTTCCCGGCTTCGGGCGCAGCCCGGCCGGTGAGGTCCGGACCGGCCGGGAGATGGGCTGTTGCACTGATCTCGATGAGCAGGTGGGGGTGGGGCAGCTGGTGGACGGCGACGGTGGTCCGTGCGGGACCGCCTTCGTCGAAGAAGTCGGCGTATACCTCGTTGTATCCGCCGAAGTCGTTCATGTTGACGAGGTAGGCGGTGATGTTCACCAGGTCTGCCAGTGACCCGCCGGCGGCGGCGAGGATGTCACCGATGTTGGTGATGACCGCGCGGGTCTGAGCGCGGATGTCGAGGTCGGTGACCCCCATGGGGTCCGCGCTCGCGCCGGCGAAGCTGCCGTCGGGGAGCCGGGAGCTGGTGCCGGAGACGAACACCAGGTCGCCGGCGCGGCGCAGGTGCGGGAACCGGCCCCGCGGCGTGGCCTTTCCGGGCACCACAAGCGCTTCGCTCATCGCGCACCCGCCGGGGCCGAGGCGGTGACCTCGACCGTGCCGAGCCCGGTGACGCAGGCACGCACATGCGCGCCGGGCGGCAGCGGGACCGCGGCGGTAGCGGAGCCGGCGAGGATGACCCAGCCGGGCTGCAGTGTCAGACCAGCTGCGGCCGCCAGCCGGGCGGCCGCGGTGAGCGAGCGCAGTGGGTGACCGAGGATCGCCGCGGTCGTCCCGCTCTGCGCGAGCCGCCCGTCCACCTCCAGCAGCACGCCGAGGTTGTCCAGGTCTATGCCGTGCGCCGGCCGCCAGGCGCCGACCGCGAACCCGGCCGAGGACGCATTGTCAGCGATCACCTCGGGGAGCGTGAAGGCGAACCCGGCGTATCGCGAGTCGATGACCTCGATGGCGGGTGCGACGGCTGCGACGGCCGCGAGCGGGTTTGTGCCTTCGACGCCGGCGCCCAGCGGCGCTCCGAGGAGGAAGGCGACCTCAGGTTCGATGCGCGGGTGCAGCAACGCCTCGACGTCGACGGTGCCCCCGTCCGCGACCCGCATGCCCTCTGTCAGCCGGCCGTGGATGAGGTCGTGCACGCCCATCTGCCGCATCTTGGCGACCGAGGTGAAGCCGAGCTTGAAGCCCGCGAGGCTCTCACCGCGGTCCAGGCGATGGCGCACCACCTCGCGCTGTACCGCGTAAGCGTCCGCGAGGGACACTTCGGCCAGTTCGGTTGGCCCGGCGACCGCGGTGCGACTGGTGGCCGCGTCGTCCAGGGTGCGCGCCCAGCGCTCTACCAGCCCGTTCATCGGCCCTCCTCCGTCTTCGGTTGCGTCTTCGCGAAGGCGGCGCGGACGCTGCCCAGGCCCTCGATGCGTGCCTCCAGCACGTCGCCCGGTGCGACGGCGACCATGGGGCCGAGCGCGCCGGTCAGGACCGTGTCGCCGGCACGGAGCGGTTCGCCGAGCGCCGCCAGCGCGTCGGCCAGCCACAGGGCGGCGTTCAGCGGGTGACCCAGGCAGGCCGCTCCGGCGCCCGCCGACACCTGTTCGCCGCGGCGTTCCATGACCATCCCGACGGTACGCAGGTCCACGTCCCGCAAGAGGGTCGGCCGGCCGCCGAGCACGTACAGGCCGGACGAGGCGTTGTCGGCGACCGTGTCCACGATGGTGATGTCCCAGTCGCGGATGCGGCTGCCGACCACCTCGATCGCGGGCAGCGCGTATGCGGTCGCGCCGATGAGGTCCGCGACGGTGTGCCGCTCGAACGCCAGGTCTCGTTCCAGGACGAGCGCGACCTCTGCTTCTGCGCGCGGCTGCAGGACGGCGCCCACGGGGATCTCCGCGCCGTCCGGGACGGCCATGTCGTCGAACAGCACCCCGAAGTCCGGGCTTTCCACACCGAGCTGGGCTTGCACTGCGCCGGAGGTCAGGCCGATCTTGCGGCCCACCACGCGGCGCCCGGCGGCCAACCGGCGCTCGGTCTGGATCTGCTGCACGGCGTAGGCGGCTGCCACGTCGCCATCGCCCAGCAGGTCACGTACCGGCGGGCAGGGCTCGCCGGTCGCGTGCGCCCGGTCCAGCCGGTCTGCGGCTTCGATGAGGGTCGTCGTGCGGTCGTCGGTCACAGCTTCACGCACACATTCGTGGGTTCGGAGAAGAAGTCGAGGGAGTGGGTGCCGCCCTCGCGACCGATGCCGGAGGCCTTCACGCCTCCGAAGGGAGTCCGCAGGTCGCGCAGGTTCCAGCAGTTCACCCAGGCGATGCCCACTTCCAGGCGTGGTGCCACGCGGTGCGCCCGCGATACGTCGGTGGTCCAGAGCGTCGCCGCCAGGCCGTAGGGGCTGTCGTTGGCCAGCCGCACCGCCTCGTCCTCGGTATCGAACGGGGCCAGGTGCACCACCGGTCCGAAGATCTCCTCGCGTACCACCGGATGGGTCTCGGGCAGCCCGGCCAGCACGGTCGGCTCGACGAAGAACCCACCGTCCCGGTCGTCGCCGAACTCCGGCACGCCGCCGCCGGCCAGCACCGCCCCGTCAGCCGCTGCCTGCCCGTAGTAGCCCAGCACCTTGGCGCGGTGCTCGGCGGAAACCAGCGGGCCCAGCCCGGTGCCCTCGTCACGGGGGCGGCCAATCACGAGCTGCTTGGCACGTGCGGCAAGTGCCGCGGCGAAGTCGTCGAAGACCTCGCGCTGCACGTACACCCGCTCGGTGCACAGGCACACCTGGCCGCTGTTGGTGAACGCGGAAGCGATGGTGCCCTCGACTGCCCGCTCCAGGTCGGCGCCGGCGAACACCAGGCCGGCGTTCTTGCCGCCGAGTTCGAAGGAGACCGGCGTCAGGTTGCGTGCCGCCGCACCCATGATCGCGGTGCCGGTGCGGGTCTCGCCGGTGAACGCGATGGCATCCACCCCCGGGTGCGCCGTGAGGAACGTTCCAGCGCTGTCCGTACCCAGGCCATGCACAAGGTTGAAGACGCCCGCCGGCACGCCGGCCTCATCCATCACCTCGGCCAGCAGGGTGGCGGTCGACGGAGTCAGCTCGGACGGCTTGGCGACGACCGTGTTACCCATCGCGAGTGCAGGGGCGACCTTCCAGGTGAGCAGGAGCAGCGGCAGGTTCCACGGCGAGACGACCGCGACGACGCCAAGGGGGCGGCGCACTGTGTAATTGAGGGCGCCCAGCCCATCCGGTGTGGTCGTCCGGTGCGCCTCCTCCGCACGACCCAGCGCAAGGTCGGCGTAGCTGCGGAAGTTGGCGATGCCACGCGGGATGTCGACGCTGGAGGCCAGCGCGTACGGCTTGCCGGTGTCGGCGATCTCGGCCGCGACGAACTCCTCGAACCGGGCCTCGATACCGTCCGCGACCCGCCGCAGCACTCCGCACCGGCCCGCGGTGTCCAGGTCCCCCCACGGCCCGGACAACGCGGATTGCGCCGCGGTGACCGCACGGTCCACGGTGGACTCCAGTGCCTGCGGGGCCATGCCGAACGCACGGCCGGTGACCGGGTCAACCACCTCGAAGCGGTCTCCGTCGCTGCTGGCGTCGAACCGACCGCCGATGTAGTGCTCCCACTTGGTCATACAAGCATCATGAGGTTCCACGACATACCAAACAAATACCAATACCGGCGCTTGATATACTGAAACCGATATACGAAGGGGAGTCGCCAATGGCCATCGACCTGCTCGACGGCAGGCTCAAGTTCCGCCACCTCACCCTGGTAGCCGCGATCGCCCAGCACGGCAGCGTCGTGCGCGCCGCCGAGGCCCTGGGCCTGACCCAGCCATCCGCCACCCGCACCCTGCGCGAACTGGAGGAGCTCCTCGGAGCCCGACTGTTCGAACGCGAACCGCGCGGGATGACCGCCACGCTCTACGGAGCCGCGCTGGTCGAACACGCGAGAGTGATCCTCGCCGAGGTCCACCGCGCCGGCGACCATCTCGCTGGGCTCCGCGAGGGCCACACCGGAACAGTCACCGTCGGTACCCTGCTCGCAGGGACCACCATGCTGCTGCCGCGCGCGGTGGCCGCTCTAAAACGCGAGCGCCCGCGCATCATCGTGGTCATCCGCGAGGCCACCTACGACGTCCTCTACCAGCAGCTGCTCGCCGGCGAGCTCGACGTGATCGTCGGGCGGATCGGGCCGCCACCCGACCCGGGCAGGATCCGCCAGCACACGCTCTACCACGAGCCGATCCGTCTCATCGCCCGCCGCGACCACCCACTCCACGCCCGCGAAGCCCACCCGACACTCGCCGACACCCACAGCCACCCTTGGATCCTGCCGCTCGAACAGACCACGCTGCGCGGCGAATTGAAAGCACTGTTCGACCGCCACGGACTGTCGCTTCCGGCGGACCGCGTGGAATGCACCTCCATCCTCACGGTCCGCGAGCTGCTGATCGCGACCGACATGATCGCCGCGCTCCCCGAGCTGGTCGTCACCGGCGACGACAAGCTGGCAGCCCTGCCCGTCCCCCTGGAGTCGGTACGGCGAACCGTGGGAACCACGGTGGTCGCCGACCGCACCGGCACACCCGCCGTCGTCGAGTTCCTCAGGCATCTCGAAACCGAAGGCGAGGCTCTGCGGGCGACCATCGAACGCTGACCTACGCCCCGGCAACACAGCCCCCGGCCACGGCTGAGGGAAGAGGATGTTACGCGCTGTGGCAGAAGGGTGGGGTGCGGCCGGGGTGCGGTTGCGTCGGAGTGCGGGGCCGGGGTCCGGTACCGAAGGCCGGGAGGTGCCCCGGCGCTCTGGGTCGCCTTTCGGGGGCCGGCACCGGATGACCCCCGCCGACCTGTTCTCCCGCGCCTGAGTCGCACAGCCGCCAGACTCCTGGCCACGCCCCCACACACGGGACTCAGCAGGTAGGCGGGCCTTTCCGGCAGATAGGTGAAAGGTCGTGGCATCTGGGTGAAACCTGCCCTGGCTCTGCACGCGGCCGCGTTCACGCGAGATGACACTCGCCAGGGGGGCCCGTTGATCATCACTGCACGGCGCACGTTCGCTGGGCCCGGCCGCGGGCAACTCCTGTGGCTGGTAGATAGTCCCGAGCCGGAGGTAGACCGCCCGTGGCGGTGAACGGAAACCCGACCGTCAGGCGACGTCGGCTGGGCGCGGAACTGCGCCGGCTCCGCCTGGCCTGCGGCTAGACCAGTACGCAGGTGGCTGAACGCTTGTTGATCTC
Organism: Streptomyces ureilyticus; assembly: GCF_011045025.1. Taxonomy (GTDB): domain Bacteria; phylum Actinomycetota; class Actinomycetes; order Streptomycetales; family Streptomycetaceae; genus Streptomyces; species Streptomyces ureilyticus. Next base: position 54,359 of record NZ_JAAKZX010000041.1, read on the forward strand.
CCAGCCCAAGATCAGCCACTTGGAGAACGGCCGCCGCGCCATCAAGCCCCGTGATGTGCGGGACCTGTGCGCCCTCTACCACGTCACAGACCCGCAGGTCATCGACTCGTTGATGCAGATGACCAAGGAGGCGGACCAGCAGGGCTGGTGGGTCGCCTGCGGCGAGGTCCCGTACCCCGTCTACATCGGCCTGGAGACGGCAGCCGCATCAGTCCGCTCCTACGAGCCCCTGGTGATCCCCGGCCTGCTGCAAACGCCCGCCTACGCGGCCGCAGTCATCGAGGAAACGATCCCTCTGGCCACAGCCGAACAGATCGCCGTACGCCGTGAGGTCCGGCTGCGCCGTCAGTCCCGGGCCCACCACCCGGCCCGGCCTTTCCACCTCTCGGTCGTACTGGACGAATCCGCACTGCGCCGTGTGGTCGGCAGCCCAGAAATCATGCGCGAACAACTCGAGTACCTGAACCGGCGCTGTCACGTTGGTTGGCCGGGTGGGATGATCTTCTGGTTGATCGTGCTGTAGGGGGCTGTCCGTGGGGAGCGCGTCGCTGTCGTACAAGGGGCACCGGTACCCGGTCGAGGTCATCTCCCACTGTGTGTGGCTGTACCACCGCTTCCCGCTGTCGTTGCGCGAGGTCGAGGAGCTGATGCTCGAGCGGGGCGTGAGCGTCTCCTACGAGACGG
>NZ_JAAKZX010000420.1 GCF_011045025.1 Streptomyces ureilyticus
GGTCCTTGATCTTCTTCTCGATCAGGGGCCTGTCGAACTGCTCGGCGCGAGGGGTCCCGGCTCCCGGGAGCAGCAAGCCGATCGTCACGCCGGAGGTGTTCCCGGCCGTGCCGCAGGAGGCCAGGACTACGGCCAGGGACACCGCGGCCACAGAGACGGCGGCACGGCGCAGGTAGAGCTTCACGTGCGGGCACCTCCTTACCCGTCGACCGGACGCCGATCAGATCCCCATCCCAGTATGGGCAGGCACAGGGTGCGGAGGGCTGACCAGACTGCGGCAAGGGGCGGACGTTCCGGAGCCGCAAGTGCAAGAGCCGAGATACGGAACCGCTACAGCGCGGAGCCAGCAGCTCAGGACTACCTTGCGCGACTCCACGCCCTTGGACAGGAGAAGCCGGGGTTCCTGCCTCAGTGAAGTTGCGGGGCTCAGGTCCGGGCCGTTCTCTCGCTCCAGGTCGTCGACAAAGGGCCCTGACGGGCGGCGCGGGGTCGGCTGTGATGATGGGTGTTCGCCTGATTAACGGTGTGAGCGCCTGCGACGATGTGAGCATGCCGACGCCTGGAACGCCTCTCCCAGCTGCGCTCATCCCCGACTGCACCAAACCGGAAGCTCACCACGCGGCCTATAGAAGTGCCAAGACCAACGACGCGATCTTTGTGTGCATCGCTCGCTAGACTAGTCGGTCTACCGGGAGCGCAAGGTGGCTTCCAAGACCTCGCGGACGGACTTCGCGGGGTGACCGGTGATGGCTTCCAGTGTGGGGTTGGTGGCGTTGAACTCGCCTTTGCACGATGCGGCGAACATCGTCAAGGAGAACTCCGCGGCCGGCCGTGGCATCCCGTCGGCGACTGCTGCGGATGTCCACTCGTTGTCGTCCATGACGACTCGGGTGATGGTCCGGCCGGTGATACGGCTGAGGATTTCGGCGACGTCGGCGAAGTCCAGCGTGTGGCGGGCGGTCAGGGGTGGCGTGATCCCTTCGAGTGCACCGTCTTCGGTCAGGGCGAAGGCCGCGGCTTCCGCCAGGTCCTCGTGGGCCGTCCAGGACACCGGGCCGTCCTGCGGCACTGCGAGCGTGCCGGTCTTGAGCGCCGCGCCGATGTAGTAGCCCAAGGTGGAGGCATAGAACCCGTTCCGAAGGGCGGTGTAGGGGACTCCTTGCTGCTTGAGGTGCTCCTCGGTGGCCGCGTGGACCTTCTGCGGCGGGAAGAGCGACGTGGGAGAGGCAGCCTGGTGGCTGGTGTACAGGACGCGTTGGGCGCTCGCCTCCCGTGCCGCGTCGATGGCGGCCTTGTTGGCGGTCAACGCGCCGCCGCCCCGGATGGCCGCGGAGACGACCAGGACGCGCTCGGCACCTTCGAAGGCGTGCTTCAGACTGTCCGGTTCGGTGAAGTCTCCCGCTCGGACTCGGACGCCGCGCTCGGCAAGGTCGGCGGCCTTGCTCACGTCGCGCACACTGACGCCGATCCTGTCGGCCGGTACCCGCTCCAGCAGGCGGTCAACGATCAGCGACCCCAGGTGGCCGGTGGCTCCCGTGACGATCAGCATCGACGGCTCCAGTCTGATGAGGTTTCCAACGGAACTGAAGTGATGGTATCAGTGATATTTCCTCCGGATGCGCTCGCCTGAATCCGTCAGGAGAATAGCCAGCTGAGCGGTACCTTCTGGCAGACCACCTGCGGAGAGTTGGCAATATCATCGATAACATCACCTGTCACGCACGGGCGATACCATCGTCTCCATGGCACCGAACACGCAGCGACGAGACATCACCCGGAACCGCATCGTGAAGGCTGCGGCCGGCCTGCTGCGCGACCAAGGGCCTGCCGCGGTGACCACACGCCGCGTGGCCCACGAGGCGGGACTGCAGCCTCCCGCTCTCTACCGCCTCTTCCAGGACAAGGACGACCTGCTGGATGCCGCCGCCGAGCATGTCTTCGCCGAACATGTGGCGAGCAAACAGACCACCGCGCCCTCGGACGACCCTGTGGAAGACCTCCGCGCCGGATGGAACACCCAGATCAGCTTCGGCCTGGCCAACCCGCACGTCTACGGCCTGTTGCTCGACCCGGCCCGCGCACGCGACACCCCGGCACAGGCCAAGGGCGTGCTGATCCTCGCCGAGCGTGTGCACAGAATCGCCGCCGCCGGGCGGCTTCGGGTGAGTGAGGAACGCGCCGTCAACCTCATCCGCTCGGCGGGGGTCGGAACCATCCACACCCTGCTGACCCTGCCGCCGGGGCAGAGCGACCCGCACCTGGCCGATGCCGCCTTCGAGGCGGTCGCTCGCGCCATCCTCGATGATGAGCCCGCTGTACCCGGCCGGGACCCGGCAGCCGTCGTCGCGGCCTTCCGCACCATCCTGCCCGAACTGCCCGGTCTCAGCGAGGCCGAGGCCGTGCTTCTCGACGAGTGGCTGCGCCGCTGATCCAGCACCGGGCTGCGGCCCTGGCCACGACATCGTGCGTCGGTATCCCCCGGGAGCCAGAGGTTCCCGGGCCGCCCGCCAGTGCTCTGACCGCGTCGGTTTGACGGACGCGCAGACCCTCCGGAACCTTCCATCGCTCCCCCTGCCC
>NZ_JAAKZX010000421.1 GCF_011045025.1 Streptomyces ureilyticus
TCATAGTGTTTCGGTGGTCATAGCGTGAGGGAAACGCCCGGTTACATTCCGAACCCGGAAGCTAAGCCTTACAGCGCCGATGGTACTGCAGGGGGGACCCTGTGGGAGAGTAGGACACCGCCGAACTAAACGTAGAGAAAGCCCCACACCTTTTGGTGTGGGGCTTTCTGCGTTTCAGGATGGCCGCACCAGCCTTGTGTCGTACGCCAAGATCACCGCCTGGACTCGATCTCTTGTCCCCGTCTTGGCGAGAATTCGGCTTACGTGCGTCTTTACCGTCGACTCCGCGAGATGAAATCGGGAAGAGATCTCGGTGTTTGACCAGCCCTGGCCGATGACGGTGAGGATTTCCCGTTCTCGTTCTGTCAGCACGGCAAGTCGAGGGTCCAGGGACGTGGAGTCTGTCTGTGCCGAAGACGGTAAGTGCTGGACGTACGCGTCGAGGAGTCGGCGGGTCAGGCTGGGGGCCACCACCGCGTCTCCCGTTGCCACTGACCGGATGCCCGAGAGGAGTTCCTCGGGGAGGGCGTCCTTGATGAGGAAGCCGCTGGCGCCTGCGCGTAGGCCGGCGTATGCGTACTCGTCGAGGTCGAAGGTGGTGAGGATGAGGACGCGGGTTCGGTCGCCGGAGGCGATGATGCGGCGGGTGGCCTCGATGCCGTCGAGGCCGGGCATGCGGATGTCCATGAGGACGACGTCGGGGTGGAGTTCGGCGGTCATACGGACTGCCTCCGTGCCGTTGCCGGCCTCTCCCAGCACGGTCATGTCGTCCTGGCTCTCCAGGAGCATGCGGAAGCCGAAACGCTGGAGTGGCTGGTCGTCGGTGATGAGGACGGTGGTCACGGAGTGGCTTCCTTCGGTGTGGCGTCCTGCGGTGCGGGGAGGGCCGGGAGGTGGACGTGGACTCGCCAGCCGCCGGTTGGCTGGGGGCCTGCTTCAAGTGTTCCGTCGTACAGGGCCGTTCGCTCGCGCATTCCGGCGAGGCCGCGGCCCGGGGTGCCTTCGGTCGCGTTCGGGGTGGGGCCTCCGCGTCCGGTGTCGGTGACCGTCGCCGTGACGGCGCCCCCGTCCCCGTACGAGATCGAGACCTGTGAAGTGGCGTTCGGTCCGGCGTGTTTGAGGGTGTTTGTGAGGGCTTCCTGGATGACGCGGTAGATCGTCAGCTGGGTGCCGGCGGGGACGCGGGCGGCGCGGCCCTGGATCTTGAAGCGTACGGGGAGGCCGGCTGAGCGTACGCCGTCGATGAGGTGGTCGAGGTCGGTGAGGGAGGGTTGCGGGGCCAGTTCGGCTGTGGGGGCTTCTTCGCGTAGGACGTCGAGGAGGCGGCGGAGTTCGGCGAGGGCCTGGCGGCTTGTCGTGCCGATCGCCTCCAGGGCCTGGGCGGCTCGGTCCGGGGACTTGGCGGCCGCGTACGCACCGCCGTCGGCCAGGCCGGTGATGACAGAGAGGTTGTGGCCGATGATGTCGTGCATCTCGCGGGCGATGCGGGTGCGTTCGGCGACCGCGGCGAGCTGGGCCTGCTGGTCGCGTTCGACTTCGAGCTGGCGGGCGCGGTCGACGAGGGAGGCGAGGTACTCCTGTCGTGTGCGGACCGCGATGCCGCCCACCGCCGCCAGAGCGAGGCTCATCATGATCGGGGCGATCGTGGCGCCGGGGCCCTCCTTGTCGGGGTAGTGGTAGCCGAGGTGCCAGAAGGGCGCCGAGGCCAGGGCGTACGACCAGAGCAAGGTGCGCATGCGGGTGCGCAGGGCGATGTTGAAGATGACGACGAGCAGGGTCATGGAGGCCTGTAGGGCCGCGCCCTCCCAGACGTTGGCGACGGAGAACGGCATCACCATCAGCAGGACCGCGAAGGGGTGGCTTCGGCGCCAGAAGAGGGGGACCGAGAAGCCCAGGCACAACGTTCCGACCAGCCAGCTCGGTGTGTCGGGGTTCTCGGTGACGTTCTTCCAGCCGCCGCTCGTGAAGTCGATGAGGCAGGCGGTCACGAAGAAGCCCGTGAGCAGGGTGTTCCACACCCATGGATGGCGGCGGTCGAAGGCGCGGCCTCGCTGGATGATGCGGTGGAACTGGCGGGTGAGGGGCTGACCGTTCGGCGTCCAGTCGCCCTGCCAGTCCTTTTCGCGTGTCGTCACCACGGGCCCATCTTCGTATGGAGTCCCGTCATACGTCCCGTCGTCATGTCTTCGATGGTCGTCCGGGCCGGTGTGCTGGGCGTCGGACGGTGGCGGGAAATCGGGTGAGGGGCGTAGTACCCGGGTATTACGGTGACGCTCATGGACCCCGTGATTCGTTCTATACGTGCCGATGAGTGGCCGGCGGTGAAGGAGCTTCGGCTGGCTGGGCTTCGGGATCCGGTGGCGCATCTTGCCTTCCTCGAGACGTATGAGGAGGCCGTGGTGAAGCCTGACAGTTTCTGGCGGGAGCGGGCTGCGGGCGCTGCGGAGGGGGTGCTCGAGCGGCAGCAGTTCGTGGCTGAGGGGGCCGACGGGCGGTGGGTCGGGTGCGTGGTTGTGCTCGTTGAAGAGGCGGGGGCGGAAGGGACGTTCGGGGG
>NZ_JAAKZX010000422.1 GCF_011045025.1 Streptomyces ureilyticus
CCGCTATGGCGGTCGGGGCCCCTCTCTCGTGGAGTGGCTGCTCAGTGGATGGCCGAAGGATGTCGCGCGAGCGGCGTCACCGTGATGTCCATGTAGGGGAAGAGCGGGAGCGCCCACAGGACTTCGTTCAGACGGTCGTTGTCGGCGACGTCGAAGACGCTGAGGTTGGAGTACTGTCCGGCGCAGCGCCACAGGTGCAGCCACTCGCCGGCGTGCTGGAGCTGCTGGGCGTACTGCTTCTCGGCGGCGATCGTCGACGCCCTGTCTGCGGGATCCATGTCCGGCGCCAGGTTCACTGTCATCTGTACGGCGAAGAGCATGAACGGGCCCCTCAGACGACCGGGTCGAGGACGAAGTCGTACGTGACCTCGTGGACCCCTTCGACGTTCGGCCGGGGGTCGAGGACGAGTTCGGGCTTGACGGCGGAGGCCACGTCGTCCTGGATGTGCTCGCCACCCTTGAAGTACAGCTGGGTGGTGAGAGCCTCGTGGTCCGGGGCGGAGACCTTCAGATGGAGGTGGGCGGGGCGCCAGGCGTGCCAGCCCGCCGCCGCGATGAGACGGCCGCAGGACCCGTCGGTCGGAATCTGGTAGGGCGCGGGCTGGATGGTGGTCACCGCGAACCGGCCCTCGGCGTCGGCCACGACGCTGCCGCGCAGGTTCCACTCCGTGATGCCGGGGGCGAACTGTGCGTAGAGGCCGTCGTCGTCGGCCTGCCACATCTCCAGCAGCGCGCCTGCGAGCGGCTGCCCGGAGACGTCGGTGACCTGTCCCTGGAACAGGAGCGGAGTGCCGGCCTCGTTCTCGCGCATCGGCAGGGTGGCGACACTGGGCAGTGCGGGGGCGCCTGGGACGTAGTACGGGCCCTCGATGGTGCCCTTGCTGCCCTTGCGGGCCGCACCGGCGACCTCCTCGACGACGTGTTCGACCCACACGTCCAGGAACAACGGCCACTCACCGTCCTGACCGACGGAGATCAGCCAGGACTTGAGGGCGTTGTACTCCTCGTACGTGACCTGGTGTTGGCGTATCACGTCGTGCACGGCGGTGATGACCTCCGCGGCGAGGGTGTTGACGCGGGACGTGTCGGTGCCCGGGCCGGACGACACGGTCTTGTCGGTGAGGAAGCGTTCCGTGGCGGAGGCGCCGGAGGCGGCGGCCGTGGCCTTCACAGTGGTCTCGGACATGATGTGCGGCTCCTTGGGAGAAGGGTCTGTCAGCGGTCCTGGCGGTATCGGCTGAGCTTGTCCTCGTCGATGGCGACCCCGAGTCCGGGCCGCTCACGGACGGCGAGTGTGCCGCCGGTGATCACGAGTGGTTGGGTGAGCAGGTCGTCGCTCATGTCGAGGAAGTTGGAGAGTTCGCCGGCCCGGCGGGAGGAGGAGGCGTAGGCGGCGCCGAAGGCTACGGTGCACACCGTGCCCAGCTGGGTGTCGATCTGATTGCCCATCACCACTTCGGCGCCCATCCCCTCGCACTGGAAGAGCACACGCTGGGAGTGGGTGAATCCGGTGCGGGCGGTCTTGATACTGACGGCGGTGGCATCGCCGCCCAGGAGGGAACGGGTCACTTCGGCCGACGTGGTGGCGGACTCGTCCGCAACGAAGGGGACGCGGCATTGCTGAACCAGCCGGCGCCGCCCCAGTACGTCGTCGGCCGGGCACAGCTCCTCGGCAAGTGTCATGCCGAGTTCGTCGAACTCGCGCAGGGCGGCGGCGGCCTCGGAGGCGGTCCAGCCGCGGTTGCCGTCGACGTACAACTCGGCCGCGTCACCGAGAGTTTCCCGCAGGGCACGGCACACGTCGATGTCCAGACGGACGGGGCGACGGCCGACCTTCACCTTGAAAACGGTGATGCCGTACGTGTCCCGCATGCGGCTCGCCTCGTCGGCCATCCGCTGCGGGGCTTCGAAGCCGAGCATGTGACTGACGCGCATCCGGTCGGTGTAGCCGCCGAGCAGGTGGGTGACGGGCCGGTCCAGGGCCTGGCCTGTGACGTCCCACAGGGCCATGTCGATCGCCGACTTGGCGGCCGGGTTGCCGACCGTGCGGTGCAGCCGGGCATGTATCAGCTCGCGGGCGAACACGTCCGCGCCCACGAGCTGTGCGGCGAAGATCTTCTCGATCACCCCGATGACGGACTCCTGCGTCTCGCCGTAGGTGAAGGGGCGGGGCGGCGCGTCGGCGATCCCGACCAGCCCCTCGTCCGTGTGCACCCGGACCAGGACGTGCTCGGCGGTGTGCACCTCGCCGCTCGCGAACTTCAGCGGCTTGGTGTACGGGATCGCGTAGGGGATGGCCTCAATGGCGGTGATCTTCATCGGGCGCCCTCAGTGCTCTGGGACGAGGGTCTGCGTGCGCCGGGCAATGCCGAGCAGTCGGCCCACGCGGTCGGGGTGGCCGATGAGTTGGATGCCGAGCGGCATGCCGTACGGGTCGCGGTGGCCGGGGACGGTGACCACAGGCAGGCCGAGCAACTGCCAGGGACGGCTGAGGATCGGAGTGCCGGTGGAGTCGAGTCCGTGCGGGGCGGGGCCGGGGGCGGCCGGGGCGAG
>NZ_JAAKZX010000423.1 GCF_011045025.1 Streptomyces ureilyticus
GGGCGGGGGTTGGGCGGCTGGTGTCTTACGGTTCGATCAGGCCGGCGCGGATGGCGTAGCGGGTGAGTTCCAGGCGGTCTTTGAGGCCGAGTTTTTGCAGCAGGTTGGCGCGGTGGCGTTCGACGGTCTTGACGCTGATGACGAGGAGATCGGCGATCTCCTGCGAGGTGTGGCCTTCGGCGACGAGTTTGAGGATCTCCTCTTCGCGATCGGTGATGGCCTTGGCGGGGAGATTGGCGCCGTCCTTGGCACGGTCGAGGTAGTTGCGGATGAGGGCGTTGATTGCTCCGGGGTAGATGAAGGGCTCGTCGCGCATGGTGGCGCGGCAGGCTTCGACGAGGTCGCGGTCGGCGACGGATTTGAGGACGTATCCGGCGGCGCCTGCTTTGAGGGCTTCGAAGAAGTACTGCTCGTTGTCGTACATGGTCAGGATGAGGATGCGCAGGTCCGGCTGGGTGCGGGAGAGTTCGCGGGCGGCCTGCAGGCCGGTCAGGCGGGGCATGGCGATGTCCAGGATGGCCAGGTCGGGCTGTGTCGTGCGGGCCGCTTCGATGGCTTCGGCTCCGTCGCCCGCCTCGGCGACGACGGTCAGGTCCGGTTCGCTGTCAAGGATGAGGCGTACCCCGCGGCGGACCAGGGCGTGGTCGTCGGCGAGCAGGATGCGAGTCTTCGTCGGCTCGGGCATGGTCAGTCGCTCCCGTCGCGTACGGGCACGTTGAGGCGCACTTCGGTGCCGCCCCCGGGGCTAGGGCCGAGGGTGAGGTCCGCGCCGATGAGCAGGGCGCGTTCGCGCATGCCCCGGATGCCGGCGCCTTCGAGTGCTCCTTGGAGTCCCCGGCCGTCGTCCCGGATGCGCAGTTCGACCCCGGTGGGGGTGCGGCTCAGTGTGAGGTCCAGGTGTGTCGCGTGGGCGTGGCGGACGGTGTTGGTGAGGCTTTCCTGGGCGACGCGGTAGAGGACCAGTTCAGCTTCTGCTCCGAGGTCGGGCAGAGGGGTCTCCAGCTGTTGCCGGGCGGTGAGTCCTGAGTGGGTGGGGATCTCGTTGGTCAGTGCTTTGAGGGCGCTGACCAGGCCGAGTTCTTCCAAGACGCCGGGGCGGAGTCTGCGGGCGATGCGGCGGATCTCGTCCAGGCTGTCGCGGGTGGTCTCCTGGACTTGGTGCAGCTCGGTCCGCAGGGACGCGGGGGCTTGGTCGGCTACGCGTTTGAGTTCGAGCAGGACGGCGGTGAGGGTCTGTCCGATCTCGTCGTGGAGTTCCTGAGCGATGCGGCGGCGTTCGGCTTCCTGCGCGGACAGGGCGCGGGCACTGCTGGTGGCGCGTTCGGCCTCCAGGCGGCCGAGCATGCTGTTGAAGGTCTTGATCAGGTCGGCGATCTCGCCGTGCCCGGCGGGGACCGGGCGGGGACCGGGGCGCAGCAGGTCGATGGTGGCCATGGTGCGGGTGAGGCGTTGCAGGGGGGAGAGGCCAAGTCGGAGCAGAACGGCGTTGGCGATCAGCATCACGGCCAGCCCGGCAGTCAGGATCAGTGCCTCGGTCAGCAGCACCGGTGTGGAGACGGTGACGGGGCCGAGCAGGAGCAGGGCTGTGGCCGCGGTCAGTACCGCGGCGTTGAGCAGGAAGATCCGCCAGAACAGGGACACGGCTGTACGGCCTCCTCGGTAGAGACTTCCCACTATGGCCCGGCCCGACCGGTTGCTGAGCCCATGGCACCCCGTCTCCTGGCCGGCGCTGATGTGCCGCTCTGCCAGCGTGCTGGGGCAGGCGGGATTCCGTCCATCGGGGGCAGCACCCATTTCCCATGCCGGTGCGGCGGCGTCACGTACATGTTCGCCACCACTGGAAATGGGTGGCGGTGCGGATAGTGCCAGCTCCGTGCACCGGGTGACCGTTGAAGCCAGGCCCTGCTCCTGGCGTCTGCGGCGCCGGTTGACGCACGGATGCCCGCAGGAGGGGAGGACAAGCGGGGCGCGGGAAGAAGCGGGCGGTTCTCGTGAGTGCCGTCCAGAGGGGAAGCGCCCGTGGATGTCACTGCGTGGCTGGCCGTGACGGTGTTCGCCGCCGTCTATGTCCTGATCGCGACGGAGTGGGTGCACCGCGTCGCGGCGGCGCTCGGCGGCGCAGTGGTGATGCTGGTCATCGGGGCGACCGACGCTGAGCACGCGTTGGTCCTTCGCGCTGGGCGCGGACCTGGGCGGCAACGCCACGATCATCGCCTCCTCGGCCAGCGTCGTCGTCGTTGGCATCGCCGAGCGCAGCGGTCACCACATCTCGTTCTGGCAGTTCAGCCGTTACGGACTGATCGTCACCGCGGTCACCGTCACCGTGTCGGCCCTGTATGTGTGGCTTCGCTACTTCGCCCTGGCCTAATCGTGATGACCCGACAGAGAAGGAGGCGCCGATGCCACCCCGAACCCGTCGCCCGCGCTGTGGGAACTGTCAGCACTTCTCGCGCAGGGAGTGCAGATGCTCGCTGGAGCGGCGGGCGAAGGTGAACGACTCGGCGGGGTTGTCGTGTTCGGCCTGCCAGTGGTGGGCGAGGCGGTGGCC
>NZ_JAAKZX010000424.1 GCF_011045025.1 Streptomyces ureilyticus
CGGGAAGTTCTCGCAGTTGGTTCCGTTGATGACATCTCATCAACGTCCGCCACGGCGCTCAAGTTCTCGGCGAAGAGCAAGGTTCTCGCCGTGGGCTTCTTCGAGTGCCTTCCGGAGGGATGTCCCGCCAGGTCGCGATGTTGAGGTCGATGCGCACGCTGATGCCGTCGGCGTAGAGGTGGGCCTCGGCGCGGACAACGGCGCTGAGCGCGTCGCGCTCCCCGAGTCCGGGTGGCAGCGCGTACTGCCGCTTCACCCCCGCTGGTGCGAAGCCGTACTGGACGAGGATGGCGTCGGCCCGGTCCGTGGCCGCGGTCGCGGTGACCGCGTGGTCGGTGAAGCGGATGGTCACCTCGGGCCGAGCGGCCGGGCTTGCGCCGTGCTGGCGCGTGGTCCAGGCGAGATCGACGAAGTCCAGGGTGTGGGCCATGAGCCCGTAGGCCGCGACACCGGCGCGTTCGTGCGCGTCCTCGGCGGTCTCGGGCGCCAGGAGGAAGAGGGTGCGGCCCTGGTGCTCGCGGGCGGTGAATCCCGCCCCGGTCAGGATGCGGGCGGCGTTGCGGAGAGGGCGGTTGAGGACGACGAAGGTCCATCCGCCGCCGGTCGAGCCGATGAACACGTCGTGGTGGTCGGTCAGAGCCATGCTGCTCCGGAGGGTCGTGTGCGGTGGGCGCGATCCGGGGGTGTGGCGCAGCCCGGTCAGGCGGCCGTGCCGAAGTCGCCCTGCTGGGGTGCGTGCTTGGCGACGGCGCGGGCGGTGATGGCCTTCGACGCGCGGGCGGAGGCGGCAGTGAGTTCGTCGGCGCCGGGCTCCAGGTACCAGGGGCGCAGGTCGAGCATGGCGGCGCGCAAGCCGGTGGCGAAGCACAGCGCGGTGCCCTTGGGCAGGGCGCGGATCGCGTCGGCGGGCAGGATCCGCTCCTGCCGCATCGACACGGAGGTCGACTTGCCGGACTCGGAGCGGGAGGTGGAGGTGGTCTCCACGTCGTGGTCGCCGATCAGCCGGGAGAGCTTGTCGGCGAAGTCCGGGTCGTCGATGCCGGAGCCGATGACCTTCACGGTCGAGGCCGACCACATCGCGTCCATGCCCGCGTCGCCCCAGACCTTCTGGCCCTGGCGGTAGGACTGCAGGATGGTGATCGGGATGATGCCGCGCGAGCCCAGGTGGGAGTACAGGTCCGGCAGATCACTGATCTTGCAGACGTTGGCGGCCTCGTCGAGGATCGCCAGCATCGGCGGGTCGAGCCGTCCGCCGGCGCGTTCGGCCTGCGCGGTCGCGGCCCGCATCACGGAGTCCGCGCACGCCGCGATCAACGCGGACGCACCCCCACCGCCGTCCTTCGACAGCAGGTAGAGCGTGTCGGTGGAGGTGACGAACTCCGAGGGGCGGAACTCGGCAACGTCCTTCTGCGGGGTGACCCACGCGGCGATCTCGCTGTTCAGCAGTGCGGCGGCGTACTGGCGGGCCGTCTCGTAGATGCCGTCCCGCGTCTCCGGCGGGCCTTCCACGGTGCCCTTCAACTGTGCGGCGACGGCCGTGAAGCCGTGGTCCCGCAGGATGTCCAGCGGGGTGCGGTCGGCGGGGAAAGCCAGCCACTGCATGACGTCCGTGATCGGGCGCTCGTCGAGCGCGGCGGCGAGGAAGAGCTGGGAGAGGATGTTCGAGCCGGCCTTGGACCAGAAGTCGCCCTGCTGGCTGGCGTCCACGGATGCGGCGAGGAAATGGCCGGCCAGGCGTCCGGCGCCGTCCAGCGTCGTGGCGCCGGCGAGGGGGTTCCACCACATTGCACGGGCGGCGTGCGCGATCTGCTGCGGGTCCATCGACCAGGTCCGGCCGGCCTTCGCCCGCGCGTCGAGCGTCGCGGTGAAGGCGTCGCCGGCGGCCTTGTTCGAGGTGAGCAGCACCGGGCCAGGGGCGGCGAGGATGGACGGGATCGCGAGGGAGGTGGTCTTGCCGGATCGCGGGGCCATGATCGCGACCGCGACATCCTCGTACCCCATGCGGACCTCGTGCCTGGTTCCCTGCAGGTTGCCCAAGAGGATGCCGGTGTCCTTCGCAGCGATGTGCTTGGCGTCCTTCAGGCTCGGGCGCAGCGAGCGGGCCTTGGCGGTGATCGCCTTGGCCATCAAGGGTTCGATGTCCCGCGGCTTCGCCATCCCGGTGATCTTCTTACGCCCGCCGCTGCGGTTCTTGTAGCGGGAGAACAGGACACCGGCCGCGGCGCCGAGCGCGAGCAGGGCTGCGATCGGGACGAGACGGGCGCCGATCAGCAGGGACGTCTCCCCGGCCTGTGGCCAGAGCCGGTCGGGGTGCAGGAGAGCGGAGGTCGGCTGGTAGGGCGCCCAAGCGTGGCCGGTGGCCCAGGCGGTGATGTTGCCGGACAGCCAGGCGAGATGGGACAGCGGGACGACGATGCCGAGCACGCCCAGCAGGAGGCGGAAGGCGAGGTCGTACCCGTCGGTTGAGGCGTTGTTGGCGGGAGGGGGCAAGGGGCAGGCACTTCCGGTTGGTGGGGACGGCGGCGGTCGTCAGC
>NZ_JAAKZX010000425.1 GCF_011045025.1 Streptomyces ureilyticus
CCCCCACCCCGGGCGGGGGCCTGGGGGCGTAGCCCCCCCCGTTTCGGGAAGGGGCGGGATTGGGGAACTGTTTGCTGGTTCGGCAAGGAAGGTAGCCGTTTCAGGGATTCGCGCCGCACCCTGGAAGCAAGCCGAACGAGAGGTCAGGAATCATGGCGCACGATCACACAGAGATCGACTTCGCTGAGTGGCTGCCGATGCTGGTGCAGGAGGCCGAGCTGTTCGCTCCGGTGTACCGGCAGGCGGCGGGCTGGTTGCGGGAATGGCAACCCGAGCCCGAGCTGATCGCGGACGTGGGCAGCGGGCCCGGTGTCATCTCCTGCCTCCTGGCGGACACGTACCCGCAGGCGCGGGTCGTCGCCGTGGACGGGGCCACGCCCCTCCTAGAAGCCGCCCGGTCGCGTGCGGCCGAGCGCGGGATCGCCGATCGGTTCAGCACGCTGGAGGCTGAACTGGCCGACGGAATCGGCGAGTTGGAGTATCCCGCCGATCTCCTGTGGTCCAGCAGGGCCCTGCATCACGTCGGCGACCAGCGGGCCGCCCTCACCGAATTCGCCCGTCGGCTCGCGCCCGGCGGTGCCCTCGCCCTGCTGGAGGGCGGCCTGCCCTCGCGCTACCTGCCGCGCGACATCGGCATCGGGGGCCCGGGCCTGCAGTCCCGTATCGACGCGGTGCAGGAGGACTGGTTCAGCAAGATGCGGGCCGAACTGCCCGGCTCGGTGGAGGAGACCGAGGACTGGCCTGCCCTGCTGACCGCCGCAGGGCTCCGGCACGCCGCGTCCCGTACCTTCCTGCTCGACCTGCCCGCCCCCGTCTCCGACGAGGCCCGCGCCTGGGTCGTCACCACCCTCACCCACCGCCGGGAGGGCCTGGCCGACGGCCTCGACGCCGACGACCTGGCCACCCTCGACCGGCTTCTGGACCCGGACGACAAGGCGAGCGTCCACCACCGCCCGGACGTTTTCGTGCTGGCGGCCCTGACGGCGCACGTCGGCGTGAAGCCCGCATAGCCCCGCCTCAGCAGTCGCCCGGCCGCGCGAACACCGTGACCCGGGCGCCCCGCACCTCGCGCGTGCGGCACTCCTCGAAGTGCGCGACCAGGACCTCCCGCTTCACCGCTTCTTGCGCGATCGCGTCCTCCGGCTGACCTGCGGGGTCGCGTACGGCGACGATCCGGGGCGTCTCCAGCATGCGGGAGCGGATGACGGGGGCGGGGACCTCCGTGCCGTACAGGGTTCGTGAGGCGACCGGGCTCTGGTCCAGTGCGAGGTCGCGGAGCCCGCTGACGGCGTTCGGATACGGCAGCGACCAGACGCGGCGGCGCAGCGGCATGTAGAGCACGCCGTGGCCCGGCTCGCCCAGTTGCTCGATGGTCCCGGCGATGGACGTGACGTTGTCGACGCGGCTGGCGCTGTCGCGAAGGTCCAGCGTGGTCGGGATCAGCGCGAGGACGGTCGCCGCCGCCGCGATCCGTATCCAGCGTCTGCGGCCGAGCCGGTGCATGGCGGCGCCGATCAGCAGGGCTAGGCCCGCATCGCCGTAGAGCACGTAGCGGTCCACGTACAGCGGCTGGAGCACGGACATGAGGAGGAGCAGGGCCGTCGGTGTGATGAAGAGGCACAGGGCGAGGGTGCTGAGATCCACTGTCCGCGGTCCGGAGCTGCGGGGGAGGACCCGCGCGCAGGCCAGGGCCAGGGCGGTCAGGCCCGCGAACGTCACGTACGCGACGATGTCGTAGCCGATCCACCCCACCTGCTCCGACTGGCGCGTGCTCAGCACGGCGAGCGGTGCGAGACCGACGACCACGGGAGCGGCCGTGAGGGCCCAGCGGCGGCGGGTCGCGCGGGGGACGGCGAGGGCGTGTGCGGCCAGCGCGAGGACCGCGAACTCGTGCAGCAGACCGGCCGCGAGCAACAGCGTGCCGTAGCCGCACCAGAGGGTGGTGGTGCGTGTGGCCACGGCCCATACCAGCAGATACGTGGCCCAGACGACGAGTGCGCACACCAGCGCGTACGAGCGGCCCTCCTGAGCGTGCTGCTGGACGAGTGGCAGCAGCGCGAAGGCGAAGCCCGCGAGCAGGCCCGCGCCGGGGCTCGCGAGACGGCGGCCGAGGAGGACCACGCCCGCGGTGGCCGCCGCCGTGGCGAGGACCGAAGGCAGCCGCATGACCAGGAGCGGGTCCGTGTCGTCGAAGACGGTGTACAGGGCGTGCATGAGGAGGTAGTACAGCCCGTGCACCGCGTCCACATTGCCGAGCGTGCCCCACAGGTCGGGCAGGTTCCGATGCGCCATGTCGTACGTGACGACCTCGTCCCGCCACAGCGAGCCGTGCCGACGGAGGCCCCACAGGCCCAGGCCCAGGGCCAGGGACAAGAGGACGGGCAGGAGGAGAGGAGCGGTGGGAACGGTGGCCGGGGGTGCGGTCGTGGCGAGGGGTGGGC
>NZ_JAAKZX010000426.1 GCF_011045025.1 Streptomyces ureilyticus
CCCCCGCTCCCATCCCCAAGCCTGCCCCCGTCTTCGACCGGACCCACGAATGGGATGAGCTCGCTCGTTTCTGTACCGATCCAGCCGCCGGCCTGCGCATTGGGGTCGTACGAGGACGGCGTCGGCGCGGTAAGTCCTTTCTGCTGAAGCACCTTTGCCGGGCCGTCGACGGTGTCTACACGCTCGCTTTGCAGCAGAGCCGGGCCATGGCGCTGGATCGGTTCGCGGACAGTCTTTCCCAGGGGGTCGGGTTCCGCGTCGGGCGCTTCGAATCGTGGGTGGAGGCCCTGGATACCGCGGCCGATATCCTTACGAGCCGTCGCGGGCAGGCGGTGCCTCCGCTGCTTGTTCTCGATGAGTTTCCGTACCTCGTCGCGCACTCCTCGGAGCTGCCGTCCGCCCTCCAGGCCCTTTACGACCAGCGCGGGCCGTCGTCCGGGAAGCCGGCCCTGCGGATCATCCTCTGCGGCTCGGCGATCTCCACCATGTCGACCCTGCTCGCCGGGGACCAGGCGCTGCGTGGGCGGGCCGTGATCGATATGCGCATCGGGCCCTTCGGCCTTCGTGACGCGGCGGAGTACTGGCGGGTCAGTGATCCGGAGACGGCTTTCCTCGTCGATGCCGTGCTCGGGGGAGCCGCCGGATACCGCGATGTCGTCGGTGATCCGCCTGGTCCAGGGGACGAGGAGTTCTACGCGTGGCTGGCGCGCAGCGTGTTCAACCCGTCCCACATTCTCTTCACCGAGCCCGAGTATCTGCTGGCCGAGGATCCGCGTATAAGCGATCGCGCCACCTACCACGCCATCTGGGAGGCCGTGTCGTCCGGTGCCGCCACGCCGACCCAGATCGGGGGGCTGGTCGGTATGGACGCCAAGTCGCTGACGTACCACCTCAACATCATGAAGGCCGCCGCATTCATTCGGTACGAGCAGGATCTGCTGCTCCAGCGCAAGCCCTTGATCACCGTGGCCGACCCCATCGTCCGCTTCCATGACCTGATCGTGCGGCCGAATCTCGTCGACTTCGAGATGCGTGAAGGCCGGGCTGCCTGGGAGCGGTCGCGGGAGACGTTCTCTTCGAAGGTGCTCGGGCCCCACTTCGAGGACCTGACCCGGCAGTGGACTCTTCGGTACGGGCGTGAGCGCGGCCTCGACGACATCGGTCAGGTCGGCACCACGACCGTCGCGTGCCGTGAACACAGGGGACATGAGGTCGACGTGGTGGCGCTCAGCCGGGCCTCCCGGCCGCGCGACAAGCGGGCCCGCATCAATCTCCTAGGCGAGGCCAAGGCTACGAACAAGCCTCGAACGGCCGCCGATCTGCGCCGACTTGAGCACATCCGGGATCTGTTGTGTGCGCAGGGCTGGGATGCCAAGGATTGCGTCCTCGCCGTGTACGTGCGGAGTGAACCCGCCGCCGATCTGGTCGAGGCGGCTCGGGCGGGGCGCGTACTGCTCCTGGGGATGCGGGATCTTTACGGCTGCGCGTGAGCCTCTCCGGGCACGCTACGAAGCCTTCCCGTACCAGCCCCCAGCCGCCCCTGTGCCCCAACTCCCGTGGCCTATAGGGTGCGAGTGCAAATGGAGCGTCATTGATGGGTACGGGGAAGGGTTGGCGTGAGTCAGCGGCAGTTGCAGAAGATGTTCCGGCTCATGGCCAGTGGGGAGCCTGTTGAGCTCAGCAGTGGCATGGCGTCCGTGAAGAAGCTGGCTCGGCTTGCCTTCATCGCGGAGCAGTTCGGGTATCAGTACGCCGACGTGCGGCAGGCCGGGAACAACGGCCTGAGGATGCTCATAGTGCCCGATCCCAGTCCGCAGGCGCAGACTCGGGCCGCGCAGAACTGGGCCCAGTATCCGCAAGCCGGGGACGGGAAGTCGCTGCCGCCCTTCGTGCCTGATGCGCTGGAGTTGCTGAAGGCCCGGATCAACTTCGATCTCACCGGCAAGAGCGCCGAGAAGCGGATGGGGTTCGGGGCCGTCGGGATCACGGTCGGCATGGCCATCGGGGTCGCTCGGTCCAGTGGGGACGGGGTGGTCTTCGTCATAGGGATGTGGGTGCTCCTCATGGCGATCCTGGTCGTCGGGTTCGTCGTCACGCGGAAGCGGAACGCCAAGTTCGCGGCGCGGCTGCAGGCCGCCGGGTTCGCGCCCGTTGCGGATGAGACGGGGAGGGTGCGGTATCTGTCTCCGGGGTCGCAGCTTCCGGGGCATGGGAATCCGTTCGCCGGCCAGCCGCAGATGCAGGGGCAGTCGGGGCAACCGGGGCAGGGCAATCCGTTCGCCGGTCAGCAGCCCGCCTCCGGGCCCTACCAGCAGCAGTCCCACCAGCCGCAGCAGCCGTACGCGCCTCAGCAGCCCTACGCACCTCAGCAGCCCTACGCACCTCAGCAGCCGTACGCGGCTCCGCAGGCGCACGCCCCCGCCCCGGGACCGTACGGCGG
>NZ_JAAKZX010000427.1 GCF_011045025.1 Streptomyces ureilyticus
GCTCAGGACGCGGAGTAGGTGGGGGCGTCGCGGGCGGCGTGGCGGGCGGCCTCTCGCACGATCGCTTCCACACGAGGCCCAACTGCAGCTGGGGCGCCGTGCGCGCTGTCACGGCCACGTACGAGTGCGGGCAGGCGTCACACCCCACGGTCACGAGGGAGTGGCTGCCCTCGGTGTCGACGACGATCCCACGGCATCCAGGCGCGGGCCACGCCGTCAGTTCGACACGTACACCGTGGGGCGGCGGGTTGTCCGTGTCGGCCGACTCCGCCCGCACCGCACCACTCGTGAGGGCAACCGAGCCCAGCACGACAACGGCGGCGACGCTCACTCGCGTCAGTCCCCTCCGGGCCGACGCGATCCCCCACTCAGTCATGTCTTCAAGACTGTGCAGGCAGACCTGCGGGCAATCGGGATACGTCGCGCACCCCTCGGACGAGCCATGCCACGACCTGCTGTGCGAATAGACAGGAGCCCAGGGATTGTGGTTCAGCGACGTCCTCGTTCTCGCCCGGAGCGACCGTCGGCTGCACGGCGCGGCGTATTCTGCGCCCGTGGAACTGCGCTTCGAGACGCGCCAGTCGGACTCTCCGTGGGTCGACACCGTGTGGACCTGCACGAGCGAGCAGGTCACGGCGATGACATCCGTCGCAGCGGTGCGCTGGGGCCTGGTGTTCTGGAAGCAGGACGGCCGGGCGTACGCGGGCATCACCGGCCCCGAGACCCGGACCGGCACGGCGCCTGTGCCGGAGGGCGCGGCCTTCACGGGTATCGAGTTCGCCGTGGGCACCTCGTTGCGGGTCGTGCCCACGCCGGCGCTGGTCGACGGCGGCGTCGAGCTGCCCGACACCACGCGCCGCACGTTCCGGCTGGACGGCGCGCGCTGGGAGACGCCCGGCCCCGATGACGCCGAGGCCCTGGTCGAGCGTCTCGTCCGGGCCGGGATCGTGGTCCGTGACCCGCTCGTCGCCGAGGTGCTGCATGGGCACCACCCGGCCGTCTCGGGGCGCACGGTCGAACGCCGGTTCCGCGCCGCGACCGGGCTGACGCGGGGCGCCGTACGGCAGATCGAGCGGGCCCGCACGGCGGCGGAGCTGCTGGCGGCCGGCGACCCGGCCGCCGAAGTCGTCGCCAAGCTCGACTACTTCGACGAGCCGCACCTGGCCCGGGCGCTGCGCTCCTACGTTGGACGCACCGCCGGGCAGCTGCGCGAGGGCGGCGGCGGGGCGATCGCCCTCGATCTGGGTCAGTCGCCCTCGACGTGGGTCAGCGCTTGACGTCGTAGACCAGCTTCTGGATCCCGTTCGAGTAGCTCTCCCACTCCCGCAGCGTCAGCATCTGCTTGTCGCGGTCGGACCGGCCGAACAGGCTCTTCCCAGCACCGAGCAGCACGGGGAAGACGAGCAGGTTGTACTGGTCGATGAGGCCCGCGTCCGACAGTCGCCGGGCCAGCTCCGCGCTCCCGTGGATGAAGATCGCGCCGCCCTCGCCCTCCTTGAGCGCGGCGACGTCCTCGGTCGAGCGCAGGATGGTCGTCGGCCCCCACCCGTCGACGAGGGCATCGTCGGACAGCGTGGTCGACACCACATACTTGGGCAGATCCTTGTAGTTGGCGTGGTCCTCCGAGCCGGGCCAGACCGACGCGAACGCCTCGTAACTGCGGCGGCCGAACATCAACGCCGTCGTGTCGGCGAGCTCCTCGCCCTTCAGCGACCAGGCTTCCGGGACGAACTCGAGGTCCTTGAACACCCAGCCGCCGCTGCGGTGCCCCTCCTCCGTCCCGCCGGGCGAGTCCACGACGCCGTCGAGCGACATGAAACCGGTGTAGACCAGGTCACGCATGGTGCTGTCTCCTCATGATCGGGCGAGCTGCTGGGCCCCACGCTAGATCGCGGCCGCGGCGGCCGTCTTGGACGGAAACGACAGCGGGTTGAAAGCAGTCCCCGGACATGTAGGCCAGTGTTGGTCATTTCGGGCAGGGCGGAGGGGTGCGGTCGGTCCCGAATGATCCAGTCGACGATCATCTTCTGCCCTTCCCGTGCAGAGGGGAGCAGTTGTTCGCCAATCGCTGGCATGTGCTTCCCGGGGTGTAGGCGCGAGGGTTAGCTTCAGCCCGTCGAGATCATCACAGGCGAGCGGGGGTGCACGGCGATGGGCAAGCGGGCGCGGGGAGCGAAGCAGCGGGAGCCGCGCCCGTTCCGGGAGTTGACCGGCCCGTTCGTGGTCGCCCCGCGTTCTGGATGCCGTATCCGCACCCGGCTGCACCTCTCGCCCGCCGACGAGGAGGCACTTCGCGCGGTGGGCTCCCACCTGGGCGCGCTGGCCGGAGCAGATCTCGCGGCGCGGGTGCGGATCGGGAACGTGC
>NZ_JAAKZX010000428.1 GCF_011045025.1 Streptomyces ureilyticus
ACAGCGGAACGGACACGACCCCTCGGCTTCCCCGACAGCGCCCCACCCCCCCCGGGGGCAGGCGAAAGCTGTGCCCGCAGCTACCTGCAAGCATGGCCAGTACAGCATCTAATCAATTGCGAAATTTTGCAATTAAGCATCAGGCTGCAACCCTGAACACCCCTCCATGGATGGGACGGCGGGACAGGGCGAGTCGTAGATCAGGCTTTCTTGACCACGCTGGACTTGAGCTGCATCGCTCCGAAACCGTCGATCTTGCAGTCGATGTCGTGGCCGTCGACCCCGTCGACCAGCCGAATGTTGCGCACCTTGGTGCCGGCCTTGATGCCCGACGGGCTCCCCTTGACCTTGAGCGCCTTGACGACGACCACGGCGTCGCCATCCCGCAGCTCATTGCCGACGGAGTCCTTGACGACCCTCCCCCAGCCTTCGGCCGGGGGGACCCCCAGCTCCCCGGCGGTGTCTCCACCCTCCGTACCGCCCTCGGCGGGCACCCATTCGTGGCCGCACTCCGGGCACACCACCAGGGCGTTCATCTCGTAGGTGTACTCACACGAGCACTTCGGACAGGGAGGAAGATTCTCGATCATCCCGCCAGCGTATCCGGCCTCAGTCTTCGTCCCGACGGGACGAGAAGGACCACAGGTGGCCGCCCTGGGTACGGCGTGAACCGGCAGGCCAGCCGGCAGGAGGGTGCCCACGCGAGACGGGGCCTTCGTCGATCACAAGAGCGTCCGCGCCGCTGAGCGCCGTGGCGCCGGTGATGCGGTAGCCGGGCTGTGCCTGATCCGCCTGGCTCGACGATCTCGCGGGTGGAGCTGTGGGCGGTCGCGTATCCCACCAGGCGTTGGCACTCCGCCCCCTATGCGGCACCGCTCCTGGCGAGAGACGACGTTTCCACGGCCCTGAGCGGCGACGCAGGCCGCTGCGCCGCGGGCACCGCGACCACAGGGACCGTCGCGTGCCGCAGACACTCACGGCCCACCGTCCCGATCGCGGGCAGCTCGTACTGTCCGTGAGCCCTGCGTCCCAGGGCGAGCAGCAGTGCACCGGGCGCGTGACGGAGCAGTGCCCGCGCGGGCGGTCCCTCCACGAGAACGGCACGCACGGCGCCGCCGATCTGTGGGCCGAAGACCTCTCGCACCGTCGAGGCGAGCAGCTCGGCAGCCTGTTCGCGCTGCTGCGCGGCCGTGGGACGGGCCGATGCCGGAGCATACGGCGCGAATCCGGATGTGGTCGGTTCCCAGGCGTGTACGGCCACGATCTCCGCCCGCAGGGCGCGGGCCTGCTCTCTGGCCCAGCGTAGTGCGGCTTTGGACGCCTCAGATCCGTCGACGCCCACCACGATGCTGTTGCCGTCGGCGAGTTGGGTCATGTTCAGCCTCCCTGGATGGCCTCTCGCCCCACGGTGCCCCGGTCCGGTCGGGCGGGGCGTGGGCCGAGGGGTTCCCCACGGGTGCCCAACAGTCCCTTGCCAACCGTGGTGGCGGACCCGCTCGGTACGGCGACGCCTTCCTCCGCTCGTTCGCTCAGAGCGCCGGATTCCGCCGATGTCCGTACGCCGTAGGCGCCGGTTCACCGTTGTGGTGCCGGGCCCGTCGGCCCCGCCCGAATGCTGGTCCTGTCTGTCAACGGTGCGCGCACCGGAGCTCGTTGGACAGGTGGTCATCGGCCGTGACGAACCTGCTGCGGGCTCAACTTCAGCGTCCGGCCGAGGCGCAGAGCCGCCCGGGGGCCGAGCCGGGGGGAGTGGCACTCAACGCCGGCGCGAGATCCGACAGGGGCCGAATGGCCCAAGCCGTGGCCGAACCGCCCCTCCCGCCGCCCGGTAGTGGATGCGACGGTGAGGTGGAGCCCTCTGCTGCTGCTCTTCTGCGCAGCCCGACGAAAGGCGGTGAGGGACATGGAGCTGCCCCTGATCGTGGGTATCGACGGATCGGATTCGAGCCTCGTCGCAGTCGACTGGGCGGTCGACGAAGCGGCCCGGCATGGACTGCCGTTGCGACTGGTGTACGCCTCCCTGTGGGAGCGTTACGAAGGGGTCGCCCCGTCCGGCAGCGTTGAACGCCCGTCCGAGCAGGTGCTGGCGGACGACATCGTCGGTTCCGCGGCCGAGCGTGCCCGACGGCGCAATCCCGAGGTGAAGGTCTCCACGGAGGTGGTCCCCGAGGAAGCGGCGTCCGCGCTCCTGCGCGAGGGCCACAACGCCTCCGCCCTGGTGACGGGATCGCGTGGCCGCGGTGAGCTGACGGGCCTGCTGCTGGGCTCGGTCTCGTTGGCCGTGGCGTCCCGTGCCCACTGCCCGGTGATCGTGGTCCGCGGCGACAAGGCCGGCCTGGCGGGCACCCATGAGCGGATCC
>NZ_JAAKZX010000429.1 GCF_011045025.1 Streptomyces ureilyticus
CCACGTGTTACTCACCCGTTCGCCACTAATCCCCACCGAAGTGGTTCATCGTTCGACTTGCATGTGTTAAGCACGCCGCCAGCGTTCGTCCTGAGCCAGGATCAAACTCTCCGTGAATGTATTCCCGTAATCGGGATGACACCACGAGAGCGGAACCCCCCGCGGAATGAACGGAAGGGTTCACAGCGTCCTCGCTGTGTTTTCTTCAAAGGAACCTCGGCCATCGGAAAATGCTTCCGACGGACGGGGTATCAACATATCTGGCGTTGATTTTTGGCACGCTGTTGAGTTCTCAAGGAACGGACGCTTCCTTTGTACTCACCCTCGCGGGCTTTCCTCCGGGCTTCCCTTCGGTCTTGCGTTTCCGACTTTACCAGACGCTTTCGCGTCCGATTCCCAGTCGGGAGGTTCTCGCTTTCCGGCCTTTCGACCTTCCGGCGACGTCGACTGTATCAGATCCTTTCGGGCCTGACCTCAGTCAACTGGCTTTGTCCTCGCGGCTGTTGGGCCGTTCCGACGTTCCAAACTTTAGCGGATGCTGTCGGCAGTTCCTAATCGGGCTGCCGGGGCCCTTGGGAATTCAATTCGGGCACGCCGAAATTGACCCCGTAGGGAGATCGCACTAGTGGTTTGGTGTGCCGCTTCTGCGGCGGGAGGTGCTGTCGCAGAGCCGTTACGGCCCCGTGGCAACTCGAAGAACCTTACGGATCCACGAGGGGGTTGTCAAGCTTCCCCTTGGCGACGGCTCGGCAAACCTCGGGGGTGCCGTCAGTCCAGGTCGGTGAGCCGGCCGCCGGCATCCGGCTGGGCGTGCTCCACGCGGCGGAGGAGGCGGGTCAGGACGTCGCCGAGGACGCCGCGTTCCGCCTGGGAGAGGTCCTGGAGCAGGTCCTCCTCGAAAACGCTGGCCAGGCGCATGGCTGCCAGCCACTTCTCGCGGCCCTCGGTGGTGAGCTCGACGATGACGCGTACGCGGTTGGACTCGTCGCGCTCTCGGGTGACCAGGCCCTCGGACACCATGCGGTCGATTCGGTGGGTCATCGCGGCCGGTGTGAGGCCGAGGCGTTTGGCGAGGTCACTCGGGCCCATGCGGTAGGGGGCACCGGAGAGGACGAGGGCCTTGAGGACCTCCCATTCGGCGTTGCTGATACCGAGGGTGGCGGTCTGGCGGCCGTAGGCGACGTTCATGCGGCGATTGAGGCGGCCGAGGGCCGAGACGATCTTCTCGACCTGGGGGTCGAGGTCCTGGAACTCGCGCTGGTACGCGGCGATCTGCTCTTCGAGTGTCGGCTCGCCGACGCCGGGGGTGTCGCCCATGGGCCGAAGTATGGCATGCAGCCGCTTGGCGTCTAAGTCCTTCGGTGTGTAGAGTTCAATGCCTAAGTTTAGCTTTGAAGTCTTCACTTCTAAGTTCTCCTACCTACTGAAGCAGGTGACAGTGACCAGGGCGAGGGGCGCGGCGATGCGTCGGATCCATGTGGGCAACGCACTTGGC
The DNA here is from genome assembly GCF_011045025.1 of Streptomyces ureilyticus. Classification (GTDB taxonomy): domain Bacteria; phylum Actinomycetota; class Actinomycetes; order Streptomycetales; family Streptomycetaceae; genus Streptomyces; species Streptomyces ureilyticus. The sequence continues at coordinate 1,496 of NZ_JAAKZX010000429.1, forward strand.
GCGTTCGGGCTCGGCTTCACCGTTCCGTATCTGTACGTCTATGTGGCGCAGGTACGGGAGCTCGGTGCTGTGACGGCGGGGCTTGTGCTCGCCCTGTTCGCGGTGGCTGCGCTGGTTGTGCTGCCGTTCGCCGGGCGGGCCATCGTCCGGCGCGGTGCGCTGCCGGTGCTGCTTGTCGCCCTGGTCACTGCCGCGTTGGGTGCGCTGGGACTGGGGTTTGCGAGCAGTGCGGCGGCCGTGTTGGTGGCCGCGGGGGTGCTCGGGGCGGGGCAGGCCGTGATGCAGCCGGCGCTTGCGACGATGATCGTGGACTGTTCCACCGCCGGGTCCCGGTCGCGGGCCTTCGCCATGCAGTTCTTTCTGCAGAATCTCGGGCTCGGGGTGGGTGGGCTCATCGGTGGGCATCTCGTTGATGCCTCGCGGCCGGGTTCCTTTACGTTGCTGTTCTCGATCGAGGCGGCGATGTTTCTGCTACTGGTCGTGGTCATGGGGACCGTACGGGTGCCGCGCGCGCCGCGGATCGGGGGCGCCGCGCCGGGGGTCAAGGGGAGCTGGAAGGAGCTCCTTGGTAATCGCGCCATGGTGCAGTTGTGTGTGCTGGGGTTTGTGCTGTTCTTCGCCTGCTATGGGCAGTTCGAGTCGGGGCTGAGTGCGTACGGCGTTGAGGCTGCGGGGATCTCGACTTCCGCGCTGGGTACGGCTCTTGCGGCGAACACGGCGGTGATCGTGGTCGCGCAGTTCGTGGTGCTGAGGTTCGTGGAGCGGCGTCGGCGGTCGCGGGTGATCGCGGCTGTGGGGCTGATCTGGGCCGTCGCGTGGGGCGTGGCCGGGTATGCGG
>NZ_JAAKZX010000042.1 GCF_011045025.1 Streptomyces ureilyticus
TTAAGGCTCCCAGGAGACTACTGGGTTGATAGGCCAGATCTGGAAGGCGGGTAACCGCTGGAGGTGACTGGTACTAATAGGCCGAGGGCTTGTCCTCAGCTGCTCGCGTCCACTGTGTTGGTTCTGAGACAACGAACCGTTGTCGGCTTTGAGCAGAACGTTTAACTGAAGAGTGTGCTTGTTCGCTCGAAACCATTAGGGTTTCGGTGGTCATAGCGTGAGGGAAACGCCCGGTTACATTCCGAACCCGGAAGCTAAGCCTTACAGCGCCGATGGTACTGCAGGGGGGACCCTGTGGGAGAGTAGGACACCGCCGAACAATCTTTGGAGGACCTCTGGTCCCAGCGACTTGCTGGGACCAGAGGTCCTTTTTGTTTTTCCGAAGCGCGCAGGGTACTCGGCTGCGCGAGAATGACTTGCGGTACTTAAGACAGGAGTCACCATGTCCACCAACTCTCCCGACGAGCGACCGGAGCGCGATCAGCGCCGCCGGGACAGTGGTGACCGCGGCGGCTCCCGCGGGGGGCCGCGACGCGACAACGACCGTGGTGGCAGCGGCCGGCGCGATGACCGCCGTGACGACCGTCGTGGTGGCGGTGACCGTGGTGGTTTCCGGCGGGATGACAGTCGTGGTGGTCCTCGGCGTGAGGGCGACCGGCCGACCTACCGCCGTGACAACAGCGGTGGCGGTGACCGGCCGACGTACCGCCGTGACGATCGCCGTGGTGATGACCGCGGCGATCGCGGAGGCTTCCGCCGTGACGACAACCGTGGCGGTGGCGGCTTCCGTGGGCGCGACGATCGTGATCGTGGCGACCGTCCGGCGTTTCGTCGTGACGAACGTCCGGGTGGGCCCCGGCGCGATGACCGCCGTGACGACAGTCGTGGTGGCGGCGATCGCGATCGCGGCGGGTTCCGGCGAGATGACAACCGTGGTGGGCCTCGGCGTGACGGCGATCGGCCACCGTACCGTCGGGACGACCGTCGCGATGATGAGCGCGGAGGGTTCCGTCGCGACGACCGAAGGGACGGCGACCGCGGTGGATTCCGTCGCGATGACAGTCGTAGTAGCGGAGATCGTGGTGGTTTCCGTCGCGATGAAAGTCGTAGTGGCGGTGACCGTGGTGGTTTCCGTCGGGATGACAGTCGTGGTGGTGGCGACCGCTCGGCGTTCCGGCGTGACAGCAGCGGTGGCGGGGACCGGCCGGCCTTCCGGCGGGATGATCGCCGTGGTGAAGACCGTGCCGAGCGCGGTGGTTTCCGTCGGGATGAGAACCGTGGCGGAGGTTTCCGGCGCGACGAGCGGCGGGGCGATGATCGTGACCGTGGCGGGGTCCGGCGGTCGGAGGACCGTCCGCCCTTCCGGCGCGATGACCGGCAGGGCGATGAGCGTGGTGCTCCCCGTCGGGATGACCGTCGAGGCGACGATCGTGGTGGCTTCCGGCGTGATGAGCAGCGGCAGGGGGAGCGCGGCGGTTACGGACGCCGGGACGACCGGCGCGACAGTGACCGCGGTGATCGCGGTGGTTTCCGTCGGGACGACAGCCGCGGTGGCTTCCGTGGGCGGGACGAGCGCGGACGGGACGAGCGTGGTGGGCGTGGACCGCGGCGTGAGGACGGCGGTGGGCGGCCCGGTGGTTTCCGGGGGCGGGACGACCGGCGGAGCGACGACCGGCGTGGTGGCGGGCGCTTCCGTGAGGAGCGGGAGCGGGATCGTGAGCCGATCAAGCGGTTGCCGATCCTCGAGGACGTCACCGGCGAGGAGATCGACAAGGACGTACGGCAGGAGCTGCAGAGTCTGCCGAAGGGGCTTGCCGAGGATGTCGCCAAGAACCTGGTGATGGTGGCCAGGCTCATCGACGAGGACCCCGAGGGGGCGTACGGCTATTCCAGGGTCGCGCTGCGGCTGGCGTCGCGTGTGGCCGCCGTGCGCGAGGCGGCCGGCTTCGCGGCGTATGCGAACCAGAAGTACAGCGAGGCCCTCGCCGAGTTCCGGGCCGCGCGGCGGATGACCGGGAACGTGGACCTGTGGCCCGTGATGGCGGACTGCGAGCGGGGGCTGGGGCGGCCCGAGAAGGCCATGGAGATGGCCGGGGCGCCCGAGGTGCAGAAGCTCGACAAGGCGGGTCAGGTCGAGATGCGGCTCGTGGCGGCCGGGGCACGGCGCGACATGGGGCAGATCGACGCGGCCATCGTGACGTTGCAGAGCCCCGAGCTGGCCTCGAATTCGGTTCAGCCCTGGACGGCGCGGCTGCGCTATGCGTACGCCGACGCGCTGCTCGCGGCGGGTCGTGAGGACGAGGCGCGCGAGTGGTTCGCGAAGGCCGTCGAGTCCGACAAGGACGGCAGCACGGACGCCTCGGACCGGCTCGCCGAGATGGACGGCGTCGAGTTCGTCGACGCCATGGACGAGGAGGCCCTCGACGAGAGCGGCAGCGGTTCCGAGGCCGAAGCCGTGGAAGCCGCAGCAATCGTCGATGCCCCGGCGCCCGAGCCGGTCGTGAACGACGCCATGGACAAGGACGCTCCAGACCACAGGGACGACTCGGACGACTGACGCCGACACGAGACGCGTACGCGGCGTACGCGCATATGGGCGGGATCCCCTACGGGACCCGCCCATCCGCGTTTCAGCGCTCCAGCGCGCGCAGCACCAGGCCCGAGGCCGGCTTCGGGCCGAACGACGTCGACTTGCGGGGCATCGTGACGCCCTGGCTCGCCAGTTCGCGTACGACCTCTTCGCGGACCGGGTGCATCAGGACGGCCGTGGCGCCGTCGCGTTCGGCCTTGGCGACCGTGGCGGCGGTGTCGTGGATGTACGCGATGTGCTCCGGGACGTCCGGGATGCGCCAGATGTGGTCGAGGAGCGTGGCGTGCAGAACCGTTGCGTCGAGGGTGCGCCAGGCCTCCGGACGGTCGGCCGGGATCGTACGGGCGAGGAGGTCCGGGGAGGGGCGGTCGACCAGGTGGAAGGCGCCATCGCCCGCAAGGAGGAAGGCATTTCCCTCGGCGGCCGCTGCGGAGAGGGCCTCCAGGGCTTCGGAGAGGGGGCCTTGGACGGGGCGTACGCGGAAGGAGTCGCCGAGGGCGGACAGGGCTTCCGCGACGGGGAGGTGGTGCAGGAGGCGGTGGATCGCGCGGACGCGGAGCGGGTAGCGCGCGGTGTCGACCAGGAGCACCAGGCCGAAGTCCCAGGGGCTGGGGGAGGCGTGTTCGGCGCGCAGACGCAGATACGTCGCCCAGCGGTGATGGCCGTCCGCGATGAGGGCCTGGTGGCGGGCGAGGTCCGTCTGGATCGCGGTCAGGTCCTCGGGGTCGGTCATCGACCATAGGCGGTGGCTGAAACCGTCCTCCGTGGTCGTGGCAAGGATCGGCGGATTTTGGGCGGTGCGTTCGATGACGGCGGTGGCGTCGGCGGCGGAGTTGTCGCCGCGGTAAGTCAGGAGCAGGGGTTCGAGGTTCGTGGATGTGGCGCGCATCAGGTCCGCGCGGTCGGCGACGATGTGCGGCATGACGTCCTCGTGCGGCAGGACCACGCCCTCCGACGGCTCCGAGAGGCGCAGGGCGCCTATGAGGCCGCGCTGGAGCATGCCGTCGTCGGCGCGCTGTTCGTAGACGTACAGGCCCGGTTCGGAGTCGGCGGCCAGGACGCCCTCGGCGAGCCAGCGTTGGAGGGTGTCCGCGGCCTTCTTGTTGCGGGCGGCGGGCGTGGTGGCCTGGGGGAGGATAAGGCGGACGATGTTGTGCGGGTCGGACGATTCGAGGTGGTGCAGTCCGTCGGGTCGTACGACCACGTCGTACGGCGGGGAGGTCACGGCGGACAGGCTGCCGACCCGGTCGGGGTCGTAGCGCAGGCCCCGGAACGGGGTGAGGTCAAGGCCCATGCGTGCCGGTACGTCCCCAGGACCTGCAGTATTCATTGGTGCATCGTAAGAGTGTCAGTGGCATGCGCGATGATCGGGGCAATGGGATCGAACGAGGAGCGATGCGAAATGAGCCAGACCGTGAGGACGCGGCCCGAGGGGAGTGACCGGCCCCTGAGCGAGGCGTACGACACGGCGCTGCTCGACCTGGACGGGGTGGTGTACGCGGGCGGGGAGGCGATCGCGTACGCCGTCGAGTCGCTCGGCACCGCTCGTGCGGGCGGGATGCATCTCGCGTACGTCACGAACAACGCGCTGCGGACGCCCGACACGGTGGCCGCGCATCTCACGGAGCTGGGGATACCGGCCGAGGAGTCGGACGTCATCACCTCGGCCCAGGCCGTGGCACGGCTGATCAGTGAGCAAGTGCCCGCGGGGGCACGGGTGTTGGTGATCGGCGGGGACGGGCTGCGGGTCGCGCTGCGCGAGCGTGGGCTTGTGCCGGTCGAGTCGGCCGAGGACGAACCGGTGGCGGTCGTGCAGGGGTATGGCGGGCCGGAGCTGCCCTGGGGGCGCTTCGCGGAGGCCTGCTACGCCATCGCGCGCGGGGTGCCCTGGTTCGCCTCCAACACCGACCTGACGATTCCCAGTGCTCGGGGGATCGCTCCGGGCAATGGGGCGGCCGTGGAGGTCGTACGCATCGCGACGGGCGCCGAGCCGCAGGTGGCCGGGAAGCCGCTGCCGCCGATGCACCGGGAGACGATTCTGCGGACGGGCGCGGTGCGGCCGCTGGTGGTCGGGGACCGGCTGGACACGGATATCGAGGGGGCGTTCAACGGCGAGGTGGATTCCGTGCTGGTGCTGACCGGGGTGACGGACGGCGCGCAGCTCCTTGCCGCCTCGCCGAAGCACCGGCCGACGTACGTGGACGCCGATCTGCGCGGGCTGCTGACCGGACAGCCCGAGGTCGTCGAGGTGAGCGAGGCGTATCGCTGCGGGGGTTGGACCGCCACGGCCGGAAAGGACCGGCTGGAGCTGGAGGGCGAAGGCGAGGCCCTCGACGGGCTGCGGGCGTTGTGTGCCGCCGCCTGGACGGCGGCCGGGGACGGGACATGCGAGCTGGACGGGGGCAAAGCACTGGCACGGCTGGGACTTTGAACGGCTGGGACTTTGAGCCGCAGGCCACCCGGGACGCCGCTGCTCACGGGGCTCCGAAACCGAGCAAGCGCGCAGGTCCGAGAGGTCCAACAGAGTCCTGCGGGCGCACGAATCGAGCAATTGGATAGGGTAGGCTAACCTAACTGTGTGTTGGTCGACAGTCCCCCAGAACCGAACGCGGAGACCGCCCCCGCGCCCCGCAAACGCCGGGCGATACGGGCCGCCGGGCTCCTCGTGTCCGTGGCCGTGCTGGTGCTCATCGCGCTGGCGAGTATCGCGATCGGCGCGAAGGACCTGTCCCTGAGTCAGGTCTGGCACGGCCTGTTCGACGACTCGGGCACGTATGGCGACGTCGTGGTGAGCGAGCGGCTGTCGCGCACTGTCCTCGGGTTGCTCGCCGGTGCCGCGCTCGGCCTCGCCGGAGCCGTACTCCAGGCGCTCACCCGCAATCCGCTGGCCGACCCCGGACTGCTCGGCATCAATGCCGGCGCGTCCGCGGCCGTCGTCACGGCCATCACCTACTTCGGTGTCACCTCGCTGAGCGGCTATGTGTGGTTCGCCTTCGGGGGCGCGGCTGTGGTCGGGGTCCTGGTGTATGTCCTCGGCGGCAGCCGGGGGGCGACACCGGTGCGGCTCGCCCTCGCCGGCACCGCGCTCAGCGCCGCGCTCTACGGCTATCTGCAGGCCGTCATGATCATGGACCAGGCGGCGCTCGGCAAGATGCGCTTCTGGACGGTCGGTTCGTTGTCCTCGGCCAACGACCGGACCATCGAGCAGGTGCTGCCGTTCCTCGCGATCGGTACGATCCTGGCGCTGGCCCTCGCGCGGCCGCTGAACGCCATGGCCATGGGAGACGACACCGCCCGCGCCCTCGGCGCGCATCTGGGCCGTACCCGCGCGCTGTCCATGGCGGCCGCGACCCTGCTGTGCGGGGCCGCGACGGCCGCCTGCGGGCCGATCGTGTTCGTTGGGCTGATGGTCCCGCACGTCGTACGGTCCTTCACCGGGCCCGACATGCGCTGGATCCTGCCGTACGCCACCGTGCTCTCGCCGGTGCTGCTGCTCGGCGCCGATGTGGTCGGCCGGATGGTCGCGCGGCCCGCCGAGCTCCAGGTCGGCATCGTCACCGCGATCCTCGGCGGCCCGGTCTTCATCTTTCTCGTACGACGGCGGAGGACGGCGCAGCTGTGAAGGTCCTGACCAAGCAGGCCGGTTCCGCCCGGCCGTTCCGCGCCCGGCCCGTCCGTACCCGTGGCGGGCTGTCCGTCCGTATCGACGTCCGCTCGTTCACAGTCGTCGTCCTGCTGCTGGTGGCCGCGCTCACCGCGAGCGTCGTCCTCATCGGCACCGGCGACTTCCCGATCCCGGCCGGCGACGTGCTCAAGACGCTGTTCGGCAACGGCGACGCCGGGCAGGAGTTCATCGTCAACGAACTGCGGCTGCCGCGGGTTCTCGTCGGTCTCCTGGTGGGGGCCTCGCTCGGGCTCGGCGGCGCGCTCTTCCAGGCCATCTCCCGCAATCCGCTGGGCAGTCCGGACGTGCTCGGTCTCGCGCAGGGCGCGACGGCCGGCGCGCTCACCGTGATCGTGCTCTTCTCGGGGAGTGCGGCCGAGGTCACCCTCGGGGCGCTCTTCGGCGGTCTGGTGACCGGACTTGCCATCTATGTGCTCGCCTGGAAGCGGGGTGTGCACGGCTATCGACTGGTCCTGGTCGGTATCGGTGTCTCCGCGATGGCCGTGGCCGTCAACGGCTATCTGCTCACCAAGGCCGACATCGTGGACGCGGCCCGTGCGGTCGTCTGGATGACGGGTTCGCTCAACGGTCGTGACTGGGACCAGGTCTGGCCGCTGCTCGCGCTGAGCGCCGTCCTCGTACCGCTCGTCCTCGGCAACGCGCGCGGGCTGTACATGCTGGAGATGGGCGACGACGTGGCGTACGCACTCGGGGTGCGGGTCGAGCGGACGCGGATGCTGCTGATGCTGGCCGCCGTGCTGCTCACCGCTGCCGCCACCGCCGCCGCGGGCCCCGTCGCCTTCGTCGCGCTCACCGCACCGCAGCTCGCCCGGCGTCTCACCCGCGCGCCGGGGCCGAACCTGATGCCCGCGATGTGCATGGGCGCCACCCTGCTGGTCGTCGCGGACTGGGCCTCGCAGCGGGCCTTCGGCGCCGACCAGCTGCCCGTCGGGGTGGTGACCGGAGTGCTCGGCGGTGTCTATCTGCTGTGGCTCCTCTTCACCGAGCGCAAGGCGGGCCGGATATGAACACCCAAAGGAGCACCGTGAACCGCCTGTCCGCCGAGAACGTCACCCTCGCCTACGACCAGCGGGTCATTGCCGAGCAGCTGTCCGTCGAGATACCCGACAACTCCTTCACCGTCATCGTCGGCCCGAACGCCTGCGGCAAGTCCACGCTGCTGCGGGCCCTGTCCCGGATGCTGAAGCCGAGCCAGGGACGGGTGCTGCTCGACGGGCAGGTCATCCAGTCGATGCCCGCGAAGAAGGTGGCCCGGACGCTGGGGCTGCTGCCGCAGTCGTCGATCGCGCCCGACGGGATCACGGTCGGCGACCTGGTGGGCCGCGGGCGCTATCCGCACCAGGGGCTGCTGCGGCAGTGGTCCTCCGAGGACGAGCGGGTCGTACGGGAGTCGATGGCCTCGACCGGAGTCGGAGAACTCGCCGACCGCTACGTCGACGAACTCTCCGGCGGCCAGCGCCAGCGCGTCTGGATCGCCATGGCGCTCGCCCAGCAGACCCCGCTGCTGCTGCTCGACGAGCCGACCACCTTTCTCGACATCCAGCACCAGATCGACGTACTCGATCTGTGTGCCGAACTTCACGAGGAGCAGGGCCGGACCCTGGTCGCCGTGCTGCACGACCTCAACCACGCGGCTCGGTACGCGACGCATCTGATCGCCCTGCGGGACGGATCCGTCATCGCCCAGGGCACGCCGCAGGACATCGTCACGGCCGAGCTGGTCGAGGAGGTCTTCGGGCTGCGCTGCCAGGTCATCGACGACCCGGAGACGGGTACGCCGCTGGTGGTGCCGGCGGCGCGTAACGCGCGTACGGCCGCTGCTGTGAGCGTCGCGAAGGGCTCGTGAAGGTCCCGAACCGGGTGACGGGTCAGAGCAGCTTTCTGAGCCGGATCAGGTCGCGCAGGCCCGCTTCGAGCTTGACCCGGCCCGAGCCCCAGGCCTTCGCGAAGTTCAGCTCGCCGTTCACCATGGCGACCAGGTCGTCGCCGGCCATGGTGAGCCGGATCTGGGCCTTGTCGGGCGGAGGGCCCTGCACCGTGTCGAGCACCTCGATGCGGCCGTCCTTGAGGCGGCCCACGAAGGTGATGTCGAGGTCGGTGATACGGCAGCTCAGCGAGCGGTCCAGGGCGGCGGCACTGCGCACGTCGCCCTCCGCGCCCGCCATGTTGTCCGAGAGTTTGTCTAGTGCGCTGCGGCACTCCTCAATCGTGGCCATCGCGGACGACGGTACCCCAGCGCTTCGCGGTAGCGTCGGGGCATGAACGACTGGGAGCTTCCCGCCGAGCCGGAGGCCGGCCCGGCTGCCGGGCCCGGGGCCGGGCACGCCGCAGGCTCGGAAACCGGCTTCGGCTCCGGCACCGAGGCCGGAGCCGAAGCCGGCGTGGGGACCGGACTCGAAGCCGGATCCGGGGCCGGGCTGGGCGCCGGCCCGGAATCCGGATCCGCGTACGAACCCGCCGCCCCCGCCCCGCTGAACGTGCCGCGCACGCCCACCGGGAACGCCGAGGTGGACGCCCTGCTCGACCGGCTTGCCGATGTCGACCACCTCGCTGCGGACGGGCACATCGAGGTGTACGAGGATGTGCACCGGGGGCTGCGCGACGCGCTCACCGCGCTCGACGCCCGTCCGGGGCCGGAGGGACCTCCGAGGGCCCCGGGACCGTACGGCATGAACAACAGGAGCTGAACCGAACGTGGCAGGAGTGGCACGACGCCGCCTCGACGCCGAGCTGGTCCGCCGGAAGCTCGCCCGCTCGCGGGAGCATGCCGGCCAGCTGATCGCCGCCGGGCGGGTCACCGTCGGCAAGACCCTCGCGACGAAGCCCGCCACCCAGGTGGAGACCGCCGCCGCCATCGTGGTCACCCGCGACGACAGCGACCCCGACTACGTCTCACGCGGCGGCCACAAGCTGGCGGGGGCGTTGAAGGTCTTCGTGCCGCTCGGCCTGAAGGTCGAGGGGCGGCGGGCGCTGGACGCGGGCGCCTCGACCGGCGGATTCACCGACGTACTGCTGCGCTCGGGAGCCGCTCACGTCGTCGCCGTCGATGTCGGCTACGGGCAGCTGGCATGGTCACTCCAAAGCGATGAACGGGTCACCGTCAAGGACCGTAAGAACGTACGCGAGTTGACGTTGGAGGCGATCGATGGGGAGCCGGTGGATCTTATTGTCGGTGACTTGTCCTTCATCCCGCTCGGACTGGTGCTGCCCGCCCTCGTGCGGTGCGCGGCGCCCGATGCCGACCTGGTGATGATGGTCAAGCCGCAGTTCGAGGTGGGCAAGGAGCGGCTGGGGAGCGGCGGTGTCGTACGCAGCCCCGAACTGCGGGCCGAGGCCGTGCGCGGGGTGGCCCGGCACGCGTGGGGGTTGGGGCTCGGGGTGAAGGGCGTCACGGCCAGCCCGCTGCCCGGGCCCTCGGGGAACGTCGAGTACTTTCTGTGGCTGCGAGCCGGTGCACCCGAACTGGACCCGGCCGACGTAGACCGTGCAGTGGCGGAGGGGCCGCGTTGACCGATACCCGAGCTCGTACTGTTTTCCTGCTGGCCCACACCGGGCGGCCCGCGGCCATCCGCAGTGCCGAGCTCGTCGTCCAGGGGCTGTTGCGCTCCGGGCTCGGGGTGCGGGTGCTGGCGGCCGAGGCGGCCGATCTGCCGCTGCCGTCGACCGTGGAACTCGTCAAGGAGGCGACTCCCGAGTGCCTCGACGGGTGTGAACTGCTGATCGTGCTGGGCGGTGACGGGACGCTGCTGCGCGGCGCCGAGTTCGCGCGTGCCTCGGGGGTGCCGATGCTCGGCGTCAATCTGGGGCGGGTCGGCTTCCTCGCGGAGGCCGAGCGTGATGATCTCGACAAGGTTGTCGACCGGGTGGTTACTCGTGCCTACGAGGTCGAGGAGCGGATGACCGTCGATGTCGTCGTGCACAGCAACGGTGATGTCGTGCATACGGACTGGGCGCTGAACGAGGCCGCCGTTCAGAAGGTTTCCGCCGAGCGGCTCCTTGAGGTGGTTCTCGAGATTGACGGGCGGCCCGTCACCGGGTTCGGGTGTGACGGCATAGTCTGCGCGACTCCTACCGGGTCCACGGCGTACGCGTTCTCCGCCGGGGGGCCTGTGGTGTGGCCGGAGGTCGAGGCGCTGCTCATGGTGCCGATCAGTGCGCATGCGCTGTTTGCCAAGCCGTTGGTTACCTCGCCGGATTCTGTGCTTGCTGTGGAGGTTCAGCCGCATACCCCGCATGGGGTGTTGTGGTGCGATGGGCGGCGGACTATCGAGTTGCCGGAGGGGGCGCGGGTGGAGGTGCGGCGGGGGGCTGTGCCGGTGCGGCTTGCTCGGCTGCATCACGCTTCGTTCACTGATCGGCTTGTTGCCAAGTTCGCGTTGCCTGTGGCGGGTTGGCGGGGGGCTCCGCACTAGCGGTTGGGGGCGGGTGGGGATTTCTTTCCCCAGCCCCGCCCCTTCCCGGCTGTATCAATTTGCGGCTCCTCGGTGTGAGGGGGCTGCGCCCCCAGGCCCTCGGGTTCGTATGTTCGCTGCGGGTGCGTTGTGGCTGGTCGCGCCCCGCGGCGGAGCCGCATATGTCACAGCCCCGCGCCCCGTGAAAGCCTGCGCCTTCACGCAACGAACACAGGGGGCGTCGCACCGGGCCAGGGAAACCTCGTATGGTCGTGTCCGTGCTGGAGGAGATGCGGATACGGTCGCTCGGAGTCATCGATGACGCCGTTGTCGAGTTGTCGCCCGGCTTTACTGCCGTTACCGGTGAGACCGGGGCGGGCAAGACCATGGTGGTCACCAGCCTTGGGCTGTTGCTGGGCGGGCGTGCGGACGCTGGTCTTGTGCGGATCGGGGCCAAGAACGCTGTGGTGGAGGGGCGGATCGCCGTTCCCGAGGGTTCCTCAGCGGTCGTACGGGCCGAGGAGGCGGGGGCCGAGCTCGACGACGGGGCGCTGTTGATCAGCCGTACCGTGTCCGCCGAAGGGCGCTCGCGGGCCCACCTGGGCGGGCGTTCCGTGCCCGTGGGGGTGCTGGCCGAACTCGCCGACGAGCTTGTCGCCGTGCACGGGCAGAGCGATCAGCAGGGGCTGCTCAAGCTGTCCCGGCAGCGGCAGGCGCTCGACCGGTACGCGGGGGACGCGGTCGCCGTGCCGCTCGCCAAGTACGCGGGCGCCTACCGTCGGCTGCGTGCCATCTCGGCCGAGCTGGACGAGATCACCACGCGCGCGCGGGAACGTGCCCAGGAAGCCGACATGCTGCGCTTCGGGCTCGACGAGATCGCGGCGGTGGAGCCGCGGGCGGGCGAGGACGTGGAGCTGGCGGCCGAGGCCGAGCGGCTCGGGCACGCCGAGGCGCTCGCGTCCGCGGCCACGGCGGCGCACGCGGCGCTGGCGGGCAACCCCGAGGATCCCGAGGGCATCGACGCCACGACGCTCGTCGCGGGCGCGCACCGGGCACTGGAGGCCGTACGGTCCCATGACTCCGCGCTGGCCGCGCTCGCCGACCGGATCGGGGAGATCGGGATTCTGCTGGGCGATGTGGCGGGGGAGTTGGCGGGGTACGCCGACGACCTGGACGCCGATCCGCTGCGGCTCGCGGCGGTGGAGGAGCGGCGGGCCGCGCTCACCGCGCTGACGCGCAAGTACGGCGAGGACGTGGCTGCTGTGCTGGCCTGGGCCGAGCAGGGGGCCGCGCGGCTCCTGGAGCTGGACGGCGACGACGACCGGCTCGGTGAGCTGACGGCCGAACGGGACGCCTTGCGGGCCGAACTGGGCGGCTTGGCGCAGGCTTTGACGGACGCTCGTACGGAGGCCGCCGAGCGGTTCGCCGCCGCCGTGACCGCCGAGCTCGCCTCGCTCGCCATGCCGCACGCGCGCGTGTCGTTCGCGATCCGGCAGACCGAGGACCCCGACGGCGTGGAGGTGGGCGGTCGTCCGGTGGCGTACGGGCCTGCCGGTGTCGACGAGGTCGAGTTGCTTCTCGCGCCGCATCCCGGGGCGCCGCCGCGGCCGATCGCCAAGGGCGCGTCCGGCGGTGAGCTGTCACGCGTGATGCTCGCGGTGGAGGTCGTGTTCGCGGGTACGGATCCGGTGCCTACGTACCTCTTCGACGAGGTCGACGCCGGCGTCGGCGGCAAGGCCGCGGTCGAGATCGGGCGCCGCCTCGCCCGCCTCGCCAAGACCGCACAAGTGGTCGTCGTCACCCACCTGCCCCAGGTCGCCGCCTTCGCCGACCGGCAGCTCCTCGTCGAGAAGACCAACGATGGCTCCGTCACCCGCTCCGGAGTGAAGTCCCTGGAGGGCGAGGACCGCGTCCGCGAACTGTCCCGCATGCTGGCGGGCCAGGAGGACTCGGAGACGGCCCGCGCCCACGCGGAGGAACTGCTGGCGACGGCTCGGGGGGACGGTTAGGACGACGGGTGGCCGCCGCTCCGCGGCCCCGTCTCCCGCCCGCCTCGCGGGCCGATCTGTCCCCCACCGCCCCACCGTGGTCCGGAACTCCCGTATGTCCTGGCATCCTTAGATGTAGGCGAACGCGCCGTACACCCCAACGGAGCGTTCCTTCTGCGTCATCTCAGAACGTCTTCTGTACTTTCTTCGTGACCGCCCGTCGCTGAACCAGGAGCCCCGGCCACGTGAGCACCCCCGTGAGCAGCCAGTTGTCGCATGGCCGGTCGGCGCTGCGTACCGTGCAGGTCCTCGGCGGCGGCAGCGCGGGCAGCAGTGGGCATGTGCGGTCGTTGGCGTCGGGGCTCGTGGCGCGAGGAGTGCGGGTCACGGTGTGTGCGCCGGCCGCCGCGGAGCAGGCGTACGACTTCAATGGTGTCGGGGCCCGGCATGTGCACGTGCCGCGGCGGAGCGACCCGGCTTCCCTGTCCGCGCTGCGGGCGGCCTGCGCGGACGCCGATCTCGTCCACGCACACGGTCTGCATGCCGGGATGAGGGCGGCCATGGCGCTCAGTGGGCGGCGGGTTCCGTTCGTCGTGACCTGGCACAGCCGCTCGCACGCCGACGGGGCGCGAGGGCATCTGCTGCGGCTGCTGGAGCGGCGGGTCGCCAAGGCCGCCTCCGTGGTCCTCGGGGCCTCGTCCGACCTGGTGGAGCGGGCCCGGCGGAACGGGGCGCGTGATGCCCGGCTCGCCGCGGTCGCGCTGCCTCAGGTGCGGCGGCCCGTCCTCGCGGACGAGGAGCTCGAGCGGCTGCTTCCCAAGGCGCGGGCCGAACTGGGTGCCACGGACCGGCCGTTGCTGATGGCTGTCGGCTCGCTCGAGCGGCACCGGGGGTACGACACGTTGCTGGACGCCACGCGCGCCTGGCGGCGGCTGGATCCCGTACCGCTGCTGGTGATCGCCGGGGAGGGGCCGCTGCGCGCCGAACTACAGGGGCGTATCGAGAACGAAGGGCTGCCGGTACGTCTCGTCGGGCGGCGCGACGACGTCGGTGAGCTGCTCGCTGCAGCCGATCTCGCACTGCTGCCCGGCGGCCGGGAAGCGCGCTCTGTGCTCGCCCAGGAAGCCCTCCACGCGCGCGTGCCGCTCGTCGCCGCCGATATGAGCGGGATCCCCGAACTGGTCGGGGACGCCGCCGAACTCGTACCGCACGGAGACGCGGAAGCCCTCGCCGACGCCGTCGTAGGCCTTCTCGCGGATCCGGAACGGTGTGAGGCCCTCAAGGTCAAGGGCACGCAGCAGGCCGCCTCCTGGCCGACCGAGGACGAGACCGTCGCCCAAGTCCTCAGCATCTACGACGAATTGACGAAGCCGCCGCCCGTGCCGTAGCCGGGCGGCGGCTTGTCATCAGTCGCTCATCAGCCGCCGTAGGCCCCCGAAGCGGTCAGCCGCAGTGCCGTGTCGATCAGGGGCACGTGGCTGAACGCCTGCGGGAAGTTCCCGACCTGGCGCTTCAGGCGCGGGTCCCACTCCTCGGCCAGCAGGCCGAGGTCGTTGCGCAGGGCGAGCAGCTTCTCGAAGAGCTTGCGGGCCTCGTCCACGCGGCCGATCATCGCCAGGTCGTCCGCCATCCAGAACGAGCAGGCGAGGAACGCGCCCTCGTCACCCTCCAGGCCGTCCACGCCCGCGTCCTCACCGGCGGTGGGGTAGCGCAGGATGAAGCCGTCCGTGGTCGACAGCTCCCGCTGGATGGCCTCGATCGTGCCGATCACCCGCTTGTCGTCCGGCGGCAGGAAGCCCATCTGCGGGATCAGCAGCAGCGAGGCGTCCAGCTCCTTGGAGCCGTACGACTGCGTGAAGGTGTTGCGCTCCTTGTCGTAACCCTTCTCACACACATCGCGGTGGATGTCGTCGCGCAGCTCGCGCCACTTCTCCAGCGGACCGTCCGCGTCGCCGGACTCGATGAGCTTGATGGTGCGGTCGACGGCGACCCAGGCCATGACCTTGGAGTGCACGAAGTGCCGGCGCGGACCGCGGACCTCCCAGATGCCCTCGTCCGGCTGGTCCCAGTGGTTCTCCAGGTAGCGGATCAGCTTGAGCTGCAGCAGGGACGCGTAGTCGTTGCGGGCCAGGCCCGTCATGTGCGCCAGGTGCAGGGCTTCGGTGACCTCGCCGTAGACGTCCAGCTGGAGCTGGTGCGCGGCGCCGTTCCCGACGCGTACCGGCGCGGAGTTCTCGTACCCGGGCAGCCAGTCGAGCTCCGCCTCGCCCAACTCCCGCTCGCCCGCGATGCCGTACATGATCTGCAGGCTCTCCGGGTCGCCCGCGACCGCGCGCAGCAGCCACTCGCGCCAGGCGCGCGCCTCGTCGCGGTAGCCGGTGCGCAGCAGCGAGGAGAGGGTGATGGCCGCGTCGCGCAGCCAGGTGTAGCGGTAGTCCCAGTTGCGGACGCCGCCGATCTCCTCCGGAAGCGAGGTGGTGGGCGCGGCGACGATGCCGCCGGTCGGCGCGTACGTCAGCGCCTTCAGGGTGATCAGCGAGCGGACCACGGCCTCGCGGTAGGGCCCGTGGTACGTGCACTGCTCGACCCACTCGCGCCAGAACTCCTCGGTGGCCTCCAGGGCCTGCTCCGGCTCGGGCAGCGCGGGCGGCTCCTTGTGCGAGGGCTGCCAGGAGATGGTGAACGCGATCCGGTCGCCCGGTGCCACCGTGAAGTCCGCGTACGTGGTCAGCGACTTGCCGTAGGTCTCGGCCGTCGTGTCGAACCACACGGAGTCGGGCCCGGCGACGGCCACCGTCCGCCCCTCGTGCTTGTGCACCCAGGGCACGATGCGGCCGTACGAGAAACGCATCCGCAGCGCCGAGCGCATCGGCACCCGGCCCGAGACGCCCTCGACGATCCGCACCAGTTGGGGTGCGCCGTCACGCGGGGGCATGAAATCGGTCACACGGACCGTTCCACGTGGGGTATCCCACTCGGATTCGAGGATGAGGGAGTCGCCGCGGTAGCCGCGGCGGACCGCTCTGGGCGGTTCGGCGTCCGCCGAGTGGGCTGGGCCAAGACGCCAGAAGCCGTGCTCCTCGGTGCCGAGCAGTCCGGCGAAGACGGCGTGAGAGTCGAAGCGGGGCAGGCACAGCCAGTCCACCGTGCCGTCCCGGCAGACCAGCGCTGCGGTCTGCATGTCTCCGATAAGTGCGTAGTCCTCGATGCGCCCGGCCACGTGCATCTCCAGTCGAACGGCCACGTCGCCCCCCGAGGGGCGGTTGCTCTTTGCGGTCAGGGGAATGGGTCAATACAGCGTCGTTGCATGACGTCAATGGTCGCAGTGATTGTTGGTGCGAAACGAACTGACGAGCTCTGTGTCCGGAGAATACGGGCGGGGTGGTGCCGTTGTTCGGCCCGGCTCGGCAGCGATCGTCCGAGCAGGATACGACGCAGGATGGTGATCCGCGCGCCCCTCCCTGGAAAGCGATTGCGCCGGATGAGTGGGAAGAGTGAGTACCACTGTGCCCCGTGTCGGTCCGTGTGCGGAGCGTGGCCGGAAGCGGCCTCGTCCGGGCGCTGATACCCTGGTAGCCCGTGGACCGGTGGGCGCCCCCGAAGCAGAAACCGATGCGAGGGGTCCCCCGAACCGCAGCGACGGCACCTCCCGAAACGCCCGGGTCAGGCAGCCGGCCCGCACTCCGAACCGCGACCACGGGAGCCCCGTCTTGGCCATGCCCTCCAAATCCTCGACGACCAAGCACATCTTCGTCACGGGGGGTGTCGCCTCCTCCCTCGGCAAGGGCCTGACCGCGTCCAGCCTGGGCGCACTGCTCAAGGCGCGGGGTCTGCGGGTCACGATGCAGAAGCTCGACCCGTATCTGAACGTCGACCCGGGCACCATGAACCCGTTCCAGCACGGTGAGGTGTTCGTCACCAACGACGGCGCCGAGACGGACCTGGACATCGGTCACTACGAGCGCTTCCTCGACGTGGACCTGGACGGCTCCGCCAACATCACCACCGGCCAGGTGTACTCCACGGTGATCGCCAAGGAGCGGCGCGGCGAGTACCTCGGCGACACCGTGCAGGTCATCCCGCACATCACCAACGAGATCAAGCACCGCATCCGGCGCATGGCCACGGACGACGTGGACGTGGTGATCACGGAGGTCGGCGGCACGGTCGGCGACATCGAGTCGCTGCCGTTCCTGGAGACCGTCCGGCAGGTCCGTCACGAGGTCGGCCGCGACAACGTCTTCGTCGTCCACATCTCGCTCCTTCCCTACATCGGACCGTCGGGAGAGTTGAAGACGAAGCCGACCCAGCATTCGGTTGCGGCTCTGCGCAACATCGGTATTCAGCCAGACGCGATCGTGCTGCGCGCCGACCGCGATGTGCCGACCGCGATCAAGCGCAAGATCTCGCTGATGTGCGACGTCGACGAGGCGGCCGTGGTCGCGGCCATCGACGCCAAGTCGATCTACGACATCCCGAAGGTCCTGCACACCGAGGGCCTGGACGCCTACGTCGTCCGCAAGCTGGACCTCGCCTTCCGGGACGTGGACTGGACGGTCTGGGACGACCTGCTCGACCGGGTCCACAACCCGCAGCACGAGATCAACCTCGCGCTCGTCGGCAAGTACATCGACCTGCCCGACGCCTACCTTTCGGTCACCGAAGCGCTGCGCGCGGGCGGTTTCGCCAACAAGGCGCGCGTGAAGATCAAGTGGGTCACCTCGGACGACTGCAAGACCCCGGCGGGCGCCGCCCAGCAGCTCGCCGACGTCGACGCGATCTGTATCCCCGGCGGCTTCGGCGACCGCGGCGTCTCCGGCAAGGTCGGCGCCATCCAGTACGCCCGCGAGAACAAGATCCCGCTGCTCGGCCTGTGCCTCGGCCTGCAGTGCATCGTGATCGAGGCCGCGCGCAATCTCGCCGACATCGCGGACGCCAACTCCACGGAGTTCGACGCCGCCACCGGCCACCCGGTCATCTCCACCATGGCCGAGCAGCTCGACATCGTCGCCGGCGAGGGCGACATGGGCGGCACGATGCGGCTGGGCATGTACCCGGCCAAGCTCGCCGAGGGCTCGGTCGTGCGCGAGGTGTACGGCGGCAAGGAGTACGTCGAGGAGCGCCACCGTCACCGCTACGAGGTGAACAACTCCTACCGCACCGAGCTGGAGAAGAAGGCCGGTCTGCTGTTCTCCGGCACGTCCCCGGACGGGAAGCTCGTGGAGTACCTGGAGTACCCGCGCGACGTCCACCCTTACCTGGTCGCGACCCAGGCGCACCCCGAGCTGCGCTCGCGCCCGACGCGTCCGCATCCGCTGTTCGCGGGCCTGGTGAAGGCCGCTGTGGAGCGCAAGACAGGCAAGACGGGTAAGTAACACGAGGTTGTACGGTTGCCGGGGTGCGGGTCCTTTGGGACGCGTGCCCCGGTTTTTCTGTGTACGTGGGAGGACAAGTCGACATGACCATCAAGGACACCGCCGAGGAGTGGGAGGTCAGGGCGACCGGGACTCCGTTCACGGGGAACAAGACCTCCGTGCGCACGGACGACGTGGTCATGCCCGACGGGACGGTCGTCCGACGCGACTACCAGGTCCACCCCGGTTCGGTGGCGGTCCTCGCCCTCGACGACCAGGGCCGCGTCCTGGTCATCCGCCAGTACCGGCATCCCGTACGCCAGAAGCTGTGGGAGATCCCGGCCGGTCTGCTCGACATCCCCGGCGAGAACCCGCTGCACGCCGCCCAGCGCGAGCTCTACGAAGAGGCCCACGTCAAGGCCGAGGACTGGCGGGTGCTCACCGACGTGTACACGACGCCGGGTGGCTGCGACGAGGCCGTACGGATCTTCCTCGCCCGGGATCTGTCCGAGGCCGAGGGGCAGCGATTCGAGGTCGAGGACGAAGAGGCCGACATGGAGCTCTCGCGGATCCCGGTCGAGGAACTCGTCCGCGGTGTGCTCGCCGGTGAGCTGCACAACAACTGCCTTGTCGTAGGCGTCCTTTCCCTGGTCGCGGCCCAGAACGGCGCGGGTCTCGACGCACTGCGCCCGGCCGAGGCGCCGTGGCCCGCGCGGCCCTTCGAGGTGTGACCCTCGCCCTCTCGCGAGGCCGCCACGCAAACCGCCCTGGCGCCGGTGTGACGATCGCCTGATCCGATCGGGGGACGTGCCTGCCGTGCTCCAACGGGATCGTCGCAGAGCGTGAACTAGGCTCTACAAATGCCCCGTCCGGAGTCCCGGCGGGCTTGCGCGTGCGGTGGGACGGGAGTGTGGCCCGTGACGGATCAGGCGGTGGACACCGAGGGCACGAAGCCGTTGGCCGGGAAACAGCGCCCGGCTGCCGCCCCTGCTCCCACTGAAGGTCAGTTCCTCGGCCGCACAAGAGAGTTGAAGGAACTGCGGGCCGACATCGAGCGTGCGGGCCTGGACACCCTGGCGGGCCGGAAAGCGCCACGCGCGCGCGTGCTGCTCATCGCGGGCAAACCCGGCTTCGGCCGCACCGCGCTCGCCGAGGAACTCGTACGGCAGGTTGCGGACAGTTACAAGGGCGGTGCTCTGCGGGCCCGCCTCACCGAACCCGACGGCACGCCCGTACCCACCGAGCGCACCGCCCGCGACCTGCTCGCCGCCCTGGAGCTGACCGCCCCGCCCGGAGCCAGTGAGGACGACCTCGTCGAGGCGCTGCGCGAAGCCCTCGCCACCCGCCGGGCCCTGCTCCTGCTCGACGACGCGGCGGACGCGGAACAGGTCGACGCACTTCTCCCCGACACTCCGGAATGCCTGGTCGTCGCCGTTTCCGACGGGCCTCTGACGGGGATCTCCGACGTCCGCCCCTGCACCCTCGGCGGCCTGGACACCAAGTCCGCCGTCGAACTCCTCGGCCGCTACACCGGCTCTGTGCGCATCACCGTCGATCCGCGGGCCGCCGAAGGACTCGTCGAAATCTGCGCGACCCAGCCCGCCGCGCTCGTGCTCGCCGGCGCCTGGCTGGCCCGCCGACCGAAGGCGGCCGTCGCCGATCTCGCCAAGCAGCTGTGCACGGAGGGTGACGGGCGCCCGGCACTCGAGCGCGTCTTCCACCTCGTGTACGCCGAACTGCCCCCGGTCCGCGCGCACATGCTGCGCCTGCTCTCGCTCGCCCCCGCGGGCCTCGTCGACCCGCACACCGCGTCCGCGCTCGCCGGCTGCTCGGTGGGCGTCGCCGAGTCCACCCTCGACGACTTCGCCGGGCTCGGACTCCTGCGGCGCGTCGCATCGCCGCTGCCGCAGTACGAGGTGCCCGGTTGCCTGCTGCCGCTGCTGCGCTCGCTCACCGAGAGCGAGGACCGGCCGGCCGAGTTGCAGCTGGCCCGCGCCCGGATGCTGGAGCGGACCGTACGGCTGCTCGTCTCCTGCCGCGCGATCACCGAGACCGACAGCTCGCCCGCCCGCGAGAAGCTCGCCGGGATGCCCAGCTCCCTGCGCTTCAAGAACCCCCGCGCGGCGGCCGACTGGCTGCGCATCCGGCAGCCCGCGCTGCTGGCCTCCGCGCGGCTCGCGGTCGCCGACGGGGAGCTGGACACCCTTGCGCGCCGTCTGATGGCCGCGCTGGTGCGGGCGATGGTCGCGCACTTCGGTACACGGGCGGCGGCTCCCGAGCTGTACGGCATCCACCAACTCGTCCTCGATGTCGCCGAGCGGCGCAAGCTGCCCCGCGAGAAGGCCGCCGCGCTGCTGAACCTCGGGGACCTGGACGCCCGGACCGGCCGTACAAGTGCGGCGCTCGCCCGCTACCGCGCCGCTCTCGACGCCGGACGGGAGGCGAACGACCCGTATGCGACCGGCCGCGCGATGGAATCCGTAGGTGGAGCGCATCAGGAGCTGGGGGACTTCGACCGGGCCGCCGACTGGTACGGGCGGGCGCTCGCGCAGCGGCTCGCGCGCGACGAGCGCGTGGACGCGGCCCGGCTGCACGGCCGTATCGCCACCGTGCACACCTACGCGGGCCGCTACGACGAGGCGCTGCGCAGCTGGCGCTCGGCGGTCACCGGCCATCGCAGGGACGGTGATGTGGCGGGCGTGGCCAGGGCGTTGAGCGAACTGGCACGGGTGCAGGAGTACGCCGGCCTGACCGAGGAGTCGCTGTGCACCTGCCAGGAGGCGATCGAGTGGGCGCGCCGCGCCCAGGACGTACGACTGCGGGCCGCTCTGCAGCTCCGGTTGGCCGACACGCTGGACCGGCTCGGCGACCCCGTGGCTGCCCGGCTGCACCGCGGCGCGGCCGAGCGCATGCTGGGAAACGAGCTCCCGGAGGACCTGTCCACCAGGGAACACGACGCTAACGCCTACGAAATCCGTAGTACATCCGCAGAAGATTGAAGCATTGAAAGGCTAGACACGGGGAATCCCTTCATTAAACTGGCTGCACCGCGTCCCTGCGTGGTGTCTCCCGGTGTGCTCCCGTGCATCCGGGTATGTCAGGCATCGTCCGGGCAGGCGTTAACCACAACCCCCTGAGCCAAGGACCGTGATCGACGTGAAGGTCGGCATCCCCCGCGAGGTCAAGAACAACGAGTTCCGGGTGGCCATCACCCCCGCCGGAGTGCATGAGCTGGTGCGCCACGGCCACCAGGTCGTCATCGAGCGGGGTGCCGGTGTCGGCTCCTCGATCACGGACGACGAGTTCGTCGCCGCCGGTGCGCGGATCCTCGACACCGCGGACGAGGTGTGGGCCTCCGCCGACCTGCTGCTGAAGGTCAAGGAGCCCATCGCCGAGGAGTACCACCGCCTCCGCAAGGACCAGATCCTCTTCACCTACCTGCACCTGGCCGCGTCCAAGGAGTGCACGGACGCGCTCCTGGAGTCCGGCACCACGGCGATCGCGTACGAAACCGTCGAACTGCCCAGCCGCGCGCTGCCGCTGCTCGCCCCGATGTCCGAGGTCGCGGGCCGGCTCGCCCCGCAAGTCGGTGCCTACCACCTGATGGCCGCGAACGGCGGCCGCGGGGTGCTGCCCGGCGGCGTCCCGGGCGTGCTGGCCGGCCGGGCCGTCGTCATCGGCGGCGGTGTCTCCGGCTGGAACGCCGCGCAGATCGCCATCGGCATGGGCTTCCACGTGACCCTGCTCGACAAGGACATCAACAAGCTCAAGGAAGCCGACAAGATCTTCGGCACGAAGATCCAGACCGTGGTCTCCAACGCCTTCGAACTCGAGAAGGCCTGCCTGGAGGCCGACCTCGTCATCGGCGCCGTGCTCATCCCGGGCGCCAAGGCGCCGAAGCTCGTCACCAACGAGCTCGTCTCCCGGATGAAGCCGGGAAGTGTTCTTGTCGACATCGCGATTGATCAAGGCGGTTGCTTCGAGGACTCGCGACCGACGACCCACGCCGAGCCGGCCTTCCCGGTCCACAACTCGGTCTTCTACTGCGTCGCCAATATGCCCGGAGCTGTGCCCAACACCTCCACGTACGCGCTCACCAACGCCACGCTCCCGTACATCGTGGAGCTCGCGAACCGCGGCTGGGTCGAGGCGCTGCGCCGCGATCCCGCGCTGGCCAAGGGCCTCAACACCCATGACGGCAAGGTGATTTACCGCGAGGTCGCCGAGGCACACGGCTTGGAGCACCGGGAGCTGGAGACCCTGCTCGGCTGAGCCACCCGCGCTCATCTCTCCGCCGGGAAAAGGCGATACGTCAACACGAGTCGTCAACGGCATACATTCGGCCGGACCTTGGGGAACCAGGTCCGGCCGCTGTGTGTCGAGACCCTTTGCGAGACTCGCTCAACTCGCCTCGAACGTAACCCTTCGACCGTTTCGCACACCCGCGAAACCTGCCGTGCGACGGCCTTACGCCCTTGACAGAGGGGTGTTCCGTTGCCGACACATCGGGCCGGGTCCGGCGGATTGTGTTGCTGCGGACCGGTGACACGCCATAGAGTCGCCAACCGTCGGCATGGTGCCACGCTGACCTATCTAGAAGTTTCCTGGTCACCAAGGAGGTAAGACGACTTGTGAATGAGTCGACATTTACTCCCGGGGGTGGTCAACCAGGAATGCCTGCGCAGGGCCCGAGGCCCACGGGGCTCGAGGCTGTCGGCTCCGTAGCTGTGCGCACCTTCGCAGCCCACCAAAGTCCGCACAGTCCGCATAGGGCACAGACAGTCCACCAGAGCATGGATGGCCATCACGTGAACGCCATGGCCGGCAACGGAAGTGGCGAGAACCGCACCCACTTCGCCGACTACGACGACCTGCCCGAAGGGCACTTCTACGACCCCGACGCCGAGTACGAGCCCGATCCGGAGTACGCGGCCACGCTCGCGCCCGACGCGGCACGCCAGCGTCGCGAGCGCATCGGCCCGACCGGGCGCCCGCTGCCGTACTTCCCGATCCCGGGCCCGCTCACCGATCACGGCCCCGCGAAGATCATCGCGATGTGCAACCAGAAGGGCGGCGTCGGCAAGACGACGTCGACCATCAACCTGGGGGCCGCGCTCGCGGAGTACGGACGACGGGTCCTGCTGGTCGACTTCGACCCGCAGGGCGCGCTGTCGGTCGGCCTCGGCGTCAATCCGATGGAGCTCGACCTCACCGTCTACAACCTGCTCATGGAGCGGGGCATGGCGGCCGACGAGGTCCTCCTGAAGACCGCGGTCCCGAACATGGACCTGCTGCCCAGCAACATCGACCTGTCGGCCGCCGAGGTTCAGCTCGTCTCCGAGGTCGCGCGCGAGTCCACGCTGCAGCGGGCGCTCAAGCCGCTGATGGCCGACTACGACTTCATCGTGATCGACTGCCAGCCCTCGCTCGGCCTGCTCACCGTGAACGCCCTCACGGCCGCCCACAAGGTGATCGTGCCGCTGGAGTGCGAGTTCTTCGCCCTCCGTGGTGTGGCGCTGCTGACGGAGACGATCGAGAAGGTCCAGGAGCGCCTCAACCCCGAGCTGGAGCTCGACGGGATCCTCGCCACGATGTACGACTCGCGCACGGTGCACAGCCGTGAGGTGCTCGCGCGGGTTGTCGAGGCGTTCGACGATCACGTCTACCACACGGTCATCGGGCGCACGGTCCGCTTCCCGGAGACCACGGTCGCCGGTGAACCGATCACCACGTACGCCTCCAACTCCGTCGGTGCCGCCGCCTATCGCCAGCTCGCCAGGGAGGTGCTCGCCCGGTGTCACGCCGAGTGAGTCTGCCGGGGGCCGACGAACTGTTCCGTACGACAGGGGGAATGGCGCTCCAGTCGTCCAGCCCCAGGCGCCAGGCCAACGGCCAGGCCAATGGTGAGGCCCGGGTGCCGGCTCCTGCGGGGGAGGGCGATACGGCTGCCTCCGGCTCGGGATCCGGGTCCGGTGCCGGGACCGCGGAGGACGCGCCGCAGGCCGTGCCCGCGCAGGGCGGGGACGGTGACGGGGCCGAGCATGTGGCCGCGGACTCCGAGTCCGCCGATGCCGGGGAGTCCCGTACCCGTGCCGCCGGGGGCGAGCGCTCCGGACGACGGCAGGGGGCGCAGGAAGGTTCTGCCGCCGCCGCTCAGTCGCGTAAGCGGGGGCGGGCTGCCGCGCGGCGGCCCAGTGGGCGGGAGCGGCACGACGAGAAGATCACCGTGTACGTGTCCGCCGAGGAGCTCATGGATCTTGAGCACGCTCGGCTGGTGCTGCGCGGGGAGCACGGGCTTGCGGTGGATCGCGGGCGGATCGTGCGGGAGGCTGTGGCCGTTGTGCTCGCGGATCTTGAGTCCCGGGGGGACGCCAGCATTCTTGTCCGTCGGCTTCGTGGGCGGTAAGCGGTAGCCTGCGACGGCTATGACCTCGAACGACGGTTCCGTCCCCGCAGCTGGCTCCGCCGGGCGTCGGCGTGCGCTGGGGCGGGGGCCGGGGGGTCCGCCATTGCCTCCGGCCGAGGTTGAGGCTTCTGCGCCTCCGGAGGCGGACGAGGCGCCGGTGCCTGCGCCTCCGGCGGAGGTTGAGCCGCCTGCGGCGGAGCCAGACCCGCCTTCGGCGGAGAGCGAGTCTCTGGTTGAGGACGGTTCGTTGGCTGCGGACCGTGGGGCGTTGTGCCCACCCGTTCCGCCCCGCGGAACGACTGCCCACAACGCCAGCGAGCCGGAAGTTGATACCCAGCCCGATGACGGCACCTTCAAAGTTCGGCTGGCCAACTTTGAAGGGCCGTTTGATCTGTTGCTTCAGTTGATCTCGAAGCACAAGCTCGACGTGACCGAGGTGGCGCTTTCCAAGGTCACTGATGAGTTCATGGCGCATATCCGGGCGATGGGGCCGGACTGGGATCTTGATGAGACGACCGAGTTTCTCGTCGTCGCCGCCACCCTGCTCGATCTCAAGGCCGCTCGGCTGCTGCCGTCCGCCGAGGTGGAGGACGAGGCGGATCTGGCGTTGCTCGAGGCGCGGGATCTGTTGTTCGCGAGGCTGTTGCAGTACCGCGCGTACAAACAGATCGCCGAGATCTTCAGCGGGCGGCTCGAGGAGGAGGCCCGTCGGTATCCCCGTACCGTCGGACTGGAGCCGCATCACGCCGAGTTGTTGCCCGAGGTCGTCATCAGCATCGGGGCGGAGGGGTTCGCGAAGCTCGCCGTGAAGGCGATGCAGCCCAAGCCCAAGCCGCAGGTGTACGTCGACCACATCCACGCCCCGCTGGTGAGTGTGCAGGAGCAGGCGGGGATCGTTGTGGCGCGGCTGAGAGAGCTTGGGGAGGCCTCCTTCCGCGTGCTCGTGGAGGACACGGACGACACGCTGACCGTCGTGGCGCGGTTCCTGGCCCTCCTGGAGCTGTATCGCGAGAAGGCCGTCGCGCTCGACCAGGAGGAGGCGCTGGGGGAGTTGCTGGTGCGCTGGACGGGCGGGGACAGCGACGAGGAGCCCAGGGTGACCGACGAGTTCGACAGGCCTCCGGAGCCGGTCCAGGACGAAGCCAAGGAGGAGAAGGCGTGAGCGAGAACACCACCGAGGTCCCGGCGGGGCTGCGTACCGTCGCGGATCTCGACCTCGGGCCCGCCCTGGAGGCCGTACTCATGGTCGTGGACGAACCCGCGACCGAGGAGCACCTCGCGAAGATCCTGGAGCGGCCCCGGCGACAGATCGCGGACGCGCTGCGGGCGCTGGCCGACGAGTACACCGTTCAGGGGCGGGGCTTTGAGCTGCGGCTCGTCGCGGGGGGCTGGCGGTTCTACACCCGGCCCGAGTACGCGGCGGCCGTCGAACGGTTCGTACTGGACGGGCAGCAGGCGCGGCTCACGCAGGCCGCTCTGGAGACGCTGGCGGTCGTGGCGTACCGGCAGCCGGTCAGCCGTTCCCGCGTCTCGGCCGTGCGAGGAGTGAACTGCGACGGTGTGATGCGCACCCTCCTGCAGCGCGGACTGATAGAGGAGGCGGGCGCGGAACCCGAAACAGGTGCGATCCTGTACAGGACGACGAACTACTTCCTGGAGCGGATGGGCCTGCGCGGCCTGGACGAGCTTCCGGAGCTCGCGCCCTTCCTCCCCGAGGCGGAGGCGATCGAGGCCGAGACGCAGGAAGGCGTACCGTCGTTCGATCCGGATGCACCGGACCCCGATGACGACACGACGACGGAAATTTGATGCGAAGCAGCGGCAGCGGCAAGAGCGGTGGCGGGCGCGGTAACTCCCGCGGCGCCGGCAACAACAGGGACCAGAAGCAGGGGCAGGGCCGCCCCCGCAAGCCCCGCCCCGAGGAGCGCCGCTACGACGTGGGCCCCGACGCCAGCAAGGAGGGCCCCAAGTCCGGGCGTGGCGCCTCTGCGCGGGGCGGCGCCAAGGGCGCTCCGAAGAAGGGTCAGCAGGGCGGCGGGCGCGGTCGTACGGCCCCCGCGCGCTCTCGCGAGTTCGAGACGCGGATCGAGGAGCGCAACCGCGACCGGTACGCGGAGAAGAAGGACATCAAGCCCCCGAAGACCTTCCCGGGCGCCGAGCAGGAGGGCGAGCGGCTGCAGAAGGTGCTCGCGCGCGCGGGATACGGTTCGCGGCGCGCCTGTGAGGAGCTGGTCGATCAGGCCCGCGTCGAGGTCAACGGCGAGATCGTGCTCGAGCAGGGGCTGCGCGTCGACCCGGAGAAGGACGAGATCAAGGTCGACGGGCTGACGGTCGCCACGCAGGCGTACCAGTTCTTCGCGCTGAACAAGCCCGCCGGTGTCGTCTCGACGATGGAGGACCCGGAGGGGCGCCAGTGCCTCGGGGACTACGTCACCAACCGTGAGACGCGGCTCTTCCACGTCGGGCGGCTCGACACGGAGACCGAGGGCGTCATCCTGCTCACCAACCACGGCGAGCTGGCCAACCGGCTGACCCACCCCAAGTACGGCGTCAAGAAGACCTACCTCGCGCACATCGTGGGCCCGATCCCGCGCGACCTGGGCAAGCAGCTCAAGGACGGCATCCAGCTGGAGGACGGGTACGCGCGCGCGGACCACTTCCGCGTCGTCCAGCAGACCGGCAAGAACTATCTCGTAGAGGTCACTCTCCACGAGGGCCGCAAGCACATCGTGCGGCGCATGCTCGCTGAGGCGGGCTTCCCGGTCGACAAGCTCGTCCGCGTGGCCTTCGGCCCGATCACGCTCGGCGACCAGAAGTCCGGCTGGCTGCGCCGCCTGTCCAACACGGAGGTCGGGATGCTGATGCAGGAGGTCAACCTCTAGGCCGCTCCCGTACTCGCCACGCTTGACGGCCGGTTCCGGAATTCGTCCGGGGCCGGCCGATGCGTTTTCGCCGCTCCTGGGGTCTGTACCCGTGAGGGAAGGGAGCGGCCATGCATGTGACGACGGATCGCGACGAGTTCGTACGGCTGACGGGGATGTACCGGCGTGAGCTGCTGGCGCACTGCTACCGGATGCTCGGGTCGGTCGACGACGCCGAGGACCTGGTGCAGGAGACGTATCTGCGGGCCTGGCGGTCGTACGACGGATACGAGGGCCGTGCGTCCTTGCGGACCTGGCTCTACCGGATCGCCACGAATACGTGCCTGACGGCGCTGGAGGGACGCGAGCGCCGTCCCCTGCCCACCGGACTCGGCGGGCCGTCAGACGCGCCCGAGGAGCTGCCGAGGACCCCTCCGACGGACATCCCGTGGCTCCAGCCGGTGCCCGACACGCTCGTCGACCCGGCGGCCGTCGTCGCGGCGCGCGGCAGCCTGCGGCTCGCACTCGTCGCGGCGCTGCAGAACCTGCCGCCGCGGCAGCGGATCGTACTCATCCTCAGGGACGTGCTTGCCTGGCGGGCGCACGAGGTGGCCGCCCTGCTCGGGACCACGACGGCGGCGGTGAAAAGCAGCCTCCAACGCGCGCGTGCCCGACTCGACGAGGTGGCGCCGGAGGAGGACCTGCTGGCGGAGCCGGACAGTACGGGCGACCGCGAACTGCTCGACCGGTAC
This sequence comes from Streptomyces ureilyticus, assembly GCF_011045025.1. Taxonomy (GTDB): domain Bacteria; phylum Actinomycetota; class Actinomycetes; order Streptomycetales; family Streptomycetaceae; genus Streptomyces; species Streptomyces ureilyticus. The sequence goes on from NZ_JAAKZX010000042.1 coordinate 28,028, forward strand.
GTGGCCGCCTTCGAGCACGCCGACATGGAGGCGCTGCTCGGGCTGCTCCAGGAAGGCGTCGAACTGGAGATGCCGCCCTACCTGGAGTGGTTCAGCGGGAGGAAGGACGTCATGCGGTTCCTGGAGGCGCTCGAGCACGAGAAGGGGGATCTGCGGATGTTCCCCGCGCGGGCGAACGGGCAGCCGGCCGCGGTGGCGTACAGGCGCGGTGCGGACGAGATGTACCGGGCGCACTCCGTGCAGGTGCTCACCGTCGGGGATCGGGGAATCACGCGGATCACCGTCTTCCTGGAACCGGAGTTGGCCGGGCACTTCGGGATGCCGGAGGTTCTGTCGTGAACTCCGGGGAGCTGCTGGAGCGTTCGCTCGCGTACGCGCTGGGTAGCGTCGCCCTCGTGCCCCGTGAGGGGCTGGGGCGGGCCACGCCGTGTGCGCGGTGGGACCTGGGGGACTTGCTCGCTCATCTCGACGACGCGCTCGACGCACTGCACGAGGGGCTGACGGGCGGGCGGATCGGTCTCTTTCCGGGGCCCGCGGGCCGTACGGATCCCGTGTGTGACTTCCGGCGGCGTGCCTGCGCGCTGCTGGGCGCGTGGGTGGCGCTGCCAGGGGAGGAGCGCTCCGTGAGCGTGGGGGACCGGCCGTTGGACGTCCGGGTGATGGCCGCCACCGGCGCCGTCGAGATCGCCGTTCACGGCTGGGACGTGGCGCAGGCCTGCGGGCGGCCGCGGCCGATACCGTCCGCGCTCGCGGCCGAGCTGCTGCCCGTCGCGCGGTGCGTGGTCGGGGACGAGGACCGGGGAGTGCGTTTCGCCGAGCCGGTCGGCGTGCTGCCCCGGGCCGGTGCCTCCGATCGGCTCGTCGCGTTCCTCGGGCGCGATTCCTTTTCGGGGCGGGGCTGGTCTGCCTTCCGTGAGTGACTCTCACGGAAGGGCTTTTATCCCTCATGTCTGACATCGACTCTGACATCGACATCACAGAAACTCTGCTCGCCCCCGCCCGCAAGGCACCGCCGTCCACCGCACCTCCGCGGCGCGTCTGGACGGTGGTCCTTGCGGGACTGGGGGCGCTCCTGTGCGCGCTGGACGTGGTGGTCGTCGCCACCGCGCTGCCCGCACTGCAGGCTGACTTCGGCGCGAGCCTGTCCCAGCTGGAGTGGACGATCAACGCGTACAACCTCGTCTTCGCCTGCCTGACCCTCACCGGTGCGGCGCTCGGCGACCGGTTCGGGCGGCGGCGGATGTACGTCGCCGGGCTCGCCCTCTTCACCCTGGCCTCCGCGTGGGCCGCGCTGGCCGGCGGCGCCGGTGAACTCATCGCCGCACGCGCCGTCCAGGGCGCGGGAGCGGCCGTACTGCTGCCACTCACACTGACCCTGATCAGCGAGGCGTTCCCGGCCGAGAAGCGGGGCGTGGCGATCGGCCTGTGGGGTGGGGTGAGCGGGCTCGGGGTGGCCGCTGGGCCGGTCCTCGGCGGGGCCGTCACGGACGGTCTGTCCTGGCAGTGGATCTTCTGGCTGAACGTGCCCCTGGGGCTCGTGATGCTCCCGCTCGCCGCGATGAAGCTGCGCGAGAGCTATGGCCCACGGCCCCAACTCGACATCGTCGGACTGGTGTTGGCGGCCGTGGGCCTGACCGGGCTCGCCTGGGCGCCGGTGCGGGCGCCGGAGGCCGGCTGGGGGAGTGCCGAGGTGCTGTTCGCCCTGGGTGTCGGAGCCGTGTTCGTGGCGGCCTTCCTCGGCTGGGAGGAGTCGGGGGCGCGGTACCCGATGCTGCCGCTCGCGCACTTCCGGCGGCGCGGCTTCTCCACCGCCAACGGCGCGGTCTTCCTGATGTTCGTGTCGCTGCTCGGCGCGCTGTTCATGATCTCGCAGCTCTTCCAGGTCGGCCTGGGCAACTCCCCGTTGGAGGCGGGCCTGCGGATCCTCGTATGGACGGGTACGCCGCTGCTCGTCGCGCCGGTCGCGGGCGCGCTCGCGGACCGGTTCGGGAACCGGCCCTTCATGCTGACGGGCCTCGTCCTGCAAGCCGTGGGACTCGGGCTGATGGCCTGGCAGGTGGAGCCCGGCGTCGGCTACGACCGCCTGGTCTTGCCGCTGATCATCGCCGGAGTCGGCATCTCCATGGTCTTCCCCACCGTCGCGAACGCCGTGAGCGCGTCGGTGCCGCCCGCCGAGGTGGGCGTCGCGTCGGGCGTCAACAACGCGCTGCGCGAGCTGGGCGGGGTCTTCGGGGTCGCCGTCGCCGCGGCCGTGTTCGTCCAGTACGGGGGCTACGACTCGGCGGAGAGCTTCATCGACGGGTGCGCGCCCGCGCTGTGGGTCTCGGCGGGGGTGTCGGCCGCGGGGGCGGTGGTGGCGTCATTCGCGCCGTCCAAGCACGGGAGTTGACGTCCAAGGACGGGAGTTGAGGGGTTGCCACAGCCCGCCCGCCTCTTTATAGTCCGAGTGACTATTAAGGAGGTGGGTGGGCGTGACCACAGCAAAGGGCAACGCACCCGAAGCTCCCGAGGGGTACGACAAGCACGCCTTCGAGCCCTTCGCCGTCACCGTCGATCTCGCGGTGTTCACGGTCCGGGCGGCCGTACTCCAGGTGCTGCTGATCGAGCGCGGGCAGGAGCCGTACGCGGGCCGCTGGGCGCTGCCCGGCGGTTTCGTCCTGCCCGACGAGTCCGCGGAGACGGCCGCCCGGCGCGAACTCGCCGAGGAGACCGGTCTGTCGGACGTCACCGGGCTGCATCTGGAGCAGCTGCGGACGTACAGCGAGCCGGACCGTGATCCCCGGATGCGGGTCGTCTCCGTCGCGTACGCGGCGCTGCTGCCCGACGCTCCGGAGCCGCACGGTGGCGGAGACGCGGCCCGCGCCCAGTGGCTGCCGTACGACAGGCTCGGACCGCTCGCCTTCGACCACGACCGGATCCTCGCCGACGCCCACGAACGGGTCGGCGCCAAGCTCGAGTACACCTGTCTCGCCACGGCCTTCTGCCCGCCCGAGTTCACGCTCGGGGAGCTTCAGCAGGTCTACGAGACGGTGTGGGGGACGGTCCTGGACCGGCCCAACTTCCGGCGCAAGGTCCTTGCCACGCCCGGCTTCGTCGAACTGATCCCCGGCGCGGCGCGCCTGACCGGCGGCCGGGGCAAGCCGGCGGCGCTGTACCGGGCGGGCGCGGCCGCCGCCCTCCACCCACCGCTGCTTCGACCGTCCCGGGAAGGACGCCCCATATGACCACCACCGTGAGGAAGCAAGCCGCCACCGGAGCGCTCAACGGGCTCGCGCTCGGGGACGCGCTCGGCTACCCGACCGAGTTCAATGACGTGCCGTCGATCCTCGCCAAGTACGGGCCGTGGCGGGAGATGGAGCTGCCGACGCCGGCGCTCGTCACCGACGACACGCAGATGACGCTGGCGTTGGGGCGAGGGTTGCGGGCGGTGATGGACCGCGGGGTGCTCGAACCCGAGGCGATGGCCGAGGCCGTACGCCAGGAGTTCATCGCCTGGAACCGTTCCCCGGAGAACAACCGCGCCCCGGGCAACACCTGTCTCAGGGCCTGCGGTCTGCTGGAGCGCCCGGACCGACCCTGGCAGGACGCCAGCCAGATCCACTCCAAGGGCTGCGGCGCCAACATGCGCGTCGCGCCCATCGGGCTGATCCCCGGACTGAGCGACGAACAACGCGCCGGAGCCGCGCAGTTGCAGGCCGCGCTCACCCACGGCCACCCCACGGCGCTGGCCGCGTCCGACCTCACCGCGCATGCCGTGCGCCTCCTCGCGCAGGGCACCGAGCCGACCGGCCTCGTCGGACTGCTGCGTTCGTACGCCTACGAGAACCGCACCCGCTACCACGATCACTGGCTCGGCGACCTGTGGACGCGCAGCCAGGACCCGACGCCGACGCACTTCATCGCGCGGGGCTGGGACGAGTGCCTGGAGATCCTGGACCGGCTGCAGAAAGCCGTGCGCTCACCCTCGCCGGAGACGGACCCGTGCCTGGCCACCGGCGAGGGCTGGATCGCGGAGGAAGCCCTCGCCACCGGCCTGCTCTGCTTCCTGCTCTTCCTCGACGAACCACTCACGGCCCTGCGCCGAGCCGCCTGCACCTCGGGCGACTCCGACTCGATCGCCTGCCTGGCGGGCGCGTTCGCCGGGGCGTACGTCGGCGCGGACGCTTGGCCTGCGGAGTGGGCCGACCGGATCGAGTACCGGGGGGACCTCATGGCCCTGGGAGCGCTCTGGGACGCATGATCTCCTCGTCCGGGAGCGGTCGGCGGGCCGAGGCGCGGCGGACCCGGATCAGGAAGTCCTCGACCCTGGCCCGGTCCGGCTCGGGCGGAAGCGGACTGCGGGCGGCCGCCTCGTCCGCTTCAGTCGCGAGGCGGGCCATGCGGACCTCGACGACCGGCCACGGCACCTCACCGCGTTTCACCGCGAGCAGAGGTTCCCGCTGGTCGCCGACGTCGACGGCGAGCGCGCCCGTGCGCAGCAGGTCGCGGCAACTCGTCAGGAGGCGCAGCAAGTGCATGGCGTGCTTCCAGCGCGGCGCGCCCTGCGTGCGAACGTCCGCTTCCAGCTTTTTGCGCTGGCCCAGTGCGTAGCGCGCGAAGGTGTCGTGCGCCTGGCGGGAGAGGAACGCCTCGCGCAGGGCGAGGAGTTCGCGGCCCGTGTCGTCCGCGTGCGTGACGAGCGGGGAGTGCAGGCATTCCAGGATGTTCGGATTGGCGCGCAGGGCCAGTGCGCAGAAGCGCTCCAGCTCCCAGCTGAACTGTTCGTCCGCGGGACCGTCGACGTGGGTCGGTGGTTTCTCGAAGCTCCAGAAGAGCGGGGTGGGGGCCAGAAACACACCCCGGACGTCGGTGTCACTGGCGTCGGTGGCCAGACCGAAGGCGCGGGAGCCCATGACGCAGGAGTAGATCGTGTGATCGCGCACCAGGTCCTCGGGGCTCATGCGGACGAGCGTAGGGTCCGGATCACGCCAGGCGAATCGAATTTCCCGTGACCGCGATCTTCTCCTCGGGGAGGGGTCTCGTCGCGGGGCCGTCGGCCACCGAGGCGTCGGCCACGCGGAACTTGCTGCCGTGGCAGGTGCAGTTGATGGTGCCGTCCGAGACGTTGGCGACCGTGCAGCGCTGGTGGGTGCAGATGGCCGAGAAGGCCTTGAACTCGCCCTGTTCGGGCTGCGTGACGACGACCTGCTCGTCCTTGAAGATCTTGCCGCCGCCTACCGGGATGTCGGTCGTCTTGGCCAGTTCCTCGCCGGCCGGGGCCTCACCGGGGGACTCGCCGGACGTCGGCTCCTTTTGAGTCGGCGACTCCGTCTCGCCGCCGCCGTTCTCGTTTCCGTACTCGCTGCACCCCGCGAGCAGGGCAGCCGCGCCGGCCGCGCCCGCCGCGAGGACCGTGCGACGCGTCGCGCTGATCGTCATGTCGTCACTCCGAAGGTGCGGAAGAACCAGAGGGCGGAGGTCAGCCAGACCACTGTGAGTGCGGCGAAGACGAGCCCGCCCACGATGGGCAGCAGCCAACCGGGCAGTCGCTCCGAGCGAAGGAGCAGCATCTTGGCGCTGAAGGCACCGAAGAAGAAGCACCCCAACAGCGAATGCCACAATACGCGCGGTTCATATGTTTGGTAGCCCAAAGCGTACAAACAGTGCACGGCGACCGGTACCGCGGCCAGGAACGCGACCCGCCCCGACCAGCGGTGCAGCACCCCTGCCCAGCTCGGCCCCGGCAGCTTCCCGTACACCATGAGCGCCGAGACGAACTGCACCACCGCGAAGCCCATCGCGCCCGTGGCCAGCCAGGACTTGACGGCGCCCGTGCTGCTGAACCCGGCCAGGTTGAAGGCCGTGCCCGCCGGTTCGTGCACCTTGCCGTACGCGCCGAGGGCGAGGGCGACCGCCCCGGCGACCAGGGCCGGGACGAGGTAGCCGACGGCTTGCTGGCGGCGACCGCGGGCCGGTTCGGGTGAGGGGAAGTCCTGGGTGGCGGCGTTCGGGTCGACGGTCATGGTCGGCTCCCTGCGGTCAGGGCTGAGGCCAGGGCTGAACGGAGGTCTACGGCTGCACGGGGCGCGCGGTGAGCTGCTGTCCGTCGACCGTCACGGCGCCGGTCTCGGGGTCGATACGGGGCGCGGCCGAGGGCGTGCCGTCGCGTTTGACGATGCCGACCTGCTGACCGTCCGGCAGCACGATCCAGCCGCCGTCGATCTCGGCGCCGCGTACGGATTCGGTGGCCCGGTACAGGCCAGAGGGCTTGAGCGCCTTGTCGGCGGTGAACCCGTACTCCTGCTGCCCCATGTCCACCGTGCCGCTGATCCGGCCGCCCTTCAGCTCGCCGTTCAGCACGCCGCCCTGCTTACTGGTCAGGCGCATGCTGCCGTCGGCCTTGACGTCGCCCTTCAGCCAGGACTCCTGGTCCCGGCCGTCGCAGAAGTACGCGATCGCCTTGCCGTCGCGCAGCGAGACGGCGACCGCGGAGGAGTCGTCGTCCGTACGGCCCGCGTAGTCGGCGTTGCCCGGTGCGCTCGGCGACGGGCTCGGTGACGCGGTCGTCTTCGTCGGCTCGGGCTCCGGGCTCGGCGACACCTTCGTGGCGGGTGTCTCGCCTCCGCCCGACGCGGTGGGGCTCGTCCCTGTCGTCGCGTTGAGCGACAGCATCACCAGGGCCAGCAGGAGTCCCCCGAGTAGCGTGAAAAGTGGTCCGGAGCGCTTCATTTGTGCCTCCCCCGAGGCGTCGCGGACTGCGGTTCCATGCAAGCGGACGTGACGGGTGGCGTCCATAGGCGGACCCAGACGGTTTCACTCCGAGTGGCGGGAACGAATGGTTCCGTAACAATGACAAGAGCTTTGGCCGTGCCCGTGACAAGGGGATCGCCCCTTGTCTCGGCAGGCGGGCGCCGCGTACCCGTGCACCACGGGCTGACTACGCTGGATGGGCACACAGCCGATACGTACATCAGCGAGGAGCGACACCGTGGCGGTACGAGCGGTCCGCGGCGCCGTCCAACTGGAGCGGGACGAGGCCGGGCACATGGACGAGCAGGTCAGTGAGCTGCTCACCGCCATCCTGGAGCGGAACTCTCTGACCACCGAGGACCTCATCAGCATCTGGTTCACGGCGACGCCCGACCTGCACAGCGACTTTCCGGCCGCCGCCGCGCGCAAGCTCGGCATCGCCGACGTACCGCTGATCTGCGCACAGGAGCTGGACATCGAGGGCGCCATGCCCCGGGTCGTACGCGTCCTCGCGCACATCGAGTCCGATCTGCCGCGCTCCGACATCGCGCATGTCTACCTCGGCGCCGCGGCCGCGCTCCGCAAGGACATCGCCCAGTGAGGACCGCACTCGTCATCGGTACGGGGCTCATCGGCACGTCCGCGGCGCTGGCCCTGGTGGGGCGTGGCGTCGTCGTGCACCTCGCCGACCACGACCCGGAGCAGGCCCGTACGGCCGCCGCGCTCGGCGCGGGCATGGACGAGGAGCCCCGGGGCCCCGTCGACCTCGCGATCGTGGCGGCGCCGCCCGCACACGTGGCCGCGACGCTCGCCGACGCCATGCGGCGCGGGGTCGCGCGCGGCTACCTGGACGTGGCCAGCGTCAAGGGCGGGCCGCGCCGCGAGCTGGAGTCGCTGGGCCTCGACCTCTCCGCGTACATCGGTTCCCATCCCATGTCGGGCCGTGAGAAGTCGGGCCCGCTGGCCGCGACCGGGGACCTCTTCGAGGGGCGCCCCTGGGTGCTGACGCCGACCCGGGACACCGACACCGACGTGCTCAACCTGGCGCTGGAGTTGGTGTCGCACTGCCGTGCCGTGCCCGTCGTCATGGACGCCGACGCCCACGACCGCGCGGTCGCCCTGGTCTCCCACATGCCCCACCTGGTGTCCAGCATGGTCGCCGCGCGTCTGGAGAACGCCGAGGAGGCAGCCGTACGCCTCTGTGGCCAGGGCATCCGTGACGTCACGCGCATCGCGGCCTCCGACCCCCGGATGTGGATCGACATCCTGTCCGCGAACCCGGGCCCGGTCGCCGACCTCCTCGCGGACGTCTCCGCCGACCTGGACGAAACGGTGCAGGCCCTGCGCGCCCTCCAGTCCTCCGACGAGGCCAAGCGCCGCGAGGGCGCCACCGGCATCGAGGACGTCCTGCGCCGCGGCAACGTCGGCCAGGTCCGCGTCCCGGGCAAACACGGCGCCGCCCCCACGGTGTACGAGAGCGTCGTCGTCCTCATCAACGACCAGCCCGGCCAACTGGCCCGCATCTTCGCGGACGCGGGCGCCGCGGGCGTCAACATCGAGGACGTACGCATCGAGCACGCGACCGGGCAGCAGGCGGGCCTGGTGGAGCTGATGGTGAAGCCGACTGTGGCGCCGGTGCTGACGGCGGCGTTGCGGGAGCGGGGCTGGGCGATCCGGCAGTAGCGGTAGGGGTCGCCGTAGCCGCACCGAAGCTCGTAGGGCGGGCCGCCCGGAGGCCAGTAATACCGGGCTCGGGGAGACAGTAACCTTGTGCGGGGCGCGATCGTGCCCCTGCCAGCCCACCACCCCGTACCAGGAAGGTGCCCGCACCCGTGGAAACCAGCGCCGCCCGGACCGCTCCGGCAGTGATCGTCGCCATTGACGGCCCCTCCGGCACGGGCAAGTCGAGCACCTCCAAGGCCGTCGCGGCCCAGCTCGGTCTGAGCTACCTCGACACCGGCGCCCAGTACCGGGCGATCACCTGGTGGATGGTGAACAACGGCATAGACGTCAGCGACCCCTCCGCTATCGCCGCCGTGGCCGCGAAGCCCGAGATCGTGTCGGGTACGGACCCCTCGGCGCCCACCATCACGGTGGACGGCACGGATGTCTCGGGCCCGATCCGCACCCAGGAGGTCACCTCCAAGGTCAGCGCGGTCAGTGCCGTGCCCGAGGTGCGCGCCCGGATCACCGAGCTGCAGCGCTCGGTCGCCGCGTCGGCCGAGGGGGGCATCGTGGTCGAGGGCCGGGACATCGGGACCACCGTCCTGCCCGACGCCGACCTGAAGATCTTCCTCACGGCGTCCCCGGAGGCCCGCGCCGCCCGCCGCAGCGGCGAGCTCAAGGGCGCCGACCTGCACACGACCCGCGAGGCCCTGCTGAAGCGGGACGCGGCCGACTCCACCCGTAAGACCTCGCCGCTCGCCAAGGCGGACGACGCGGTCGAGGTGGACACCTCCGACCTCACGCTCCAGCAGGTCATCGAGTGCGTCGTCACCCTCGTCGAGGAGAAGCGGGCAGCGAAGTGACCGAGCCACCTTCGGCACGCGGTGCCGAGGTCGGGAGGCGCATCGGCGTCGGCCTGATGTACGGGCTGTGGAAGCCGCGCGTCCTGGGCGCCTGGAAGGTCCCCGCGACCGGCCCGGTGATCCTCGCCCCCAACCACTCCCACAACATCGACGGCCCGATGGTCATCGGCGTGGCACCCCGGCCATCGCATTTCCTGGTCAAGAAGGAGGCGTTCGTCGGCCCGCTCGGCCCCTTCATGCACGCCGTCGGCCAGCTGAAAGTGGACCGCTCGACCGCCGACCGCACCGCCATCACCCAGGCCCTCGGCGTCCTGGAGAACGGCGGAGTCCTCGGCATCTTCCCCGAGGGCAGCCGCGGCGAGGGCGACTTCGCCGCACTGCGCGCCGGACTCGCCTACTTCGCCGTACGCAGCGGAGCGCCGGTCGTTCCGGTCGCCGTCCTGGGAAGTACGGAGCGGCGCGGACGGTTGATAAAGGGGCTGCCTCCGCTGCGCAGCCGCGTAGACGTCGTCTTCGGCGACCCTTTCGAAGCGGGCGACGGCAGCGGGCGGCGTACGCGCAAGGCGCTCGACGAGGCGACCGAGCGCATCCAGAAGCAGCTCGCCGCCCACCTGGAAGACGCCAGGCGCCTCACCGGACGCCTGGAAAACGCCCGGCGTCCCAGCACGCACTAGGCGACACTTGAGTAGTGGATCACCCAGATTCAGGGGGTTCCACCGATCACCACGATGAACGACGAGGTACGGACTTCATGAACGACCACATCCAGCCCGACGGCTCGGAGCACGAGCACGGGGCACTTGGCGATGCCGAGTTCGCGGAGTTCATGGAGCTCGCCGCGGAAGAGGGCTTCGACGTCGAGGACGTCGAGGGCGCGATCGAGGCGGCCGGCCACGGCCCGCTCCCGGTCCTCGCCGTCATCGGCCGCCCGAATGTCGGCAAGTCGACCCTGGTGAACCGCATCATCGGCCGCCGGGAGGCGGTCGTCGAGGACAAGCCCGGCGTCACCCGCGACCGCGTCACGTACGAGGCCGAGTGGGCGGGCCGCCGCTTCAAGGTCGTCGACACCGGCGGCTGGGAGCAGGACGTCCTCGGCATCGACGCGTCCGTGGCCGCGCAGGCCGAGTACGCGATCGACGCGGCCGACGCCGTCGTCTTCGTCGTGGACGCCAAGGTCGGCGCGACCGACACCGACGAGGCGGTCGTCCGGCTGCTGCGCAAGGCCGGCAAGCCCGTCGTGCTGTGCGCCAACAAGGTCGACGGCCCGAGCGGTGAGGCCGACGCGGCGTACCTGTGGTCCCTCGGCCTCGGCGAGCCGCACCCCGTCTCCGCCCTGCACGGCCGCGGCACCGGCGACATGCTGGACGCCGTCCTTGAGGCGCTGCCGGACGCCCCGGCGCAGACCTTCGGCGTCGGTGTCGGCGGACCGCGCCGTATCGCCCTCATCGGCCGCCCGAATGTCGGCAAGTCGTCTCTGCTCAACAAGGTGGCGAACGAGGAGCGCGTGGTCGTCAACGAGGTCGCGGGCACCACCCGTGACCCGGTCGACGAACTCATCGAACTCGGCGGAGTCACCTGGAAGTTCGTGGACACGGCGGGCATCCGCAAGCGCGTCCACCTCCAGCAGGGCGCCGACTACTACGCCTCGCTGCGCACGGCCGCCGCCGTGGAGAAGGCGGAGCTCGCGGTGATCCTCATCGACGCCTCCGAGTCCATCTCCGTCCAGGACCAGCGCATCGTGACGATGGCCGTGGAGGCGGGCCGCGCGATCGTCGTCGCCTTCAACAAGTGGGACACCCTCGACGAGGAGCGCCGCTACTACCTGGAGCGGGAGATCGAGACCGAGCTCGCCCAGGTGGCGTGGGCGCCGCGCGTCAACGTCTCGGCGCGCACGGGCCGCCACATGGAGAAGCTGGTCCCGGCCATCGAGACCGCGCTGGCCGGCTGGGAGACCCGGGTCCCGACAGGCCGGCTGAACGCCTTCCTCGGCGAGCTGGTCGCCTCACACCCGCACCCGATCCGGGGCGGCAAGCAGCCCCGCATTCTGTTCGGCACGCAGGCGGGCACAAAGCCCCCGCGGTTCGTGCTCTTCTCGTCCGGCTTCATCGAGCACGGCTACCGGCGCTTCGTCGAGCGCCGCCTGCGCGAGGAGTTCGGCTTCGAGGGGACGCCGATCCATATCTCCGTAAGGGTGCGCGAGAAGCGCGGCAAGAAGAAGTAACGGGCGCCTGCTGCGAGTTGAGCGCGTGGAAAGGGCCCCCTGCTGATGCAGGGGGCCCTTTCCGTACGTGCGAGATGCTCCGTATGTGCGAGATGTACGAGCAGCCGCGTCAGCGTTCCTTACGTGGCCAGGGCGGCAGCGCCGGGATCAGCCCCGAGGCGTGCTGCCGCGCGACCGGCTGCCAGATGCCGGTGCCGCGGCTGCGTGAGGCCGGACGTCCGCTCGCGTTCTGCACGGTCCCGAAGGCGGTGAAGCCCAGCTCCTCCTCGCCGCTGCGATCGCCCGGCAGGGCACGGAAGGACCGGCGGAACTCCGCGTAGAGCGCGTCGTAGATCGGCGTGGCCGAATGACCGGAGGAGTCCTGCGCCGGCCGCATGGCCGGGATCGGAGCGGTGTACGGCAGGCGGCGAGGGGAGTCGTAGGTGTGCACGTACGTGCCAACGACCCCGGGCCGCTAACGGTGCGGGGCTGTGACATATGCGGCTACGCCGCGATGGGGGTCCCCCCGCTCTGGGGGCCCCCCAGGCCCTTAAGGCACTGGGGGAGAAGCCGAGAGCGGGGGAGCGACCAGCCCCAACAGACCCGCAGTTGACCCACCGGTCTCAATACCCCGAGCCCAGCGGAGCGTTCACGTTCCAGCAAGCGGCATCGCGCAAGCCACCAGCTTCCCGTTCGCCGCCGCCTTGTCGAGGGCCTCGCGGAGCAGGTCCTCGCGGGGCTGGCGGCCGATCGAGCCGGCGGGGGCCGCGAACAGCAGCACCTGCTGGTGCTTGTTGGCGGCCTGCCGCCAGCTGTCGGTGACCTGGAGCGGCTGGTGGGCCTGCCACCAGGCGACGGGCGAGCCGCCACCGGTGCCGGGCTGCAGGACCGCGTGCAGCTGGCCCATGGCGAGCAGCACGGACCAGCCGTGCAGCACGCGCGGCACCTCGGTCAGCTGGGGCAGCGGCATGAAACCCTGCTCGATGAGGAGCGGCAGGAAGTCGTCACCGCCGCCTCCCGCCCCGGGGCGCGCGATGGGCCCGGTCGGCTCGACCACGAGCGCGGGGTGCAACTCGCCGCCGAGCAGGACGAGTCCGCTGGTGACGCCGAGGACGGCCTGCTCCGGCAGGACCTCGGAGGGGCGCTCGTGCCCGGTGACCGAGTCCTGCCCCGTGATCGAGTCCTGTCCGGTGATCGAGCGGACGGCTCCCTGCAGCTGCTCCTCGGTGACCTGGACGACCTGCGAGGGCAGGCAGGTGGCGTGGGCGAAGGCGAGGACGGCGGTCTCCTCGCCGATGAACAGGACGGTGCTGGTGCGCTCCTGTTCCGAGTCGCCCGGGGTGCGGCAGGACGTGCAGTCGTAACTGCCCGGGGCGTTCTCTCCGGCGAGCAGCCGGTCGGCTTCTTCGTCGCCGATCTCGGCGCGTACGTCGTCGCTGACGTCGAGCATGCGCGGCACGGGTGGCTCCTCGGGATGCGGTGCGTGCGTCGCCGGGCGGCTCCCGGCTCATGAAGCGGGAGGGTTCCCGGTTCATGAAGAAGACAACGGACGATCTGTGGCCGGAGTCACGCCCGGGAGCGAACGGAATCGCACCATCCTGCGCGCACGGTGAATCCGGCTGCGGAATCTGCTACTCCATGCCAACTCCTCGGAAATCCAAGGAAGTTGATTCGGTGAGGTGAGTCACAGATCGTCAGGAGACAGGGTAGACAAATCCGGATATCGGCGAATGAAGTGGGTGGCTGGAATTCGCCGATACTGCTGGTAACGGCGAACTGGCCTGGAATGACAAGGATTTGGTTGATATAGGGCCGCGCACCTCCATAGATTCCTCGGCCGTGTGCAACGAGCACCGCTCGGGTACGTCCGCCGGCCGCACCACAGCCAGCTCGAAGCACCACCGTCGGCGGACGGGGCGGACCGGAGCAACCGCGGCCAAAGGGCGGCGAGTTCCGTCCCGCCTTGGGGGACCCCGAGTCCTTCGAGAGGGAACTACATGTCCGATTGTGCCGACACCACTCGCAAGGTACGTACGACCGCGGTCTTCGCCGGGGCGGCCCTGCTCGCCCCCCTCGGACTGCTCGCCGCCGGCAGCAACGCCGCGGCGGCGGACAGCGGAGTGTGGGACCGCATCGCCCAGTGCGAGAGCGGCAACAACTGGCACATCAACACCGGTAACGGCTACTACGGAGGACTCCAGTTCTCCGCGGCCACCTGGCGCGCGTACGGCGGCACGGCCTACGCGTCGACCGCCGACAAGGCCTCCAAGGCGCAGCAGATCGCTGTGGCCACCAAGGTGCAGCGCGCGCAGGGCTGGGGCGCCTGGCCCACCTGCTCCTCGCGGGCCGGCGCGTCCGGCAGCGCGCCCGCCGCCCCCACGCCCGGCACCAAGGCCGCCCCGTCCAAGCCCGCGAAGCCGTCGAAGGCGCCGGCCCGCTCGACCAGCCACCCCGGCCGCGACGCGTCCCGCGGCGACTACACCGTCCGCGCCGGCGACACGCTGAGCGCCATAGCCGCGCGGCACGGGACCACCTGGGAGCGGATCTTCGCCGCCAACAGGGCCGCCATCGGCACCGATCCCAACATGATCGTCCCCGGGCAGCGGCTCAATCTCTGAGCCCTCTGCTCCCCCTGCCCTCGGGGCATCGGGCCCCATCCGGTCCTCCGACCGGGTGGGGCCCCACCCGCCTCAGGCGCGGCTCAACGGACCACCTTTGCCGCCTGCTTAGCGTGGCCGAATGCTGATCAAGCGCATGTGGTACGCGGCTGTCGTCGCCGTAGCCCTGACCCTGCTCGCCCCCGCCGAGGCGGCCCCCGCGCCACCGCTTCCGGCGTCCGGTCCTCCGGGCGGGGCCCGGACGGCGTCCGACTGCACGAAAGACCAGTGGCCGTGGGGCTGTGTCGCCCATTGCGAGAGCAGTGGCCGCTGGGATGTGAACACCGGAAACGGCTTCTACGGAGGGCTGCAGTTCCGGCAGTCCACCTGGGAGCAGTTCGGCGGCCTGAAGTATGCGAGGCGCGCGGATCTGGCCACCCGTCAGGAGCAGATCACCGTCGCCCAGGAAGTGCTGAGCGTCCAGGGATGGGAGGCGTGGCCCGTCTGCTCCAAGAGGTACGGACTCACGGGCCGGGCGCATGTGGTGAAGCCCGGCGACACGCTCTCGTCACTTGCCCACCGCTACAAGATCAAGGGTGGCTGGCAGGCGCTCTACCAGCTCAACAAGCAGACCGTCGGGAAGGATCCGAACCGGCTGACTCCCGGCATGATGCTGAGCCTCCCCAAGGGGGCCGCCTCCGGCCGGGCGGTCACTCCCGGTCCGGTGCTGATGGGTCCGCCGCTGCCCACTCCGCCGCCTCGCCGCTGAACACGACCTCGCCACGCCGGAGTTCGTACACGACTGCCGCCCTGCCGACCAGGCCGGGCGGCAGTCGCTGTTCGGCCACGATCACACAGGCGTCGAGGCCGCCGAGCAGTTCGTACGTGCGAGCCGCGACTGGCGGTGACATGCCCTGCGCGGGTTCGTCGACGAGCACCACGCGCGCGCGTGCCAGGAGGGCGCGGGAGAGGGCGAGCATGCGTTGCTCTCCGCCGGAGAGGGTGCCGGCCTTCCTGTCGAGCAGGGGGTGCAGTGCGGGGTAGGCGTCGAGGGCGGGTGCGAAGCGGCCGCCGGTCGCCGCGAGTTCGAGGTTCTCGCGGACGGTGAGCGAGCCGAAGACGGCCTGCCGCTCCGGCACCAGGCACAGTCCGCGGCGGGCCCGTTCGTATGCGGGCATCCGCGTCACGTCGGTGCCGTCCCACACCACGGCGCCGCGGGACAGGGGGACGGTGCCGGCGAGGGCGCGCAGCGCGGTCGTACGGCCCGAGCCGTTGCGGCCGAGCAGGACGGTGAGGCCGGGGGCGGGCGCCAGGAGGGTCACGCCGTGCAGGGCCTCCAGCGGGCCGTACCGCACGCGCGCGTGGCGCAGCGAAATACCGGTGTTCATCGTTCAACCGCCGCGTCGAGGCCTTCGAGGTGGTCGAGTACGTGGCCGGCGGGGCCGGAGGCCACGATGCGGCCCGCCGTCATGACGTGCACGGTGTGGGCCAAATCGGCCACCAGGTCGAGGTCGTGCTCGACGACGAGCAGGGCCATGCCGTCGGCGGCGAGGGCCCGCAACACGCGGGCCAGCGCGGCCACTTCGCCCGTGTCGAGCCCGGCAGCGGGCTCGTCGAGGAGCAGGACACGCGGGCTGCCCGCCAGTGCCCGGGCGAGTTCCACACGCCGCAGGGTGCCGGTCGGCAGCCCCGCCGCGGGCAAGGCCCGTACCGCCCCGTCGAGCCCGAGCAGCCGCGACACGCGCTCCACGGCGCCCGGATCCACGACGCGCCCCTGCTCGGCCCCGACCCGCACGTTCTCGGCCACCGTCAACGTAGGGAAAACGGCAAGCTGCTGAAACGTCCGCGCCACACCGAGCCGCGTACGGGCGTGCGCCGGCAGCCGGGTCACATCCCGCTCCCCCAACATGACCCGCCCCGCGTCCGGCCGCACGGTCCCGGCGAGACAGTGAAACAGGGTGCTCTTCCCGGCCCCGTTAGGACCGACGACGGCGGTGACCGTGCCCGGGCGGAGCTCGAGATCGACCCCGTCGAGGGCGGTGAAGCCGCCGTAGGTGACGCGCAGGCCGCGGGCGCGGAGCAGACGGCCGACCGGCTCGCCCCGCGGTTTGGGGGGCGACGCGGGGCCGTGGGCGGTTGGGGCGCCTGGACCGCTTGGCCGGCCAGGCCCGCCTGCCTCCGCCGGGCCTGGCGGCCCAGGCTCTCCGGTTCGACCAGGCGCCGTGCGGCCACGACCGGTGGCCTTCCCGCCCGGTTCGGGTGTTTCGCTCGGGCCGTGGGTTGTGCCTGGGCGGGGTGAGCCTTCAGTGCCGTCGGCTCCAGTGGGGCTGATCGCCCCAGCGGCGGGGCCGGGTGCCGCTGGCGTCCCCGGCCGCCCGGTTCGGTCAGGTGCCGTGCGGCCGGGGCCGATTGGCGTGCTGCCCGGTTCAGGCGTCCCGTTCGGGCCGTGGGTTGTGCCTGGTCGGGCTGAGTCCTCTGGGCCACGGGCTTCGGCGGGGCTGATCGCGTCGGCGGGACCGCCTGCCTCGGCCGGTCCTGGCGCTCCAGGTTCCCCGGTTCGGCCAGGCGCCGTGCGGTCTGGGCCGATTGGCGTGCTGCCCGGTTCAGGTGTCCCGTTCGGGCCGTGGGTTGCGCCGGGGCGGGCTGAGTTTTCTGGGCCGTGGGTCTCGGCGGGGCCGGGTGCCTCGGTCGGGCCTGGCGCTCCAGGTTCCCCGGTTCGGCCAGGCGCCGTGCGGTCTGGGCCGATTGGCGTGCTGCCCGGTTCAGGTGTCCCGCTGGGGCCGTGGGTTGTGCCCGGGCGGGTTGAGTCTTCTGGGCCGCTGGCTTCGGCGGGGCCGGTGGCTTTTCCGCCCGGTTCAGGTGTCGCGCTCGGGCCGTAGGCCGTGCCCCGTCGGGCCGTACCGCCCAGGGCGCCCGACTCCGTGGCACCGCCTGCCCCAGCGGGCCCGGATGCCCCCGCCGAAACCCCCGTAGCCCGCGCCGCGACCCGCGACGACCGGCGTGGCGCGGGCGGCGTCGGCCGGAGCCGTCTCCGTACCCTCGCCCCCAGCGGTGTGAGCGTCGCCTCTCGGCGTAGCCGGAGGCGTTCTGCGGCCAGGCGCAGTGCCTCGTAGGGGCCGCCCGGGAAGCGGCCCACCAGTACCGCCAGGAGACCGATCAGGGCGGCGGCCACGCCGCCGCGGGTGCCTGCGTCCAGGCCTACCAGGAGGGCCGCCGCGGCCAGCGCGCCGAGGACGCTGTCGGCGCCCAGGACGACGATCGCGGCGAACCAGAGGAGGCCGCGTACGGGGTCGTACGCGGTGGGGTCGAAAGCGCGCAGGCCCATGCCGAGCATGCCGCCGCCGAGGGCGGCCAGGGCCGCGCCCGCCACGAAGGCCGTCAGCTTCAGCGCGGGCACGCGGACGCCCGCCGCCGACGCGCCCGCCTCGTGGTCGCGCATTGCCGCCAGGGCGCGACCCGTGCGGCCCCGGCGCAGTGCGTGCGCGGCGAGCAACGCGCCTGCCAGGAGGCCGAGTTCGAGTACGTAGTACGTGCGGTCGTTCTCGAAGCCCGCCGGGCGGCCCAGCGTCAGGCCCGCCGTCGCGTACGGCTGGGCGAAGACGAAGCGGCTGACGCCGACGCCCACCGCGAAGGTCGCGAGGGCCAGGGCCAGACCGTGCCGGCTGATGGCGGGCCATCCGGTCAGCAGGCCCAGCGGAGCCACCAGCAGGACGGCGACCAGCAGCGCGGCCAGTTCGGGAAGTTCCGGCAGGCCGGGGAAGCGGCCCGCCGCGAGCAGGGCCGTGAAGAGGGCGCCGAGGCCCGCGTACGCCGCCTGACCGAGCGAGATCTGGCCGCCGCGGCCCGTCACCACCACCAGGGAGAGCAGCACTACGCCCAGTGCCGGGACCTGCACGGACGTATGCAGGTCCTGACCCGCGAAGCCCAGGGGGATCAGGAAGAGGACCACGGCCACTATCCACGCGCCCGGTGGCGTCGCCACCCGCGCCGTCGCCGTGCGCGGCAGTGCGTCCCGGGCGCCGATCCCCGGCAGCACCAGCGCCGTGACCAACAGCGCGACGACGAAGAGGTTCGCCCCCAGCGCCTGCACCAGCGGCTCGCGCCAGCCCGACGGGTGGAGTCGCGTCAGCTGGCTCTGCGCGACTCCGATGCCCAGCGCCACCACCACGGCCACCGGCAGGTTGCGCATCCGGGCGGCCACCGCGACCGCCACCACCTCCATGACCAGCAGCGGCAGACCGTACGGATCAAGGCGTACGTATGGCGCCAGGAGTACCCCCGTCAGTCCCGCCGTGAACGAGCCGAAGGCCCAGCCCGCCGCGGCCACCCGGTCCGCGTCGATGCCGCCGAGCACGGCGAGTGAGCGGTCGTCGACGACGGCCCGCAGCTCCCGGCCGAAGCGCGTCCAGCGGGTCAGTGCCCCCACACCCACGGCCAGGACCAGCGTCACCGTCAACTGCCCCCAGGGATCCGCCGCTACGAGCGTCGGCGCGTCCGAGTGGGCGCCAGGACCCCAGATCAGCGCCGCCCCGCCGACCAGCAGCACGAACACGCCGATCGAGGCGACCAGCGTCTGCGCCGGATCGCTGCCCAGGACGGACAGTGGACGGAAGACGAAGCGTTCCAGGACCAGGCCGATGCCCGGCGCCACCACGAGCAGGGTGAGGGCGGCGGCGAGCGGGAGCGGCCAGTCCCACTCGACCGTGAGCTGGCGCAGCAGATAGGCGCACACCATCGCGATCGCGCCGTGCGCGAAGTTGAGCACGCCGGTCGCCCGGTGGGTGACGATCAGTCCGATCCCGGTGAGCGCGGCGGCGGCGCCGACGGAGAGCCCGGCGAGCGTGAGGTCGTACGTCAGTGACGCCATCAGTCGCCCGCCTCGGACGACCGGTCGTCCGAGGCGGCGGGCTCGCAGATCGGGCAGGGATCCAGTTCCCCGCGCGCGAGGACCCGCGAGTCGACCGGCAGAGCGTCCGGCTTCCCGGCGACCAGGGGGCAGTCGTCCCGGTGCCACAGCGTGCCGCCCGGCACCATCAGCAGCTCACCGCTGACGGCGACGGGCGCCAGGGCAGCCTGCCCGGACTCGTCGGCGTCGGCGGGCTCGGCGGCCACCAGGAGCCCGTACAACTCCTCCACGCGCGCCGCCGCGAGGGCGTTCCTGCCGTGGGTGAGCAGCACGGAGCCCGCGATGATCAGCGCGGCGCCGGGCACCGTGCAGGACGCGAGATAGGGCAGCTGCCGCTCGGCGAACCGCTCGCCCGAGATCCCGTACCAGCCAATGACGCACAGCACCGCTCCGGCGGCGAGCGCCGCCCACCCGGCCCAGAGGACGGGGTGCACAGTCCGCAGTCGAGCAGTCCGCATCGGAGCTCCCACGTCATGTGTCTGTCACGTGTCTGTCCATGCCAGCCAATGGCTTGCACTATGCCCTGTGGAAGCTGACCCTGAAAGAACCGGGCGCTGATGGCCCGGACCGACACCCGGTGGTGAGCCAGATGGTTCTCGGCAGCGACCCTAGGGCACTCCTGATGGATCTCCGCGGCGTCACGACGCCCAGCACGCACTCCCCCACTCTCGGCTCCGCTCGAGCGGGGGGACCCCCATGCCGCACGGCGCAAAGGGACAGGTGGCTCCGCCACATGACCCTTCACACCGCACGCCGATCGCACGCACCGGACGCCGCTCCTTCCTCCACGGATATCCATCAGAAGCGCCCTAGGCGGGGAAGCGGCAAGCGGATGCATGGTCCCGGACGGCGTACGGCGGCGTGGCTGGCGGCCGCCGTCCTGGTGGCGGGCCCGGCCCTCACGGCCTGCGGGGACGACAGTGGCGGCGGCGACACGACGCCGGCGACGCCCACGGTGGAGCAGGAACCCACCCCCGCCGAAGAGAGCCCCACGGCGCCGGAGGACGCCGCGGCGGCGGAGCGGGAGATCAAGGAGAACTGGGTGAAGTTCTTCGACCCCGCCACCCCCCTCAAGGACAAGCAGGACTATCTGGAGAACGGCGACCAGATGGCCCCGGTCCTGCAAGCCTTCAGCGGAGACCAGCGCGGCGGGCAGGTGCAGGCGGAGGTCAACAAGGTCGAGTTCACCTCGGCGACCGAGGCGAACGTGACGTACACCCTCACCCTGAAGGGCGCCACCGTCATGCCCGACGCCACCGGTACGGCCGTCGAGCAGGACGACGTGTGGAAGGTCTCCGTCAAGACGCTGTGCGGCCTGGTCGGGCTGAGCGGTAATGCGTCGCCGCTTCCGGGCTGCTGAGTGCGCCGTCGCGGGCCTGCTGCTCCTGCTGGGCACGGCCTGCGGCAGCCGCCTCCCGGAGAGCGACTTCGAGAACCGGCCCGACGACAACGCCCCCACGCGGGCGGGCGGCGAGCCGGTCCGCGTCGGCATCATCACCAGCGCCACCAGCCCGGTCGGCGGCGACGCGTTCACCGGCCCCCGCGACGGCGCGAAGGCCTATTTCGAGCGGCTGAACGCGCGCGGCGGCATCGACGGCCGCCAGGTCGAGGTCCGTACGTGCGACGACGGCGGCAGCGGCGTCGGCAACAACGAGTGCGTGCACAAGCTCCTCGACGAGGAGAAGGTCGTCGCCCTGGTCGCGGGCTCGTCCCTCGACTACGCGGGCGCTTCCCGTGTCTCACGCGCGCGCGTGCCCGACATCGGCGGACAGCCCATCGGCCCGGCGTACGACACGTATCCGCACCTCTACAGCATCTACGGCAGCCTCGCGCC
Source organism: Streptomyces ureilyticus (assembly GCF_011045025.1). GTDB lineage: Bacteria > Actinomycetota > Actinomycetes > Streptomycetales > Streptomycetaceae > Streptomyces > Streptomyces ureilyticus. Next base: position 48,822 of record NZ_JAAKZX010000042.1, read on the forward strand.
ACGGGACGGAAAGCCCGGCTGGGACGGCAAGTTGTACGGCGGTACGGAGGTCTACCGCTACTTCAAGCGTGAGCAGGGCGCCCGTACGGCGGCGGTTGTCTCCTACAACCAGCCGGCCTCGGCCGCGTACGCGCGGCTCATCACCCGGGGCCTGAAGGCCGAGGGCTACAAGGTGGTCACCGAGCAGGTCGACTTCTCGCTGCCCAACTTCCGCGCCGTGGCGGCCGACCTGAAGGAGCAGGGCGCCGACCTGGTCTTCGACGCGATCGACTCGTACGGCAACGCCCAGCTGTGCAAGGCCATGGACGACGTCGGCGCCGAGGTCCTCGCCAAGGTCACCAATGTGCAGAACTGGTCGTCCAAGGTCCGCGAGGACTACAAGGACTCGCCGCGCTGCCGCAACGCCCTGTGGGCGACGGGCTCCAGCCGCAACTTCGAGGACACGGACCATGAGGCCGTACGGGAGTTCCGCGATGCCACGAAGGACCTCAAGACCCATTCCCAGTGGCAGCTGGAGGGCTGGGCGGCGGCGATGTGGTTCACGGACGCGGCCGACTCCTGCGCGGAAACGGGCATCACGCGCGCGTGTGTCGACCGCTTCGTGGCCGACGGGAAACCGTATACCGCCGACGGCCTGCTGCTGCCCGTCACTTACGAGCGCCTGCCCGAGCCCCCGGAGACCCGCAGGACCTGTGTGTCCGTGGCCCGTTGGGGGGACGCGGAGGGATGGGTGAGCCAGGACGACATGAACGGCAACTGTTTCGACGTACCGCAGCTGGCCTACGAGCCCTGAGGTTCACGATCCCTGCGATGTCCGTTACTAGCCCGGATGCGTGAAGTTGACGAAGGGTTCCGTACATCTGGACCCAAAAGCGAAACTCTTTGGGAACAAGGTGATAATAGAGGCCAACCATCTCCCGGTGGCCCAGGTCTAACCACGCGGTAGCGGACGAGACAGGGGATTCGGGGACGCATGCATATTTCTTTCCTCATACACAACGCGTACGGGATCGGGGGGACGATCCGGACGACGTACAACATCGCCGGCACTCTGGCCGAGCAGCATGACGTCGAGATCGTCTCGGTGTTCCGCCACCGCGACGAGCCGGTCTTCGCACCCGACCCCCGCGTCCGTCTGCGCCACCTCGTCGACCTCCGCAAGGAGAGCCCGGGTTACGAGGGCGAGGACCCCGACAACAAGCGTCCTGCCAGGGTCTTCCCGCGTGCGGAGGGCCGCTACGACCAGTACAGCGCCCTCACGGACCGCCGTATCGCCGAGCACCTCGCGCAGGTCGACGCCGATGTCGTGGTCGGCACCAGGCCCGGCCTGAACGTGCATCTGGCCAGGGAGACGCGGCGCGGCCCGATCCGGGTCGGCCAGGAGCACCTCACGCTCGACAGCCACTCGGCCGCCCTGCGCGAGGAGCTGCGCGGCGTCTATCCCCGGCTCGACGCGCTCACGACGACCACCGAGGCGGATGCCGGCGCGTACCGCAAGAAGATGCGGCTGCCCGGCGTACGCGTCGAGGCCGTGCCCAACTCCGTGCCCGCGCCCGGCGTCCAGCCCGCGGACGGCTCCGGCAAGTGGGTCGTGGCAGCCGGGCGGCTCGCCCCGGTCAAGCGGTACGACCTGCTGATCAAGGCCTTCGACCGGGTACGCGGAGAGCGGCCCGACTGGCGCCTGCGGATATACGGCGGCGGCAAGCAGAAGGACAAGCTGCGCGCCCTCATCGACGACCTCGGGCTCTACAACCACGTCTATCTGATGGGCCCCGCCCACCCCATCGAGCCCGAGTGGACCAAGGGCTCCGTAGCCGCCGTCACCTCCAGCCTGGAGAGCTTCGGCATGACGATCGTCGAGGCCATGCGCTGCGGTCTGCCCGTCGTCTCCACGGACTGTCCGCACGGCCCGGGGGAGATCATCGACAACGGTGTCGACGGACGCCTCGTCAAGGTCGGCAGCGTCAAGGCCATCGCCGACGGCCTCCTCGAGCTGATCAACGACGACGCACTCCGCCACCAGATGGCGAGCGCGGCCCTCAAGGACTCCGAGCGCTTCGACCCGAGCCGGATCGCCGAACGCTACGAGTCGCTGTTCTCCGGCCTGGCCGCCCGTGGCGGCGGCTCGACGGGTGGCCGGATGCGCGGCTCACTGCACCGCACCCGCGCAGCGCTGCTCGGTGGCGCGTATGCCGTTCGGGATGCCGGACGCACGGTACTCAAGAAGGGGCACACCGCATGACGCTGGCTCCGCAGCCCGCGCCCCAGCACACCGACGAGGGCGCCGCCATGCCCCCGCGCGCCGACTGCATCGCCGACTCCGCGGGCGGGCTCACCTTCGACCTCACCGGGTCCGCCCGGGCCGGCACCGCGCACCTGCTGCTGCGCCGCCGGGGCGGCGAGGGGGAGGTCAGCCTGCCGCTCACGCCGACCGCCGACGACCGGCTGCGCGCCGCGCTGCCCAGCAGCGTCGAACTGCCCGAAGGCCGCTGGGACGCCTACGCCCAACTGTCCGACGGCGAGCCGCAGCGCCTGGTGCCCGGCGTCAACGACCTGCGCTCGCTCGTCGACCGCGTCCCCGACGACGACACCGCCGGCCGCATCGCCGTCCGCATCCCGTACGCCACCAAGCACGGCAACCTCACCGTCCGCAGCTGGCTGCGCGCCCCGCACGCCGAGGCGGGCGAACTGTACGTCAAGGAGGGGGAGTTGAGCGTACGAGGCCGGCTGTACGGCGAGACGCTCACGCCGGACGCGTACGCCGAAGTACGCGCCCGTCACGCACCGGCGACCCCGCTGCGAGCCGACATCACGGCTGACCGGACCGAGTTCCGCTTCACGGTCGACTACGGCGCCCTGACGGAGGGCATCTGGGACCTGTGGCTGCGCCCGGCGGGGGAGAACGGGCCGCGGTTACGGATCGCCCGGCTGCTCGACGACGTCGCCGACAAGAAGCCGATCTTCACCTATCCGAAGGTCGCGCTGAAGACGGAGCAGGGCGACGCGATGGCGGGGCCGTACTACACGGCGGACAACGACCTGTCGGTGACGGTCACTGCGGAGGGTTGAAGCGCTCCTGACCTGACCGGGTCTGGGGCGGCGTGATCGCCGCGAACTGCGGGTGGTGGAGGTCGAAGGCCGGGGATTCGGAGCGGACCTTGGGCAGCGTGAGGAAGTTGTGCCGGGGCGGCGGGCAGGAGGTCGCCCACTCCATCGAGCGGCCGAAGCCCCAGGGGTCGTCGACCCCCACCTTCTCGCCGTACTTGGCCGTCTTCCAGACGTTGTAGAGGAACGGCAGCGTCGACAGGCCGAGCAGGAACGAGCCGATCGTCGAGACGGTGTTGAGCGCCGTAAAGCCGTCGGCGGCCAGATAGTCCGCGTACCGGCGCGGCATGCCCTCCGCGCCCAGCCAGTGCTGCACCAGGAACGTGACGTGGAAGCCGACGAAGAGCGTCCAGAAGTGGATCTTGCCGAGCCGCTCGTCGAGCAGTTTCCCGGTGAACTTCGGCCACCAGAAGTAGAAGCCGGCGAAGGTCGCGAAGACGACGGTGCCGAACACCACGTAGTGGAAGTGCGCCACCACGAAGTAGGTGTCCGTGACATGGAAGTCCAGCGGCGGTGACGCCAGGATCACCCCGCTCAGCCCGCCGAACAGGAAGGTCACCAGGAAGCCCGTGGACCACAGCATGGGCGTCTCGAAGGACAGGGACCCCTTGAGCATGGTGCCGGTCCAGTTGAAGAACTTCACCCCCGTCGGCACCGCGATCAGGAACGACATGAAGGAGAAGAACGGCAGCAGCACCGCTCCCGTCGCGAACATGTGGTGCGCCCACACGACCACCGACAGACCCGTGATCGCCATCGTCGCGCCGACCAGCGTCAGATAACCGAAGATCGGCTTCCGGCTGAACACCGGCAGGATCTCCGTGACGATGCCGAAGAACGGCAGCGCGATGATGTAGACCTCCGGATGCCCGAAGAACCAGAAGAGGTGCTGCCACAGCAGCGCCCCGCCGTTGGCCGAGGCGAAGACCTGCGAGCCGAACCGCCGGTCCGCCTCCAGGACCAGCAGCGCCGCGGCGAGCACCGGGAACGCCATCAGGATGAGGATCGACGTGAACAGCGTGTTCCAGACGAAGATCGGCATCCGGAACATCGTCATGCCGGGGGCGCGCATCCCGACGATGGTCGTCAGGAAGTTCACCGCGCCGAGGATCGTGCCGAAACCGGCCAGCGCCAGCCCCATGATCCACATGTCGGCACCGATGCCGGGCGACCGTTCCAGGCTGTTGAGCGGGGCATAGGCGAACCAGCCGAAGTTTGCGGGACCCTCCGGCACCAGCAGCGAGCCCAGCACGATCAGACCGCCGAAGAGGAACAGCCAGTACGACAGCATGTTCAGGCGCGGGAAGGCCACGTCGGGGGCGCCGATCTGCAGCGGCATGATCTCGTTGGCGAAACCGGCGAAGGTGGGCGTCGCGAAGAGCAGCAGCATGATCGTGCCGTGCATGGTGAACATCTGGTTGAACTGGTTGTTGTCGATCAGCTGCGTGCCCGGACGGGCGAGCTCGGCCCGCATCAGCAGCGCCATCAGACCGCCGGCCAGGAAGAACGCGAACGACGTGATCAGGTAGAGATGGCCGATCTTCTTGTGATCGGTGGTGGTGAGCCAGTCGACGATCAACCGCCCGGGCTGCCTCACCGGTACGGCCCGGACCGGTGCCTGCGCGGTATCCGTGCCCATCGCTGCCCCCTCGCTCATCGCGCCCTGGGCTTCCCGAAGCTCACGCCATGATGCTCGTGTCGCGCGGCGCTCCGACAGGGGGCGTACGTCGGATCTGTGCTTGAACTATGTATTTCCTGTGGTGCGTCCCCATTCGGGACGCACCACGGATTCGGAACGGAAAGGCGTACGCACCGAGTGGGCCCCGCATTCCGCCGGGTTCCCTCGGGCCTATTCGGATCGCCGTCAAGCTAGTCAGGAATTACGTTCGGCAGTGCGCGAAACGCTTCGGGAACCGCCCGTTCGTGTGACTCCCCGCTGCCATGCGGCAGATGTCACGGCGGTCGAATCGAGTGTCGTGATCCTGTGACAGAAGCGTGACCGGAGAGGTACCGGTGACGGATCGTGGCGGCTAGCGGGCTTCCCCGTCCGCATTCCGGCGCCTAACGTGGCGGCATGGCACCGATTCCCACTCCATCCGCAGAGCCCCAGGACAATCCGGACACGTACGTCGGTCTGGAGGCGAGTGGCGCGGAGCAGCGCGCGCGTGAGCGCGGCTGGTCCACCGTGAGGTCGCTGCCGCCGGGCGCGATGATCACCATGGAATACCTGAGCGGTCGCTTGAACTTCGAGGTCAGCGATGGCGTCGTGAAGCGCTGCTGGAAGGGCTGAAGGCCCCTACTGTCCGCATGGCGAAGGCCCTCGGCTCCCGGAGCCGAGGGCCTTCGCCATGCGGGGAGTGGCGTGTGCGTACCGTCCCCGCTGTTCGCTCTGTCTTCTGTGCCTGCTGCTCAGCCGCCCGTCACGGGGCGCGGCTGGCTGCTGTGCTGGGTGCCACGTGTCACTCGCTCCGAGTGCGGGGGCCTGCGGCTGCCGGCGGGCGTCACCGGCGTGCGCTCCGCGCGGCTCGTGTGCGGGCCGGGCGCCAGGTAGACGGGCGCCGCGGGGGGCGTCCGTGACGTGCGCGGCACGCTGACCGGCTCGCGGGGGC